>CAJWUK010000174.1 GCA_913047365.1 uncultured Alphaproteobacteria bacterium | reverse complement strand
TTTTTGAATCGAGCAAGTCTTCGAAATGACCCAGAAGGCGGTCAACATGACGGTCCCACCCGTATTGTTCGACGCTGTAGGTCTGACCCAGCTTTCGCATTTCGTCTCTGCGGTCTTCATTCCGGTCCAAGTCCGTCAATGTCTCGACCAGCGATTGCTCAGAAAGCGAGCCGAAATAGGCGGCGGCATCCATGCACACCTCGCGATGAACAGGGGTATCGGCAGCGACGATCAGCGTATTACTTGCCATGGCCTCGATCATCGGATGGCCAAACGTCTCCGAAATCGACGCTGACACGAATACATCGTGGTTTGCATAGAGTTCCGGCAGGTCGTCGTACTTCACCTGTCCGAGCAGCGTGACCTGACCCCGCTCCACACCTTTTTGTATCAGAAAAATATCCTTGGCGCTTCCACGCGTTTTCTCCATTTGATCGAGATCCAGCGTCAACGACAGATGGGCGGGAACGCCTTGTTCGTTGAGAATTCTTACTGCCTCGGCCACCAGCCCGGGCTGCTTGTGGGCGTAATAGGCCGAGACTGTCAGCAATCGAATGACACCATCCTTCTTCCAGGGACGATGTTCCGCCCCTCGATGAAAATGATCCAGCAATGTGCCATACAAATTCGTATCCAGCTTTTCGGATATTTCCCTGGTCCAATTGGCAAGCAGCTCGCTCATGGCGTTTGTCGGGGTCAGGATCATGTCCGATGATCGGGCCGACGCGAGAATCAGCTTTCGCCTCAACACCCTTTCAAACAAGGCCCCGACCCCCAGCGACGGAGCTACATTCGTCAAATAAAACGGATCGAACAACCCGCCCTCGCGCACGAGAAGTACCTGCGGAACAGGCGACGCGATAAGACCGAAATTCGCAGACGAATAAAGGATATCGGGTTTTTGACGCTTTACGACCCGCCGCCACAAGATTTGTTCCCAAACTGCACGGGACAACGGTGACATCCCTGTCACCGGGAACCGGATAGTTGGAATTTCATCAGGGATTTCACTGTCGACAGGCAATGCGAAAACCGCGTCGACGTTCCGGTTCCGGAACGTCTGCATCAGGTTTCTTGTATAGGTGACTATGCCGCCCCGCCGGGCCGATAGCGCGTTGACGACAATTTTCATTTCGCGCTTCCCGCCGCAATGCCAATCAGCCGATCGAAAATTCGCTGTATGTTATCCGCATGGGTCATCTGCATCTCGCCGACCCGTTTCATACCGGCCGCTGCAACCGCCTTTCGATCGCGATCCCTGGACAACCATTCATGACAGACCCGGCATAGTTCCCGGTCACCCGTAAAATACACCGCTGAAACATTTTCCGGAAAAAGGTGCGAGATTTCTTCGTTTCGTTCGTGAACCATAAAACCGCCGCAACTCGGCAGTTCTATGGACCGGCAGGTTTGAAGGTCGCGATTCGCGTGCCGAAGAAAACAAAGGTTGATCGGAGTTCCAGCAACTACTTTCGCAAATTCATCATTGTAGGCCGGGCGCCCTTCAATCCTTAAGTTTTCATGGGATTTTGTCATAGACTCCCATCCGTTGCCCCAAACCCTCACTTTCAGCCCTGCTTCGGCAAGTGCGAGGAGCGAATTCGATCTTGGTTTTTCGAAAGAACCGACAAAGCTAATGGGCGAACCATAGACGGTCCGGTCTTCGGGTTTAAGCTCGACCGGGCGGTGAACCCCGGGATCATAACTGTTATTCACAAACAATATCTTCCGGACACCAAGGGACGGCAGTTCTAATCGGTCCGCATTAAAGGATTTTGTTGTTACCCAAAGGTCGACGATAGGTAATATTTGCTCCTGCTGCCGCGACCGGTTCCTTGGGTTCATCAGATCGTCCTCGGAATAACAGAGGATTTGAATATCCGGATTAATCTCTTTCGCCCGCCAAAGCGTTTTCGCCTCAATCATCCTGGCCGCTTCGAGCCAGATAACGTCGGTGTCGGATGTTACTCTATCCAACAGCCGGGCATTGGCCGCCGCTGGATCCCCGGGAATTCTCAAACGATATCGCAAGCGGGCGATCAGGTCGGGCCGCGTCTCGTAGTCAGTTTCCGGAGGTGTTGTGGCAACCGAGTCCACCCTGCAGCCCATTGCTTGCATGGCATTTGCCCGCTGCGTCGTACGCGATGCCGGGAACGTCTCTCCCACAAGTATAACCGAAGGATGTTCTTTCATGGAACTGGTCCGGACCTGTGTTGGCTGATATCGAAACCGGGGTCAGTCGCGCGCATTGTGGAGATCATCCCCCCAGGTGTGGCGCCAAATTTTGGATACGTCTTTCTGGAAGCGCGCAATGGCGTAGCGGTCCAACATCAGCGACCGGGCCTCTTCCCCCATTCGATGCCGGCGGTTCCGCGACGAAACGATAGCGGAAATCGCATTCGCCATCTCGTTTTCGTCCGCATCAACCAGAACCCCTGTTCTGTCGGGAATTACGTAATCTTCCGGTCCGCCGCATCGGGTGGAAACCACGGGAACGCCGGATGCCATCGCCTGAATGCCGGATATTCCAAGACCTTCCTTGCCTGAAGGAAAAACGAACACGTCGAGCGATTGATAGAATTCCGGCAATTCACCATCCGATAACCAACCGGTCCATGTAACGTATTTATCCACCCCCAGATCGATAGCGATTTTCATCAGACCGCCGTTCGGATCGCCGGTGACTGACAACGCTATCCCTTCCCCCCGATCCCGCAAAATTTTAAGTGCCCGCAACAACAGGGGGAGATTCTTGCGAGGATCTTCTGCCCTACCGGCGAAACCTATCCTCCCCGTTTCCGGCGGCGACGCCGGCGGACGAAAAACTTCGTGATCGACAGGCACGGGGACCACCGTGCTTCTCTCCGGGTCCATCCCGGCTTCGATCAAGGTTTTCCGGGCGTAGGAACTGACGGTCATAAAAATTCCCGGACCGGACAACACACGACGTTCCATTTTGCGTTGAACCGGCCCTGGAATCATTCGGTCAAACAGGCCACGCGGGAAGGACATAGCCCGGCGGCGGTCAACCCTGTCATCAATCATCGTGCTGGCACACCAGACCATATGCGGAAGGCCAAGCGTTGCTAGGGTATACCCCGTCAGGACCGTTCCCGAGACAACGATATGCCGATCAAACCGAGCCAAGAGTTCCCGCCATCTTCCTGTCGGCAGATAATAGGTAAATTCCAGTTCCGGCAGATAACACCCCACGGCAATGCAAGGAAAATCGGTGAAGCATGACGTCTGGAAAACACCGGGTGAATTTCCCCTGATAAGAGTCCAACTGGGAACCACGAGGTCCCGGTTTCCAGAAAGTGTGGCGTAATGGGCAACAGTAACGTCGTTACCGCTTTCCCGGAGAAAATTCGATAGAATACGGGCTTTTTCGGGAACACCGCCGCGATCAGGCGGCAGGGTTACGATAAGTACCGATCGGCTCATACGACCGTGCGACGGACGGGCAGAACAGTTCCGGCGGCGGCATCCAGCACAGACAGGGTTTGTTCGGCGGTTTTGGACAAATCGAACAACCTCGACCTAACTTTCGCCTTTTTTCCAAGATCAATGCGCAACTGCCGATCTTCAATCAGAAGACCAATCTTTTCCGCCATCTCGGCAGCATCGTGCGGTTGGAACAACAACCCAGCATCGCCGATGACTTCTGGCATCGCCGCGGAATTCGATGAGGCAATAGCCGCACCCGCCGCCATAGCCTCTAACAGAGGGTTACCAAAGGTTTCAACAATCGACGGGAAGACGAAGATGCCGCATTCAGCATAGAGTTTCTGTAACCGGTCGGGATCAACATGTCCCACGAAAAAGACATTATCTGAAATTTCCAGGTCTTGAATCATCGATCGCAATTCATGTGCATACCAGGTGTCGATCTCGGCACCGACAATTGTCAGTCGAACGTCCGGGTATTTTTCCCGAAGGATGCTGATCGATTTCAGAAGCGTATGATAATTCTTCTGGATATAGATATCTGACACCGCCAGCAGGTTGGTCGACATGTTTCTCGGTAGGTCTTCCGGCGGGTCTTCCAGTGGGTCTTCCGGCCACTTGGCGCCGTGATAGACGACATGAAGTTTTCGCTGAAACAGCCACTTCAGCCGGAATGTCAGGATACTTTCAGCATATTTGGAAACCGCCACCGCCTTCCTAGCAGTTACAAGAGAAGCCAAAGTCGCCGCCGAAAGCAGAAGCCAATAGACCATGGGGCGCAACCGGTTCGTCAGCTGGATCACCGAGGTTGCGTTTCGCAGAAGAATTACGTGATTTCGGGCAAAGAGAGGTCCGTAATTGGCAGGCGAAAAAACGACATCCGCGCCCATCCCCCAGGTGGCGATAGGAAGACAAATCTGTTCCCACAGTACGGACGGCAGGAAACCCTCTCGGTATTTGAACAGGGTTACCTGAACGCGGTCCGGCATAGGATAAAATAGCTGATACTGATCTTCGTGCAGAAACAAGTGCAGTTCTAAATCGTCCCGCTCGGACAATTTGGGCAGGATATTGCGCAGATAAGTCACACCGCCACCACTTTTGGCGTGGACACCGTTCACAACCACCCGAAGCCGTCGCCCCGCTTGCCGACCCTGAGAAATGGCACCATCCAACTTTTGCAAACTCCTTTATCCAGCCAACCGGCAACTTAGCACGCGGCGAGAATCGGGCGAATGAACTTGTCTAACTTGTATTTTGTTTCGGCCCGAGCAGGGTAAACAGAAAAACCGGTAGCATTGTTAGCGAGAATTTCACTAGGTTCCCGACATAAATGGCAAAATCCTGGTCAAAATCGAACCACCAAGGCAACAGCGCCATAATAAACACGCGGCCGGCCACGGATGCCTGGGCAAGAACACCCAAAAGAGTCAAAAGACAAATCACAATAGCCCCGTGAACCAACGCCCCGACAAACCCGCCCTTTATTATCGGTTGGCCTAACAGGGTGATTGACGCGCTGTGATAGCCGCCTTTCCGCACGCTGCAATACTGATGGGCATAAACACTTCCCAACGAAAAATCCGGCTTGTCGGGCCAGATCAGCCGTGGAATCAGTATTTCAATCCAGAAAAACTGGTCCGCCAGAGCGAACCGATTGTCTCCGTGCTGCTTGACAACATTGTGCAGGCAATAACCTGTCTCCATCTGACGCCAGATAACTTTAGCCGACACAACCTCAGCAGCACTTACCAGAGAGGAACGTTCGGAACTTATAATAGAGTTATCCGGCTTTCGAACCGTCTGGACCAGTTGAAACGCCAAAATCAGTAAGACGGGGGTCAAGACCAGCGCTTGCCAGAACATGCGTCGGTTCGCGCGCACGAACACAGCATAGAGCACTCCGGCGAACATGATGAACATTGGAATCTTGCCGTAATGAACGCTGAACATTGCAGCAAAAGCAAGGGCACCCACAGTCAGGGGAAGGGCAAGACGGACGCGATCGCCGGTCAACGCGATATGAAGCAAATATATAAAGACGATTGACTGAACCGGCCCAAAGGCGGTTTTCAGAACCCCTTCACCCGGAATGGGGGAGATGAATCCCATCCCAAGGAGTAGGAACGCCAGGGTATAGAGGACGGAGCATCCAATCAGCCACCGGACCGGGCGATCCGCCAACGCCGGAAATAGACGTGTTTCCGATCGCTGAACTTTTACTCGCAAAAGGACGTAAACCGCCACACACACAAAGGCAAAAACCAGCACGACCCGCTCAGAAATATCGCCGATATAGGCCGCAG
>CAJWUK010000173.1 GCA_913047365.1 uncultured Alphaproteobacteria bacterium | reverse complement strand
GATGCCGACGGTGACAAGGACCCGGGTCCCGTAGCGTCGGATCCTGAAGTCGAAGAAGCCCTGGAAGCTGCTGAATCCGCTGCGCCGCGCCGGACGCGGTCGATGCGCCGTTACAAGATCCAGGAAGTAATAAAACGGCGGCAGATCCTACTGGTTCAGGTCGTCAAGGAAGAGCGCGGCAACAAGGGGGCGGCGCTCACGACTTATATTTCACTTGCGGGCCGGTATTGCGTTTTGATGCCCAATTCGTCACGTGGCGGCGGAATCTCGCGCAAGATCACCGGCTCCAAGGAACGGCGGAAACTCCGGGATACGCTCAATTCCCTTGATATTCCTCAGGGTATGGGCGTCATCATCCGGACGGCGGGGCTGGAACGAAATAAGGCGGAGATTAAACGGGACTTCGAATACCTTATCCGGGCCTGGGACGAAGTGCGCGAAACAACGCTTCAATCGACCGCACCGGACATGGTCTATGAAGAAGGCGACATCATTAAACGCGCCATTCGGGACGTGTACAGCAAAGATATCGACGAGATACAGGTCGAAGGTCCCGATACTTATCACACCGCCAAGCGGTTCATGCGCCTGATGATGCCAAGCCATGCCAAGCGTGTTCAGCAGTATCGCGACGAAGCCATCCCGCTTTATCAGCGCTTTCAGATCGAGCAACAACTGGACGCAATGCACAATCCGGAAGTCCAGCTTAAATCGGGTGGATATATCGTAATCAATCCGACGGAAGCGCTGGTCGCCATTGACGTAAACTCCGGAAAATCGACCCGCGAACGAAACATCGAGGAAACCGCGCTAAAGACCAACCTGGAAGCGGCGGAAGAGGTCGCGCGTCAGCTTCGCCTTCGCGATCTGGCCGGGCTGATCGTGATCGATTTCATTGATATGGAAGACGGCCGCAATGTCAGAAAGGTCGAACGGCGCCTGAAAGATGCAATGAAGACCGACCGCGCCCGGCTGCAGATCGGACGCATCAGCAATTTCGGTCTTCTGGAACTTTCCCGCCAGCGGTTGCGTCCGAGCCTGCTGGAAACCAGCTCGCAGATCTGTCCGCATTGCCGGGGAACAGGAAATGTCTTGTCGACGGAATCTATGGCGATGCGCGTTCTTCGTGCCATCGAAGAGGAAGGCATTCGGATGCGGACCAGCGAAATAACGGTCCGCGTTCCCACGGAAGTCGCCCTCTACATCCTCAACCAGAAACGGTCGACACTTGTCAGTCTTGAAAAAAGATATGGCTTCCAGGTCATTCTGGAAGGAGACGATACGGTTGTTCCCCCTGATATCGATATCGACCGGGTAAAGGGCAAACCCGAACCCGCAGCCAATATTCAGGCGGCCAAGACGGCGAACGTATCCAAAATTGCGGAAGACGACGACGCTACAAAGGAAGAAAGCAGCGACCAAGAAGAAAAATCAGGCCGCAGCAGACGCCGGCGCGGCAGACGCCGGGGCCAGAATACCAAAAAACCGGCGGAAACCGAAGAAAATGAGACGGCTTCGGAAGACGACGACGGTAAGGAACCTGAGGACCAAGTTGCTGCGGATTCCGAAGAAGGTGCTGAAAAACCCGCTCGCCGGCGGCGGCGCGGCCGGCGCGGCGGCAGACGCCGGAACCGGGCGGCTTCTGAAAATGAGGCTCAAAACCAGACTGAGGAAACGTCGGAGCCCTCCAAAGAATTGGCAGAGGAAGGTACGGCCAGAAAATCCTCAAATGCCCACGCAGAAGAAGATCGGCAAGAAGCGATCCCGGAGGAAACCAACGACAACACACCGGCCGCAGAGCCAGACAACAAGCCGGAAAACAGCGAGCCGGAGACGAATGGCCAGGACACCAATGAAAACGGCAGCGCCGAAGAACTCTCACCCGTTTCCGGTGATCCCGAAGGTGTGGACACGGACGACCCAAAGCGTCGGGGCTGGTGGCAGCGGATCGTGGATTAACGATGTCACCGCGAAAGCGGATTGAGGCCAGACCGATATTCCGGCCGACCTAACGGCCAATCCACTCTCTTAGCCTGGCCGTGGCGCACGCCATGGTCTCCTGGTCCCCGGCAAAAGAAAGCCGGATGGTGGACCGTCCACGGTCACGATCAAAATCCGTCCCCGGCGCTGTTGCGATCCCGGATTCCATAAGCATTTGTCGGCAAAATACTTCGCTGTCATTGGTCAGATGGCCGACGTCCGCATAGATGTAAAATGCGCCGTCGGCAGGGGCAAACCGATCCAGACCGGCCCTGGGCAATTCCCGCAGCAACAGATCGCGATTGGCCGCATATCGTGCCACGTTTCCATCCAATTCCTCCGTGCAATCGAATGCCGCCAGCGCCGCATGCTGGGACAATGCGGGCACCGAAATATAAATATTCTGAGCCAGGCATTCCACGGATCGGAGCAGATCCTCGGGAACGATCATCCACCCGACGCGCCACCCCGTCATCGAGTAATATTTGGAGAAGCTGTTAATGACGAAGGCACTCTGGCTATGTGAAAGCGCGGATAGCCCGGGCCGGTCATAAGTGATGCCGTGATAAATCTCGTCGGAAATGAGGCGAATGCCGCGATCGCCGCAATAGGCGGTCAACGATTTCATATCCGCATCCGACAACATGGTGCCCGTCGGGTTGGCAGGGCTAGCGACTATCAGTCCGTCGATATCCCCTGGGACCGCGTCAAGAAGCGCAGGCGTAGGCTGGTACCGATCGTCCCCCGTCGCCGGGAGACCGACGATTTCTATCCCCAATGACTCAAGGATATTTCGATAGGCCGGATAGCCGGGGTCGGCAAGCGCGACTCGGTCACCCGTATCAAAGGCCGACAGGAAGGCGAGCATGAACCCGCCTGACGATCCGGTAGTCACCACCACGCGGTCCTCGGCCAGAGCGATCCCGTACATATCCAAGTAATGCTTGGCGATCCGGCTTCTAAGCGACGGTATGCCCAGCGCCTCGGTATAGCCCAGCTTGTCGATGTCCATCGCCTTGCGGGCAGCTTCCAGAACACCGGCAGGTGCCGCGGTCGATGGCTGGCCGACTTCCAGGTGCAGGATGTCTCTGCCAGCTGCCTCCAGCCGGTTGGCCTCTCTCATCACATCCATAACCATGAACGGAGGCACTTGACCGCGCGTAGATTTCTTAACAGGCATATTAAGGTTGCGCGCCCGCAGCTAGGCCGTACCCGCTCGGATCGACGGCGAAGCTGCACAGGGCTGGTTCCTCTCGTGCGCCCTGGGGGCAAGAAACAACATTTACGCGCGCAGTTCCCCTCGATCCAGCACCGCGATAGGCAGCGTCGGGCGCCGCATCTCCACTAAAAACCCGGCGGGCGATCCGAACGGTTCGCTGAAGAGCATCCGAGCCGCCGGCACCGGTCGCCGCACCGCGGGCGTCCAGCAGCGGTTTGTTGATGAGCACCATCGGCACACCTGTAGTTGGGCCCTTGTAGGGTGGTGCCGCCATCAATATGCCGGTTGACCCGATAAACCGGCCCGCACCCAGCGTTCCATTAGCGCTGACAACGCAGGCAGCCGCGCCACCTCCGATATCGATCGCCGCAAAACCGACGCTATCAGGGCTTCGACCCCGGTCCGGCCGCCCCGACCCACCCGAGTTCCATTGCGTAACCACCGCCGCCCCTGGCGGTCCGGCAGGTAGCAAAAGCTGGTCTTTCCCGACCTTGATGATTGTCGGGTCCGACCATTTAGGGCGGTAGTCGCGGATTGCAGATAGCGGCACATCGATCCCCTCTGCCTCCCTCAACCCTGTAATCAAGGCCTTTGCGAGCTCTCCGGCATAGAAATCACCCGCCCCGCGAAGCCGAATCTGAGCAAGCGTGGCTGATAGTTCAAGCTGGTAAAGAACCTGACCTTCACGAACCGGCTTTTCCTCTCTAAGAAATAGCTGGCTGATCTCACGATCGGCGAAGGCCGCCCTGGGTAACCCTTTCAGTTTTGTTGCGAACGCCCGGGAAACCGGATTGCCAAAACGGGCAAGACGTTCAGCGGGTAATATTAAGCCTTCCCATTTCAGGCGTCCGAAACGTGCGTGGAGCGCGAACATTCCCCTTACCGATCCGGGGATCATCACATCCCGTCCACCGGAATGATATAGCGCGGGCCGAAAATCGATCGTTGCCGGCTTGTCGTTTTCGCCCTTAAAAGCGACACAAATACCGCCGCCGCCCAAGGTGGCGGCACCGGGATATGTAACGGCAAGCGCAAAGTATGTCGCAACGACCGCATCTATGGCGTTGCCGCCGGAGGAGAGGATATCCCGACCGATCAGCGCAGATCTGGGTTCGTCTGAAACAGTCGCCCCAAAATTGTCACTTAGATGGCCAATCTGGCCTTCCTGCGGTTCATCGCCGCCGCAGGCAGCCAGAAACGCCACCACCATCGCGGATACCGCGAATTGACGGGCCGGGATCCCCCACCTACTTATAGGTGTGCGACAGAAAGTGATGCGCGTGCGCAATATATTTTCCTCCAAGGCAGCAATTCGCGCTGTCGTCGCGATCATATCGCTCCAGCTTACGCTGTCATCTCATTCGGCGCACGCGGCCGGTATTCGCGATGCAGAAATTGAACATACCATTCGTACCTATGCTTCGCCACTTTTGAACACGGCCGGCATATCCCAGGAAGATTTTGGTCTACATATCGTCAACGACAAGGCGTTGAACGCTTTTGTCGCCCGGGGGCAGAGGATTTTTCTGACCACCGGCCTTCTGATATCAGCGGATCATGCAGGCCAAATTATCGGCGTTCTTGCCCATGAAATCGGCCACATAACGGGCGGGCATATAGCACGCCTCGACGGGGCGCTGGCCGATGCCAGGAACCAGGCACTGATCGGCCAGATTGTGGGAATTGCCGTCGGATTACTGGCGAAGGACGCAGGCGTCGCGAGGGCGGCCGGCGCCAAAGGTACGGACATTGCCCTCAAAAATCTTCTGAAATACAGCCGTGTGCAGGAACGGTCGGCAGATCAGGTCGCTATCAATCTGCTGGAACAGAGCCGATTGTCCGCGCGAGGTCTACTAGATTTTTTCGAGGTTCTGCAGGAACAGGAACTGCTAGTCCGGTCGCGACAGGATCCCTATTTGGTCACCCATCCGCTTACCCAAAACCGCGTTACCTTTGTTCGAAACCACGTTGAACGGTCGCGTTATTCCGACAAACAGCTTCCCAGTCGCCTAACCGCGATGCATGAACGGATGGTTGCCAAGTTGAAGGGATTTCTGAACGCGCCGCCCCGAACGCTACGCGAATACAAGGCTGGCGATATGGCTGTCAGTGCGCGCTATGCCCGGGCGATAGCCTATTACCGGGATGCACGTTTCAAAGAAGCGATTTCGCTGATCGACGGTCTGATCGCCCAAGCCCCTGAAGACGCCTATTTTCACGAGCTGAAAGGCCAGGTTTTGTTCGAAAGCGGTAAACTGGCGGAGGCGCTGCCATCCTATGAGAAATCGGTCCGTCTACAGCCGCAGCAGCCGCTTCTTCGTGTAGGTCTTGCCCATGTCCAGATTGAACTCAATCGGCCGGAATTGAACGCCACCGCCATCAGCAACCTGGAACAGGCGCTGAGGTTCGACCGATTGATGCCGCTTGCCTGGCGGCTGGCAGCAACCGGCTACGGACGGGACGGCCAACTGGGGCTTTCCGCCCTAGCACTCGCTGAATATAATTCACTGCTGGGACGCTATCTGGACGCTGAGGGTCAGGCCAAGAAGGCAATGCGCCTTCT
>CAJWUK010000172.1 GCA_913047365.1 uncultured Alphaproteobacteria bacterium | reverse complement strand
CGTCCAGTTCCTTGCTGCTGCGCGCCACCGCGGGAAATGTGGCCTTGTCCTTGAAAGGAATGCAGGCATCGACCACGACGCGCGAATTCCGCCGGTCTTCGTGGCTATAGCTCATGGGGTCGAGGTGGGTGCTCCAGCAGCCGTTGAGAATATCGACGCCATCCTTTGGATCACATCGGGTGCACATAGCCCAGATGACGTCGTTCATGTTGGATGGATCAATGTCCTCGTCTACCACAACGACCCAGCGGTTGGCATAGGCCCCTGCGTGACACTGGGACGCGATCAGCCCAGCCTGCTTGGAATGGCCGCCATACTGGGTCGCTATCGAGACGGTTAGCCACATGCGGCTGCCGCCGGCCTCGTGTGCCCAGACGCCTTTGACTTCCGGAATGCCCGCGGCTTCCAACTGGTTCCACACCGCGCCGCAGCGATAGGTGCCGCGATAGAACGTATCGTCATTCGGCGGTACCGCCGGGATCGCCCCCAGCAAAACGGGATCATCCCTGTGCATAAAGGTTTCGATCCGGATTGCGGGTTCGGGATGCATGTCGCCCGCGTAATAGCCGGGCCATTCACCAAACGGTCCTTCGTCCACAAGGTCTTCGGGGTGGATATACCCTTCGAACGCGATTTCCGCGTTAGCCGGTACCGGCAGGCCAGTCTTAGGCATATTGATGACCTCGACCCCTTCACCAATGATGCCGCCGGCGCAATCGTATTCGTTCTTGCCATACGGCATTTCCAGTCCGGCAACCATAAAAAGCGCCGGATGCATTCCGGCAACCACGGCGATCGGACATGGTTCGCCCCGATCGAAATATTTACGCATCAGGATATCACCGTGTTTGCCCTTGGACACCATGACGGACGCGGTCTTCGCCTCATGCGACTGCACGCGATAGGCCCCATAATTGATCCAGCCGGAATCGGGATCCTTCATCACCACCATGCAGGCGGTGCCGATGAAATAACCGCCATCGAGCTCGTGCCATTTAGGCGCAGGGATCTTGGTGATGTCGATATTGTCGCCTTCGAATACGTTTTCGATCAGCGGTCCGCCATTGACCTCCACCGGCGCGTAGGTCGGCTGGTCCTTCATGTATTCGCGCCAGTAGTTCACTAACTCGATTTCCGAGGTATCGACTGGTTTGCCCAGCGCAATGTTGATGCGCGGCACCGACGTAAGAATATTGGCCAACACTCGTGTGCCCTTGGGGAAGCCCGGAATATCGTCGAACATGACGGCCGGGTTCGTCATCTTGTGCATATGAATATCGACGATAGCGCCGATTTCCTCATGGTGGTCCGCGCCGGTCACATACTGAAGTTGGTCGTTCGCTTCCAGTTCGGAAATCCAGTCGCGCAAATCCTTGTTGGCCATGTCCCATACTCCGTTTTTCTTGTCGTTCAATTGCGCGCTAAGATAGCTAAACGAAGAAGCCAAGGGAAATACGATGGCCCTACAACTGGCCCCCATCACCGAAAACTTCGGCGCCGTCGCGTCGGGGATCGACCTGCGCGCGGGCATCGATGCGGATGTAACCGCTGAGATCGAAGACGCCATGGACAAATACGCGGTTCTGGTCTGGCACGACCAGCCGCTGGACGACGATCAGCACATGGCGTTCACCCTCAATTTCGGCCCGTTGGACATGGGGTTGCTGAACGTCACCAAGAAACCGAACCGGTTCAAGCATGAGGGCTTCGTCGATATCGCGAATGTGGGCATCGATGGGAAGCTTATGGCGCGGGACGCCAAATCCGTGACGTCCTCCATCGCCAACCAGTTCTGGCACACGGATTCGTCTTTCATGCAGACAGTGGCGAAATATTCCCTGCTGTCGGCACGGGTGATCCCGGATGCGGGCGGCGATACTGAATTCGCGGACCTGCGCGCGGCATACGATGAATTGCCCGACGATCTGGGGGACATCGTCACCGATCTAATGGCCGAACATCATCCTCTGCATTCGCGCATACTGCTAGGCAATGTCTATACCGAGGAACAGATGGCTAACATTCCGCCGGCGAAATGGCCGATCGTCCGCACCCATCCCGGATCAGGACGGGAAATTCTTTTCACCCCCATTCACATTCACAAAATTGACGGCATGTCGGATCCGGAAGCTCGGATGCTGGTGGACGAGCTGATTGAGCACTCGACGCAGCCACAATTCGTCTATCGTCACAAATGGCGACCGAACGACCTCGTGATGTGGGACAACCGCTGCACCCTGCACCGCGGCCGTCGTTTCGACCTAACCGCGCGCCGCGACCTGCGGCGAACCACGGTAATGGAAGAGCCGTCAACCACGTGACCCGAATTCTCAGCGCCCTTGTCGGTACGCTTTGGCTGCTGGCGTTTCTGCGCATAGTCCTGCCGCTGCCGGACGGTTTCCGGATATCCGCCGTCATGGCGGGGCTGGTGGTGGCCTTCTTTGTTCTGGGACTACCGCGCCTCGCCCGGCACACGCAAATTCTCTGCGCCATTCTGGTCGCTGTAGCGATGGCGCTTGCCGGCATTTACGACAAATGGGCTGCCGTGCCGGACGGCATTGTCAAAGCCGCAATCTTCCCCGCCTTCCTTTCGACCATCGTGCTGTTGCGCGCGGCGGCCGATCAGCGCCCGGAAATCGCCAATGCCCGCGCGCTTTTCAGTGCCTTGCCCGCTAATGAACGGGATAGCGGCATCGTCATCGGCACACATTTGATCGGCGCAATCCTCCAGGTTGGCGTATTCGCCATTCTGGCGCCGATCTTGGGCAAGGATGCGGCGACTGACGAACGCCGGCAGGTTTTTACGACCGCAATCCGCGGCATGGCGACGGTGCCGTTCTGGTCGCCTTTTATCGTAGGCATGGCCGTGGCAAGCCAGTATCTGCCGATGGTGCCGCTATGGCAGATCATGGTGCTAGGTCTTGCCATGACTGTTGTAGGTACAGCCATTTCGATAGTTGGGTTCGACCGCAATCCGGGAATGGGGCGGCTCTTCCGCTCGCTGGCGTCGCTGGCGCCGGTGGCGCTGCCGGTCTTCGTCGCAGCGCTGATCGTGGTGGGGACGACCGCCGCAACGGAATTATCGACGCTCCAGGCTCTGATCCTCGCCCTTCCCCTGCCCTGCCTTCTTGCCATCGCTTCGGTACCAGCGGGCAGCGTCAGACAGGCGCTGGGGCAGACGATTACCGGCATCGGGCGGATTGGGCCGGAAACATCCATCCTGGTCTGCGCCACCATGTTAGGTGCGGTCTTCGAAGCCGCGCTGCCCGATTCGGGGCTGCTGGACTGGCTACAGTCGCTAAACCTGCCCGCCTGGGCGGTTATCTTTTTGGTGATCATGATCATGAACATTGCCGGACTTTTCGGCGTCCATGCCATCGTGACCGGTACATTCCTCCTAGTGGTCTTTACCAGCGTGCCGACGCCGGTATCCGACTTGGTGCTGATGCAGGCGCTGCTGGTCGGCTGGGGTCTGTGCAGCGGCATTTCCATCGGCAGCCTGAGCGTTGCCACCGGCGCCGCCATGTTCGGCGTCCCGCCGACCGACCTGATCACGCGGGCAAATATCGCCTATGTGTTTCTGACGTCGGCGGTTGTGGGCGCGCTCTTATGGGGGCTAAACGGGATTTTGTGATCCCGCGCCTGTAATCGTCGGGCTTGACCCGAAGTTGAAAATGTTAGGAGTTAAGCCGCCTGCACCCGTCGCTTTGCCAGCGGCCCGAAGTGTTTTCTGGCAGTGCCAAGATCTTTCAGCTTCGGCGCAACCTTCCTGGCGAAAAGCGTAATATTCTTCGCCGCCATGTCGAATTCCATGTCGCCGGCATGCATCATCGCGATCAGGTGCCCGAACCCACCGACCGTTTTGTACAACGCCTTTAGCTGCGAGACGACGTTGTCGGGCGTGCCGTAAATGGCGACGTGGTTTTTGCGAAAGTATTCCATCCCCATCTTGCGGATAGCATCCGTGCGACCGCCGGTGAACCGGCCGGACAAAAAATCGGCGTAAAGGTTAGTTTGCACGTATCCGGGCGGCGCGCGGTGCTGGGGCTCTGCCTTGTTGTTCACGACGTACCAAAAGACCTGCTCAATCATCTCCCGGGCTTCTTTTTCGGTTTCGCCCACCGCTACCAGCGGCATGAAGGCGAATTGGTCATCGGCTGGTTTCTTTAGGCCCTGGTCGCGGCACCAGGCACGCACGCCATTAAACATGGTGGCCAGCTTATCCGCTGGCGTCAGGAACATGGCAAAGGTGAAACCTCGCGCCACGGTGCGGCAGGCATGAGCCAGATCGCTGCCGCCCGTGGTCCATACCGGCGGATGCGGCTGTTGATAGGGCCGCGGCCAAACATTCACCTGGCGCTTGTGCACCCATTTTCCTTCGTAATTGAATGGGCCGTCATGGCTGGTCCACGCCTTCTGAATCAGGTCAATGGATTCCCACAGCCGTTCACCGGTCTCCGTCGGATTACCGTTGGACGCGAACAACTCGTAAGGCACGCCGCGCACGAACCCGCAATCCAACCGTCCATAGGATATATTGTCGATCATAGCCATTTCCTCGGCGCAGCGGATCGGATCGGCAAGGTTAGCTGCCGGATTGCCGAGGATAAGGATGCGGCCCTTCTTTGTTTGCCGCGCCAGGATAGACAGCGGTACCACACCGGACGAATTCAGACACGTCGCGGTCTGGTGATGTTCGTTGACCATGCCGTTCAGGCCAAGCTCGTCGGCCAGCACGTACTGGTCCAGGCACATATTGTAGAGATCAGCGCCGCGCTTGGGTTCGTAGACACTGCTGGGCAGGTTTAACCGGGCTGAGGAGAACTGGTCGTCCGGCGGCAGATGCGGCCAGGCGAATTCGGTGAAGTGGTAGAACTGCATCAGCGTTTCCTCCCTGTTTCGCTGAAAAACGCGTCGACCGCGTCCACGAATGCATCCGGCTGTTCGATATGCGGAAAATGTCCAGCCCGAGGAATTCCCACATAACGCGCATTGGGCAGCTCGCGGGCCAACGCGCGTCCGTATTTCGTTGGCGTCATGCGGTCCTTCATTCCCTGCACCACCAGCGTAGGCAACGTCACCCGGTGAAGGCGGCTACGGAGCGACGGGGTATGGAAATAGGGCTCCCAGCAAAGCTTTGCGATGGCTTCGCGCTGTTTTGCCAGGGCCAAAGCCTCGCGCTTCGTAAGAGTGGTCAGATCAAGATGGGGATCGGCGGCAGGATCATGAAAGCGCATGGCACGGACATCCGCCGTGTTGTGAAAATAGATGTCGCCGATATCTCGATCGTAGGCGTCGCCGAATTTCAGGCCGACCGAACCAGTTAGCACCAGCCGCCGCAAGCGCGCGCAGCTTTTGGCTGCCATTTCCAGCGCCAGCCAGCCGCCTACGGAAAACCCTATAATGGTGACATCCTTCAGATCGATATGATCCAGCAGATCCAACCACTCATAGGACATTTCATCGATATCCCGCAGCGTGTCCGGCAGCGTCGATTTCCCAAAACCTGGCATACGGGGCCGATAGACGGTATGGCGGCCAGCCAGATGATCGATCAGAACGGCAGCGGAATCGCCAAGTTCGAACCCGTCTTCGCCATGCAGCAACAGGACCGGCGCACCACGACCGCTTTGGTCGATTTCGATGCGGGAATTTTTCAGTTTGACGATTTCAGTGGCGCCGATGGGCATCGGGGATGGTCTTTCTTTTTTTCGACAATACTTTGCCGGGTTCACGCCGTCGACCGGCCCGGGAAGCTTACGACACATA
>CAJWUK010000171.1 GCA_913047365.1 uncultured Alphaproteobacteria bacterium | reverse complement strand
TAGAAATGCTGGCCGATATTGATACCGGAGCGACGTATTACGCGCGGCGCCAATCTCGCTGGGTCTGACTTATTCCGGCGCCAAATTTTCTTGCAAACGCGGGATCAGTTCGACGAAATTGCAGGGCTTGTGGCGGATATCAAGCTGGTAAACGAGGATATCGTCCCAGGCGTCCTTGCAGGCACCGGTCGAGCCGGGTAGTGCAAACAAATAGGTGCCGCCGGCGACCCCCGCCGTTGCGCGGGACTGGATGGTCGAGGTGCCGATCTTTTCGTAAGACAGCACCCGGAACAGTTCGCCGAAACCGGTGATCTCTTTTTCATAGACCTCATGAAACGCTTCGGGCGTAACGTCGCGCCCCGTGAGCCCTGTGCCGCCGGTGGCCAACACGGCATCGATTTCCGATTGCGCAATCCATTCACGCAGTTTGGCGACGATAGACTCCTTGTGATCTTTTACGATGGCTCGGTCAGCAAGGTTGTGCCCCGCCAACTGAAGCCGTTCCGCGAGGGTGTCGCCGGACCGGTCGTCGTCGAAAGTTCGTGTGTCCGACACCGTCATCACGGCAATATTAATGCTTACGAAGGGGACGCTTTCATCAATTCCGAACATCTTCTGCCACCAAGCCTCTTGTTCCGTCGACAGCGATGTAGGCCGGACGTTCGCCCGCGGCAAGCGCATCCAGCGACGGGGCCGGTTCGCCTAACCGCTCGCGATACATCCACAGGTTCGAAAGAACCCGTTCGATAAAAATGCGGGTTTCGCGGGCCGGAATGCTTTCGATGAACATCAACGCATCGGTATACGAGCCTTTGTGCGCGCGGCGTTGCCATTTTTTCAGGTTTCCCGGTCCGCCGTTATAAGCGGCGGCAAGCAACAGCAGATCACCGTCGATGTGGTCATTTTCCAGCAAATGCCGGATGTATTTCTGGCCCAACGAAATATTGAGTTCCGGATCGTAAAGCAGGTTCCGCTTTCTGCCCCGAAAACGTTTCTGGGCGATGAACCCTGCGGTTGCTGGCATAAGCTGCATCAGGCCACGTGCACCGGCGGAACTTTTTGCACGGACGTTGAAAGCCGATTCCTGGCGCATGAAGGCGAAGACAAGTGCCCGGTCGACGCGGAAGCCCTCTTTCGGCGCCCATTTCGGCACTGGATAGAGGGCCACCGCCGGGAGCGCGCCGGGAGAGCCGACCAGAGCTGCACCGGCGCGGTAGGATACCATCGGCAGCGCCCAGGTTTCGGCGAGTGCTATGAGCGATTCCGTCAGGTTGCGGTCGTCGCTCCGTGCCATGAAACGGAGCTCGCGTTCCGCTCGGGTGTTCATGCCGGTCTGCAATAAAGCGATAGCACGGCGGCCGCTTTTGTGGCTCAGTAATAGGCCGAGACGGTCAGCCGTCAGGACAGGCGCCTTCCAAGTGAATGGAGATTTCTCCCCCATCCAGCGGCGGGCAATGATTCCGTAAAACGTCCGCGGCTGCGCTGCGGCCATTTCCAGCCATCGGCCGACCCGCTCCGGCCGTTCTGCAGTCATGTTCGCCCGCGCCGCCCAGAAGGCTGCCGCCGCATGGTCGTAACCAGTTACCTTCCACGATAGCGCAACTGCTTCGAAATGCCCGGCCGCTTCGTCGTATTTTTTTAGGCGATAGGCCGACAAGCCGGCAATCCAATGGGCGTAGGGGATACGGTTGCCGGACCGGGCGGCAGAATCTTTGGCGAGCTTATAGGCCCGCCCGCCATCGCCGTGAAAGAACCAGCCTGATGCAATGTGGGTCTTGGCCATATCGTAACCGGTTTTGCCCAGCGTGCGCCGGATTTTTTTACCAGAGATATATCGCTGCGCGGCGGATAAGCGCCGCAACCGGGTCATGCGCCGGACCTGCCAGATGATGCGCCGCGCGGATTTGCGGTCCGGTATATACCCTGTTTTTTCGATAATCGTTTGCGTGGCATAGGCCGGATAGAACCGGTTGTCCGGCCGAACCGGCGCCCGGTAGTTACTAGGTTTCCGGCGAAGCGCCAGCTTATAGATACGCCGCGCGTCCGGGTGGTCAGCATATTTCTTCAGCCATTCGGCCAGTTCGATATACCGCGACCGGTACTTGGTGGGATGCAGATATTTCTGCGCCTTTACGTGACCAAGCAGAACCTTGTCGCTCAACGATTTGATGATCCGGCCGGCTTTGCGCCAGTTGCCGCGTTCCTGCAGCGCGAATATCTGTCGGTATCGTTTTATATCGGCCGCCGAGAGAATTTTCGGAATTTCGGCCCGGGCCGGGGCATTGAGTGCGAATGCGTCGGACGTCTTCGCGATGGCGGCCAAACTGTTGGCCAGGGCAATCGCCAGCACTAATCCACCGGTCGCAGCCAGTCGACCCAGTCGTTTGCCAACCCTCTGGTCTGTTAAAACGAATCTCCGCATATGAACATTACATACTATTACCGTTAACAAGTGCTTATCGGTTCTAGACGACCCGGCACGGTGCGGCAATGAGGGGCGCCGGGGAAACGACGGGTGCCTGTCAGACATTTGCAACTTCGTCCAGCCGCTGGCGGATTTCGATCAGATCCTGCCAGGTTTCCCGCTTTTGCGCCGGCTGCCTCAGGAGGTAGGCCGGGTGCAGCAACGCCCGCGCGGTCACCGGACCGCCCTCCCGGGGCTCGTAGGTCATCCACTTGCCCCGGAGGCGCATTATTCCCTCCTGCCTCCGTAATAGGGTCTTGGCCGAGGTTCCGCCCACTAACAGCAGAATATCCGGGTCGACCAGTTCGATGTGACGTTCGAGAAAAGGTAGGCAGGCCACAATTTCCGAATCGGTCGGGTTGCGATTACCGGGCGGTCGCCACGGCAGAATGTTGGTGATGTAGACGTCTTCCCGGCCTAGACCGATGGCGGCCAGCATCTTGTCGAGCAACCGTCCCGCGGGGCCGACAAAGGGAAGACCGCGCCTATCCTCTTCGGCTCCGGGCGCTTCGCCCACAAACATCAGCCGCGCGTCCTTGCCGCCATCCGCAAAGACGAAATTCATCGCCGTTTCTTTAAGCGGGCAGCCGTCGAACGCTTCAAAGGCCGCGCGCAAATCGTCCAGCGATTGGGCGGCTGCAGCGATTTCCCGAGCAGTTTGCAAAGCTGCCTTTCTCGATTGAAGCGGGGGTGCCGCTGCTGCCCTAGGTTCGGTGTTCTGGTTCGAAGGAGGTAAAGGCGTTGCTGGCCGGGCTTCCGGGCGGGGTTCTACTACCGCGGATTCGGCAAGCCGGTTGACCGGGCTTTCGCCAATGGTCTCGTCCACGCCGGCGTAAATGTACCATTCCAGGATGGATCGGCAGTCCAAGGTTTCTTTCATTCCCTATATCCTATCGGATTTCGTGCCCGTGGATAATCCCCGGCCCCATGCTATACAGAAACACAATGACAGGATCTGCCTGTGCCGAGAAACGGAGCGGAAAAATGGAACGGGAAGCCATGGAATTTGACGTTGTGGTCGTCGGGGCGGGGCCATCCGGCCTGTCCGCCGGGATCCGTCTACGTCAGCTTGCCAAGGAGAAAGGCCAGGAGATTTCCGTTTGTGTCATCGAAAAAGGGTCGGAAGTCGGCGCGCATATTTTGTCGGGCGCGGTGATGGAACCCCGGGCTATGGAGGAGCTTTTTCCGGACTGGAAGGAAAGGGGGGCTCCGCTCAACACCCCTGTAACGACCGACCGTTTCATGCTGCTTGGGAAGTCCGGCGCTGTGCGTCTACCGACCCCGCCACAGATGAAGAATCATGGAAATTACATCGTAAGCCTTGGCAATGTCTGTCGGTGGCTTGGCGATGAAGCGGAGGCCATAGGGGTCGAGGTGTATCCGGGTTTTGCGGCTGCTGAGGTACTTTATGACGACGACGGCCGAGTGAAAGGAGTCGCCACCGGTGACATGGGAGTTGGAAAAGACGGCGAACAGACGAGTAACTACCAGCCCGGTTTCGAACTGCATGCCAAACAGACGATCTTCGCGGAAGGATGCCGGGGGTCACTCACCAAATCGCTTTTCAAAAAGTTCGATCTGCGAGACGGTGTTGATCCCCAGACCTTCGGGATCGGCATCAAAGAGCTCTGGGAGGTCGACCCCGAAAAACACCACGCGGGCCGCGTCGTTCACTCCATCGGCTGGCCACTCGACAGTCGGACCTATGGCGGATCGTTCCTGTATCATCTTGAGGACAATCAGGTTGCCGTGGGTTTCGTCATCGGCCTGGATTACACCAATCCCCATCTGAACCCGTTCGAGGAATTTCAGCGCTTCAAAAATCATCCCAGTGTCCGCCCCACCTTTGAAGGCGGCCGCCGAATTGCCTATGGCGCGCGGGCGATCAATGAAGGCGGATATCAGTCGGTGCCCAAACTAACCTTCCCCGGCGGGGCGTTGATCGGCTGTACGGCGGGCTTCCTGAATGTTCCCAAGATTAAAGGCAGCCACACAGCCATGAAATCGGGCATGCTGGCCGCCGAAGCCGTGTTCGACCTGCTGTCCGGCGACGATACGGGCGACGAAGCGGTTTCCTATGAACCTGCACTCAAGGAAAGCTGGATCTGGGAGGAACTGTACCGAGTGCGCAATCTCCGCCCATCGTTCCGTTGGGGCCTGTGGGGCGGGCTGCTCTATTCCGCGATTGACACCTTCCTATTCCGGGGCCGGGCGCCGTGGACGATGCGGCACCATTTTGATCATGACCGTCTGAAAAAAGCGGCAGATGCGAAGAAGATCGATTATCCGAAGCCCGATGGAGAGGTCACGTTCGATCGCCTTTCATCGGTATTTATCTCCAACACTAATCACGAAGAAAACCAGCCGTCTCATCTGACGCTCAGTGATGAAGCGGTGCCGATTTCGGTCAACTTGGTTGAATACGATGCACCTGAGCAGCGGTATTGCCCCGCCGGCGTCTATGAAATCGTTGCCGAAGACGACCTCTCCAATCCGCAACTGCAGATAAATGCCCAGAACTGCGTTCATTGTAAGACCTGCGACATCAAAGATCCGACCCAGAATATTAACTGGGTGGTGCCGGAAGGCGGCGGCGGGCCTAATTATCCTAATATGTAGGAATAAGTGGGGATAATAAGGCGCGGCAGACCGATTCTCGCTTTCTGAATTCGGCGTGATCGGGCGTTTAACTGTCGCGCGGGCCGTCCTATATTGGTTTTCACCGGCCCTAAGTCGAATTGCAAGGGCCTAAACACCTTGTTCACAGTTTTGACCGACGTTAGCGGGCTATGTTCGGAACCAAAGTTCAGCCGACCGGCAATAAACACTACCCCAGGGGCGTTCCTGCGGCGGCCATAGCCGTTGCGCTGACAGTTGCCGCCTGCGAACCGGGATCCGAGCGCCCCATACTGAATTCCGAAGGTTCCGCTAAGCAGAAAGTCGCATCCAATGTCGGGCGATCTGGTGCCGGGAATTATCTCGCCGGGCGTCAGGCTCAGAAAAAACAGGATTTCGGAAGTGCCTCCCGATATCTGCAACGCGCGTTGGGCGACAATCCTGAAAATGGCCTTCTGCTGCGCCGAACATTCCTCGCCAAGCTGGCGGATGGCAAGGTTGCGGATGCGGTACCTTTGGCGCGAAAGGTCGTTCACAAGGATACGGCGTCACCCATTGCACGACTTGTTCTGGTGGTCGAGGCGATTGGGCGCGACGAATTCGCCGCGGCGGACAAGGTGCTTACCAAATTCCCAAATCGCGGATTCAACCGGTTTATGAAACCGCTTCTATCCGCGTGGATTCTGACGGGTCAGGGCAAGGGTGACCTCGCGG
>CAJWUK010000170.1 GCA_913047365.1 uncultured Alphaproteobacteria bacterium | reverse complement strand
AGCGTGGCTATAAGCTTGTCCCGACTATAGCCATGAACGCTATCCTGGGCCGGGATGATCACATCTGTCACACCTGCCAGTATCGTTTTACCGGACTTAAACTCTGCATAAAATGTGGCTGACCTATGCGGAGATGCTACCAAACGGGGGTCGCGGTGACTTGCCCTCTCGGCCCGATGACTTCCTAGTGATTGGCATAGTGATAGCCCGGATGGCGGGCTCTATGCCCGCCGGGCGATTCGTCGAATTTTCAGCGTACGTCTTGGTTTCCACAATATATGGTGTGTATAATAGATTGCTCTACTCTATGCTGTAGGCTTTGACGCAGCAAAGATTGATTTGTGGTCCCGCGGTCTGCGTTTATATAGGGTGATATGGCTGATCTTTTCGAAAATTCCGGCTCCAAGAAAAAACGGTATACTGCGAAGGATATCGAGGTCCTCGAAGGGCTGGAACCTGTCCGCAAGCGCCCTGGCATGTATATCGGCGGCACTGACGATCGCGCGCTGCATCACCTTGCCGCAGAAATTCTCGATAATTCCATGGACGAAGCCGTCGCGGGCCAGGCGAACTGGATCGAATTCGAACTGTCGTCAGACGGGTTTGTCACTGTCCGCGATAACGGTCGCGGTATTCCGACAGACCCGCACCCGAAATTCAAAAACAAATCCGCACTTGAAGTTGTTCTCACGACTCTCCATTCCGGCGGTAAGTTTGGCGGCGACGCCTACAAGACATCCGGCGGCCTTCATGGCGTGGGATTGTCGGTCGTCAACGCCCTGTCGGCCGAACTACACGTCGAAATTGCGCGCGAAAAGAAGCTTTGGACACAAAGTTACAAACAGGGCAAACCGCGCGGAAAACTAAAAGACAAAGGCAAGGTAGCCAACAAGCGGGGAACGGCCATCCGTTTCAAGCCCGATCCCGTCATCTTTGGCGATAAGGCCGCATTCCGGCCGGCAGCGCTTTACAATATGGCCAAAGCAAAGGCTTATTTGTTTAAAGGCGTGGAGATCCGCTGGTCCTGCGATGCGTCCCTGCTGCGCGGCAAAGAAAAAATTCCGGAAAAGGAAACCCTCCACTTCCCTGGCGGTCTGCTGGATTACCTGGATAGCGCCCTGGACGGCCGTGAAACCGTTACCGGCATGGCGTTTACCGGCGAAGCGGACCTGAACGGCGGCAGCGGCCGGGTCGAATGGGCGGTGGGCTGGCCGAATGTCGGCGACATTTTTCTCGCATCCTATTGCAATACCGTCGCCACGCCGGAAGGCGGCACCCACGAAAACGGGTTGCGATCTTCGCTTGCCAAGGGTCTGAAGGCTTATGGCGAGCTGGCGGGTAAAAAACGGTCCAGCATCATCACCGGCGATGATGTGATGGGCGGGGCAACCGGCATTCTGTCGGTGTTCGTTCCCGACCCAGAATTCCAGGGTCAAACCAAGGAAAAATTGTCATCCCCCGGTATCGCCAAACTGGTAGAAACGTCGGTCAAGGATCATTTCGAGCACTTTCTGACGGGGAATCCGCAGGCCGCTAATTCCCTGCTTGACCATGCGCTGGAACGGGCGGAAGACCGCCTGCAGAAACGCAGGGACCGGGAATTTGCCAGAAAAACGCCGACGCGGAAGGTCCGTCTGCCCGGCAAACTGGCGGATTGCGCGGCTGGGTCAGCAAAAGGAACCGAAATCTTCCTAGTCGAAGGGGATTCCGCCGGCGGTTCAGCCAAACAGGCACGGGATCGCAAAACTCAGGCTGTGCTGCCACTGCGCGGAAAGATACTGAACGTAGCCAGCGCAACCGAAGACAAGATGCGGGCAAATCAGGAAATCACCGATCTGATCCAGGCATTGGGATGCGGGTTCAGCGACGGCTATGACCCGGCGAAGCTGCGATACGAACGGGTTATCATCATGACCGACGCCGACGTCGACGGCGCCCATATCGCGTCATTACTGATGACATTCTTCTTCCGCGAGATGTCCCAGATGGTCGCGGACGGGAATTTGTATCTGGCGATGCCGCCGCTTTACCGGATTTGTCAGGGCGGTAAAACGGTTTATGCACGGGATGACGCCCACAAGGACGAGCTTCTGGAGAGTGAATTTACCGGCCGCGCAAAGATCGATATCAGTCGCTTCAAAGGCCTTGGTGAAATGCCACCCGCACAGCTCAAGGAAACCACCATGAACCCTGATACACGTACACTTATCAGGGTGGTGTTGCCAGCCAGCGAAGAACTGACACCAATCAAACGCGGACGGAAACCGTTGAAACTAAAGGCCGGCACCACTGCAGATCTCGTAGAAAGACTAATGGGGCGGAAACCGGAACTGCGACTTAAATTCATTCAGCAGAACGCGGGAAAGGTCAATTACGTAGACATTTGAGTCTAATGGCCTGCGATCGTCAAAATTTTAATTTTCATCTGCCAAGGATGAACTGGACCCTACGGGTGTTAATACCTATGTCCTTGTTTCACCGTGCTGAGGAAATGCATCATGAACCTTCATAAGTGGCTTGCCTTCCCCGCTGCCGCGCTCGCAATTGCGTCGTGCGATACCGTCCGCGTCACAGATCTTGAAAGTGGCATGGCGTTTTATGATGGCTCGTTCCAATACGCCACACGGTCCGGAGCGATCAAAACATCCGTCATCGGTTCTCCGTTTTCTGGCAGGGCATCCGACGGCTTTGCCGCCAATGTCAGGAACGCGATGGGAAACGCTCCTTTCGGACACGATGTGGCCTTTGTCCCAGCAACCCGGGACAAATCGAAGAATGCCTTCCATGTGGTGGCACTTTTCAACGGTGTAAATCCGCTCAACGAGCGGGAAATCTGCGAACGCGATGTGGAAATAGCGACGCAGCCGAATACGAGCACGACATCGATGGTCGCTATCTTCTGTCAGGGCAAACACCCTATCAGTTATGCTTCCGGCTTTGTCGACAGCCTCAGCGGTCCCAACGACCCCCGGTTCCGCAAACTGGTTGTCCAGGTCGCCCGTGCCATGATCCCAGGGTACGACGCCGACTGGAATTCGAGCGGCTTCACACCCTTTTAATCATGTTGCATACGCCCATGTTGTATCACTGGGCCCCTCGATCAGGAGAACGGTAACTGCAACACTACCCAATCCTAATAAAATCCTATTGTCGCTTTTTTACAGCACCTTCCTCGTCGGGTTGATTCACGGGGGCAGCGTCAGGCCGGATGTCTCCAAACCCTATCTGGACACCCCGGTGATCCGGACCGGTTAAACCTATGACGCCATGGTCAAGAGCCTGAATGCCGCGACCAGGGCCAACAAGATAGGCATTTTTGTGCAGGCGAGCGCAGCCATCAGTGCCAAGCGCATGGGTAAGATCATTCCGGGAAACGTTGTGGTGGAACTGTACCGCCCCGATTTCGTGGTTTGGCTGAAGGCCAGCGTGCGCGCGGTCATTTCGGCGCCGATCTGGTTCTACATCGCGGAAGATCCCGGCACTGGCAAGGCCACCCTTACCGCCATATCGGACATGGTTTCATCGCGGGTCATATCGGCGACCGTCATCTCCGCAACATCGGAAAGCCCTTCAAGCTGCGCCGACCACAATCGCGGATCGCAGAGCAGCCCGGCAACCAGAACCAGATTCTTCTTTTTCGTCATTTCAACAGCTTGCTGAGCTCCTTGAACTCCGGCGTTCCGGCTTTTTCGAGCCATTCGAACACCACCATCTCGGACGTCACAATCTCGACGCCGGCTTCCCGCATGCGCGCCATCGCCGCAGCACAGTTGGACGCCGACCGCGAAGAGGTCGCATCCGCGGCGACATAGCAATTGTAGCCCTCCTCGGTAAGACCGATCGCTGTCTGCAGCACGCATACATGCGCTTCGATCCCCCCGATCACGATCTGTTTCGGCTTCAACTGATCGATACGTCCACGAATGGCGGTGTTCAGCGAGGAAGAAAAATGGGTTTTGCTAAAGGTGTCTTTTTCATCGATCAATTTGGCAAGGGGTTCCACGGTGGGGCCGAGGCCTTGCGGATACTGCTCGGTAACCAAAATCGGCACGTCCAGCACGCCCGCCGCCTTCATCATAAGCCCGCACCCGCTTAGCACCGCGCGAGGTGCATCCATCGCGGTAAGCAACCTCTGTTGCACGTCTACGATCATCAGACAGGCGTTTTCCGCTTTCATCAGCATTAACCGGTTCTTTCCGTTTACTTTATTGATTCAGGATATGTGCTATAAAGGTTTGAACTATAACGGTTCGCGACTAGATCATACGAGATCGTCTTGAACCAGATTTTTTTCTTTTACATGCATGATGGTATGAGTTTTTTAGATCTCGGGCTGAGCCCGGAAGTCCTTAAGGCAATCGACGATGCTGGATACGTCGAACCAACACCCATTCAAAAGGAAGCCATTCCCTACGTGTTGATGACGCGAGATGTGTTGGGTTGTGCGCAGACCGGAACGGGCAAAACCGCGTCTTTCACCCTGCCGATGATTGACATCCTGTCCAGTGGACGCGCAAAGGCGCGGATGCCGCGGTCCCTAATCCTAACGCCCACCCGGGAACTGGCAACCCAGATCGCCGAGAATTTCCAGATTTACGGCAAGTTCAACAAGCTGACCATGGCGCTCCTTATCGGCGGCGTTTCCATGGACGAACAGACCAAAAAACTAGACCGGGGTGTGGATGTTCTGATCGCCACCCCCGGCCGGCTGCTGGATCATTTCGAACGGGGCCGCATCCTTCTCAACGACATCAAGATCCTGGTGATTGACGAGGCCGACCGTATGCTCGACATGGGATTTATTCCCGATGTCGAGAAGATTGTGTCGCTGCTGCCCAAAATCCGCCAAACCCTGTTCTTTTCGGCAACTATGCCACCCGAAATACGCCGACTATCCGACGCATTCCTGATGAACCCAAAGGAAATTACCGTCGCGCCGCTGTCTCGCCCAGCGGCTGAAACGGTTACCCAAAGGTTATCGATCATCGATCAGCGAGAAAAGCGCGAGGCCCTGCGCCGGATCATCCGGTCCGAAAATATTGAAACAGCCATCATCTTCTGCAACCGTAAGCGCGATGTAGATATCCTGAACAAGTCGCTGTGCAAGCACGACTTCAATGCCGCAGCGCTTCACGGCGATATGGATCAAGCCAGCCGCCTGGAAACGCTGGAAAAGTTCAAAGATGGTAGTATCAATTTTCTTGTCGCTAGCGATGTCGCGGCCCGGGGCCTAGATATCGAAGACCTGCCCGTGGTCTTCAATTTCGATGTTCCGATGCATTCGGAAGACTATATTCACCGAATCGGGCGCACCGGGCGTGCCGGACGTGAAGGCCATGCCTACACACTGGCGTCACCGCCAGACGGCACCCTCGTGGAATCGATCGAAAAACTGCTGGGCAACGAAATTCCCAGAATGGAAATCGAAGGTCTGGGGTCGGAAAACCTCGACTCAAGTGACGATCGAAGAGGCCGTTCGCGGCGAGGCGGTGGCCGCGGTCGCAGCGAGAAATCGAAAGGACCGAAGCGCGCCAGGTCAGACGACCAGCCGCCGACGGAGAAAAAGGCCGATCCAAAGAAAGGGCGGGCAAGATCGGAAAAACGCCGAAATTCCGACGATAAAAACGATAAGTCCCGAGAAGACAAAAACGTTGTCGGCTTGGGGGATCACGTACCGGCCTTTCTTCAAAAGCCGGCGCGGGCTTCCCGGTAGGACAGTCGAAACACGAGGACGACCCCATGCAGACAATATTCGTGATGGTGAAATGCGAACTGGGCCGCGCGTATGATGTTGCCGCTGCCG
>CAJWUK010000169.1 GCA_913047365.1 uncultured Alphaproteobacteria bacterium | reverse complement strand
GAACGTCAGGCGCGCCGAATTGCCCGTGCCATCGTCGCAGCTCGCAGTGGAGTCTCGCTTACGCGGACCGCTCAACTGGCCGATATCATTCGGTCAGTCTATCGCGGTGGATCCAAATCCAAAACAGATCCGGCGACCCGAACCTTTCAGGCAATCCGTATCGAGACAAACGACGAACTGGGCGAATTGGAGCGCGGTCTGGCAGCCTCGGAAATTCTGTTGGCACCGGGTGGGCGCTTGGCCGTGGTTTCATTTCATTCTCTGGAAGACCGGATCGTGAAGCAGTTTCTTCGTGATCGGTCGGGCACCGGCAGAAGCGTCTCCCGCCATATTCCGGATACCGCCACCGATTCCGCTCAGAACGCATTCCGGCTGTTACGTCGGGGCGCCATCAAACCTTCGAAGGCGGACACCGACCGAAATCCTCGTGCCCGTTCCGCACGATTGCGCATCGCTGAGCGCCTTTCTTCCGACGGAAAAGGGGGATAACGACATGCGCCGGTCTACCTTTCTCTGGTGTGTCCTAGGCATCTCCGTCGTTATCGGCCTGTTTGTCATCAAGCATCGGGTTCAGGAACTGGAAGACCGACTTCACACGTTGAATGCCGAAATCATTACCGATCAGGATGCTACCCAGGTGCTGCAGGCGGAGTGGAGCTATCTCAATCAGCCTACCCGCCTGGAAGCTCTGAGCAAACGCTTGCTGGGCATGGAATTACCTGATGCCGAGCAGACCGTCACGATGGAAGAATTGTTGAGGAAAGCTGAACCCGAGGCTGGGGTGGGCACGGATGTTGCTCAAAAAACGGCAAAACTGACGCCACGACCCTCGAAAGCCCGTCAGAAGACGCAAGAAGGGTGGCTGTCTCCTATCCTCACAAAGTTGAGGAAATCGCAATGATTGTAGGGCGCCGAAACAATCCGGAGAGCATTCGGATCGAAGGGGATCACAAAACGGCGATCGAAACTGGACGGAACCGGTTAATGGTCGCCGGCGCCCTGTTTTCCGCCGCGTTCCTTCTGATCGGCGTTCGCGTGATCGATGTTTCCATCTTCCGAAGCGACTCAGAACCGCGATACACCCGCGGGGTTACCAAGCACGAAAAGAATGTCGGTCGCGCGGATATCACTGACCGCAACGGCGTGCTTTTGGCCACCAGCCTGAATACGGCGTCGCTCTATGCCAATCCGCGCCTCGTCCTGGATCCTGAACAAGCGGCTATGAAGCTCTCTATCGTGTTGCCGGATATCGACGTAAAGGCGATCGAGAAAAAGCTGCGATCCGATCGGGGTTTCGTCTGGCTACGTCGTCACCTGACACCACGGCAACAATATGCGGTCAATCGGCTGGGCATTCCGGCGCTCAATTTTCAGCGGGAAGCACGGCGTATGTATCCCCTTGGACCGCTTGCATCACATGTCCTCGGTTATACCGACATCGACAATCGCGGACTGTCGGGGGTCGAAAGATACTTCGACAAAGAGTTACGTACTCGTCAACGCAATCTCTCACTCGCCATTGATATACGCGCCCAACATGTTCTGGAGCAAGAACTGGGTGCGGCTATGAAGAAGTTTTTCGCCATCGGCGCCGCCGGCCTGATCATGGATGTAAACACCGGCGAAATCGTCGCCATGTCGTCACTGCCGGGATTCGATCCAAACCATCCCGGCGCAATTGCAGAAGAACTGCGGTTCAACCGGACGACCCTTGGTGTCTACGAAATGGGATCGACTTTCAAAATCTTTACCACCGCCATGGCGCTTGATGCCGGCACCGTGACACTCGGAGGCGGTTATGACGCAACCAATCCGATCCGCATCGCCCGGTTCGTTATCCGAGATTATCACGCCAAGAAACGCTGGCTCTCCGTCCCTGAAATTTTCATGTACTCATCGAATATAGGCACCGTGAAGATGGCGCTAGATGTCGGGATCGCCGGCCACCGAAAATTTTTATCGGACCTCGGAATGATGAAGCCCGTCCTGATCGAGCTTTCAGAAACCGGGGCGCCGCTGTCACCAAACCGATGGCGGGAAATCAATACGATGACTATATCTTTCGGCCACGGTCTGGCCGTAAGTCCGCTGCATCTGGTCGCGGGCGTTTCCGCGATTGTCAATGGCGGCATCTATCGCTCTCCTACTTTGATCAAGCGCGATACTAATACTCCCGGCCCCGGCAAGAGGATCATTTCGCTAGAAACGTCCCTGAAGATGCGCCGCCTAATGCGGCTAGTTGTCGACAAGGGAACGGGCCAGAAAGCTGCAGCTCCAGGGTTTCTGGTAGGTGGCAAAACCGGCACCGCGGAAAAAGTATCGGGCCGTGGATACCATAGAAAAGCGCTGATTTCTTCTTTTGTCGCGGCATTTCCCATGAACAAGCCCCGCTACGTCGTCCTTGCGATGCTCGATGAGGCCAAAGGCACCGAGGAAACATTCGGTTATGCGACGGGAGGATGGGTCGCAGCCCCGGTGGTGGGCGCAGTAGTCCGGCGGATAGCGCCGGTGCTGGGACTGCGCCCTGTCAAAGCTGATGAAGCATCGCGGGAAATTCTCGCAATTGAAGTACCGAAAAAATCCGATCGGGAGCGGCGGGTTGCGGCTCATTGATCTGGTTGCAGGAGACAAGACACAGGTGACGCTTAAGGCGGAAACAGTAGCAACGAAAATAACTGGACTGACGGCAGACTCGCGCGCTGTTCAGCCAGGGTATTTGTTTGCCGCGCTGCCGGGCAGCACTGTCGATGGTCGGGATTTTGTTCAAGCCGCTATCGAGAAGGGTGCTACTGCCATTCTTGTCCCCGACAACACTGAAATTTCCTCCGACGTCTCGGTCGTAACATCGCCGAACGTCCGCGCCGCATTGGCCCACATGGCGGCAGCGTTCTACGGACGGCAGCCTGAAACCATCGCAGCTGTAACCGGTACGAACGGCAAAACGTCCGTTGCGTATTTCACTCGCCAAATATGGAATAGTCAGGGCTTCGATACGGCTAGCATGGGAACTCTCGGACTTGAAATGCCTGATGGTTCGGTGAGACCCACCCTGACAACCCCCGATCCCATCACCCTTCATTCTCATCTTGCAGATCTCGCAAAGCAGAATGTGAGCCATGCTGTTCTCGAAGCATCGAGCCACGGCCTGGATCAGCACCGCATGGACGGTGTCTCAGTTCGGGCGGCCGGGTTTACGAATCTTTCCCGCGATCATCTGGATTATCACGGAACCGAAGGGCACTACCTAGCGGCAAAAATGCGGTTGTTCTCCGAGGTGTTACGCCCGAACGGAGTCGCCGTCCTGAACGCGGACACCCCCCAATACAATGTCCTTTCATCCGCCTTCGGAGGGGACAAGATTTCATATGGCCGGTCGGGAAAAGAAATCTCGCTGCAGGATATGCGCCCCACCCGCCGGGGGACGCGGCTCACCGCCACTTTCATGGGTCATCACCTAGAAATCGAGCTAAAGCTCGCCGGCGCATTTCAGGCCTACAACGTAATGTGCGCAGCCGGACTGGCCATTGGTTGCGGCAGCCGGGTCCATGATGTTCTGAACGGGTTGCACGCATTACAGGGTGTGCCGGGACGCCTGCAACTAGCCGGGACCGTGTCAGGCGGCAGCGTTTACGTTGACTACGCTCATACCCCGGATGCCCTGAAAAGTGTCCTCACCGCCCTGCGCCCGCATACAAATGGTCGTCTTGTCGTCGCTATCGGGTGTGGCGGTGACCGTGACAGAGGTAAGAGGCCAATGATGGGCGCCGCCGCGGTTAGTCTGGCTGACGAGGCAATTGTAACGGATGACAATCCGCGATCCGAAGACCCGGCGACCATTCGCCGCGAAGTTCTGGAGGATGCGCCCGGAGCAGTCGAGATCGGAGACCGGGCGGAAGCGATTTCCCACGGTGTTGGGCTTCTGCAGGCTGGCGATGTTTTCGTTATCACGGGCAAGGGCCACGAAACCGGTCAGGTTATTGGCAATCAGGTTCTTCCCTTTGACGATATTGTCGTTGCCCGCGAAGCAATCGAGAAACATGGGGGGATGGTGACATGACCCTAGCCCCACTCTGGACATCTGCTGACGCCGCGGAAGCGACGCACGGTCATGCGACGGGAAGCTGGGCGGCAACAGGTATTTCCATCGACACAAGGACGCTTGAAGCCGGCGATCTGTTCGTTGCTCTGGCGGGTCCGAATTTTGATGGTCATAAATTCGTTCCTGCCGCGTTCGAGGCGGGCGCCGTCGCGGCAGTCGTCTCGAAAAAAAATTCGGATACGCTGAACGGCAATCCCGGGCTGATCGTCGCAGACACCCTGGAAGCGATTAGAGATCTCGCCTTCATGGCGCGATCGCGAAGCGTGGCGAAAGTGACGGCTATCACCGGAAGCGTCGGCAAAACTGGAACCAAGGAAGCCCTCGCCCATGTTTTGTCACGGCAGGGCGACGTCAGTTACAGCCGCAGCAGTCTTAACAATCACTGGGGTGTCCCCCTTTCTGTTGCCCGGATGCCCGCCGAAGCAGATTACGGGGTATTTGAGATTGGGATGAACCATGCCGGGGAAATCACCCCGCTGGTCGCCCTCGCCCGGCCGGATGTGGCGATCGTGACGGCCATCGCGCCAGCCCACATGGAATTCTTCAATTCGGTGGAGGATATCGCGCGCGCGAAAGCCGAAATCTTCAGCGGCCTTGAAGGCGGTACAGCCATCATTAATCGGGACACCGAGTTTTTCGACTTACTCGCGCAGTGCGCATCCGAAAGCGGCGCTTCAGGGATCGTCAGCTTCGGCCGGCATGCCGGCGCCGATATGCGTTTGATGGAATGCATCAGCGATGCCAGCGGCAACAATATCGAGGCGCGCTGGAAAGACCGGCAACTGGCTTTTCGCGTCGATCAGCCGGGTGTCCATTGGGCCCACAACAGTTTGGCGGTCCTGGCATCGGTCATAGCCATGGGTGGTAATCTGGAAAAAGCCACTGGGGATCTATCGACATTGCCTCCGCTTCCAGGTCGGGGGGCAGTCCACGTTATTCCATGGGGTGACGGCAACATTCGCCTGATAGACGACTCCTACAATGCCAATCCTGAATCCATGGCCGCGGCGCTCAAAACGCTGGGACACATGGAACCGGATGGCGGTCGGCGCATCGCCATTCTTGGAGACATGCTGGAACTGGGAGACATCTCCGCCGCATCGCACGCAGGACTGCGAGATCATGTGGAAGAGAACACTATCGACATGGTGTTTCTCGTGGGCAGCGAAATGTCAGCGCTTTCGGGGGCACTGGAAGGCTCCCGGCTCGGCGCGATCGCAAACACGAGCGAGGCGTTAATGCCCCAGATACTCGCGAACCTGCAAGCCGGCGACGTTGTTACGGTGAAAGCATCAAATGGGATCGGGCTTGGCCGGATCGTCGATGCGCTCATCAACCCGCAGACCATTCCCCGTGCCGCGAACGGCGATTGAGGACAGGAGCCCGGTAACCATGCTTTACAATCTGCTGTTCCCTCTGGCCGATGAAATCGGGATTTTCAACCTCTTCCGGTATATCACTTTACGTACTGGCGGCGCGGTCGTTACCGCCCTTTTTGTCAGCTTCGTATTGGGACCGACCGTTATCCGCTGGCTGAAAAGAAAACAGGCCGAAGGTCAGCCGATCCGCGAAGACGGACCGCAATCTCACCTGATTACCAAAAAGGGCACCCCTACAATGGGCGGAGTGCTTATCCTGTTCGCCCTGGGAATAGCCACGCTGCTCTGGGCTGACCTGACCAGCGAATATGTGTGGGCCATACTGCTGGTTACGCTCGGGTTCGGGAGCATCGGCT
>CAJWUK010000168.1 GCA_913047365.1 uncultured Alphaproteobacteria bacterium | reverse complement strand
TTGAAAATGCTTCAATTGAAGCGGAACTCCGCAATAAGCACACCAACGTTCGTGACGCCGTGATAATCACTCCGGCCACAGCCGGAGAAACCGCGAGCACAAATCTGTATGCCCTTTTCTACCGATTTGCCGAGAATTTTGCGACAGAACTGGCTACGGTCAGAACTTGGCTAAACAGCCGCCCCTCACCAACGATATCCCCGAAAAAGAAACGCTGACTAACCGTCGTCGCCGCCCGGCGCGTATGGATTTTTTTGCCGGCGCAAATTGATACGGATCGGCACACCCGGGAAATCGAATGTGTCACGGATACCGTTCGTGATGTAACGCACATATGCTTCCGGTACGCCGGTGGGTTGGCTGGCAAAGACCGCGAATGTCGGCGGCCGCGCCTTTGACTGTGTGATATAGCGGATACGGATCCGGCGCCCCCGATGAATGGGCGGCGGGTGACGCTCAACAACGTTCTGAAGCCAACGGTTCAGCGGACCCGTAGGCACCCGGCGGTTCCAGGTTTCGTAGACGGTTGTCACCGCTGGAAGCAGCTTGTCGATGCCCCGGGTATTCCGGGCGGACAGCGTGACAACCGGTGCACCGCGTATCTGGGGCAGGGAAATTTCCATCCGGTCGAATAATCGGCGAAGCGCCGCCTGGCCGTCTTCAATCAGATCCCATTTGTTGACGACTATGACGATCGCCCGGCCTTCGTCGATGATGTGGCGAGCAATCGTCAGATCCTGCCGCTCCGGCATCAGGGTCGCATCGACCACCAAGATCGCGACGTGGGCAAACCGGATCGCTTCCAACGTGTCACCTACGGACAGCTTTTCGACTTTTTCGGATACCCGTGCCTTGCGCCTCATGCCTGCGGTGTCGATCAGCTTGATCGGCTGCCCTTCCCATTCCCATAAAATCGAAATTGCATCCCGGGTGATGCCGGGTTCCGGTCCGGTTATGACGCGTTCGTCTCCGAGGAGCGCATTCACCAGTGTCGATTTACCAACGTTGGGCCGCCCGACGACGGCCAATTGTAAAGAACCTCCACCATCTTCGTCTTCCAGCAAATCAGCTTTCTCTTCTTCAACTCCTGATGGCTCTTCCGGCTGCCATCCGGTTCGTTCCAGTGCTTCCGTGACGGCGTCTTCCAAATCAGCCATGCCGATCCCGTGCTCCGATGCTATCGGAATTGGTTCGCCCAACCCCAGTTCCCAGGCTTCTAGAATTCCCGCATCTGCGGCACGGGCCTCGCACTTGTTGGCGACCAGGATTACCGGGGCATGTGATTTACGCATCAGGTCTGCGAAATGACGATCCACGGGTGTCAGACCTGACCTGGCATCGAATAGCAGAAGCGCGACGTCGGCCTCTTCGATGGCGCGCCGTGTCTGAGCCTGCATTTCTGTCTCGATGCCGCCGTCCGGCATCTCTTCCAGACCTGCGGTATCGACCGCCGTAAACCGTAATCGCCCGAGATAGACGTCCCCTTCCCTCCGGTCTCGCGTGACGCCGGGTGTTGGATCGACAAGCGCCGACCGCCGCCCGGTCAGGCGGTTGAACAGGGTCGATTTACCCACATTGGGGCGACCGACGATGGCAACAATAGGTTTCATGCGAAGCCGTTCAGCGAAGGGCGATCAGGTCTGCTTCTTCAGTAAGAATATACAACGTTTCACGGGCAACCACAGGCGGCAGTAGAATGGGTCCAGGCATCTCAAGCCGCCCCAATACCTTTCCCGAATAGGGCGACAAAGACCACATTTCCTCGTGTGAACCGCCGATCAGTAATCGGTCACCCGCCAGCACAGGACCTGCCCACAAAATCGGATCTTCCTGATCCTCCTCGTCTTCGTACCGGGGAAGTTGTGATATCCAACGAACCCTGCCGCCTCGCCGAGTAAGGCATATCACTTCCGCATTGCGGGTAAGGACATAAATAAAGTCGCCCGCGACCCAGGCACCGTTACGGCCGCCGACAGGGACCTCCCACAGACGCGTCCCCGTACGAAGATCGACCGCCACCGTCCGGTTGCTGTTACCGACGATGTAGACAATCCCGCGGTCGATAACCGGTCTGCCGCGTATATGTGAAATCGACGAAACCGCATCAGAGCGCCGGAGTGCCGTCAAGGTCTCCGTCCATATCTCGCGGCCGTTTTCGACACGCAGCGCCACCACTTCACCCGACGAATAGGGAACGACCACCACACTGCCTTCAACCGCCGCGGGCGCCGCGCCCACCAACCCGGCAACCTCTCTTAGTCCAGCATGAGTCCATAGCTCCCTGCCATCATCAGCGCTCAGCGCAAACAGGTCGTTAGCCAACGTTACGGCAAATACGCGTCCCGCCCAAACAGTCGGTGCCGCCCGCATCGGTCCGTTAAGCCGCTTTCGCCAAATTTCCCGACCAGTTTTGGCGTCCAACGCGATAACATCGGCGAAGCCCGTTGTAACGAACAACCGATCTTTCTCGGCGGCAATTCCCCCACCCAGAATCCCTTCTTCATCATCACGGGACAGTTCCACCTGCCACAACCGGCGGCCGGATTGTGCGTCGAAAGCCGTTACCTGTGCTTCGATATCGACGGTGTAAACCCGACCATTATCAATGATGGGTTCTGCGATGAGTTGAGCTTCATCGTTCGATCCTTCCCCAATATCCGCCGACCATTGCCGCGAAAGGGGCCCGCTCGCGGCGAGATGGTGCATCGCGTGATTGGGGTACCCCCCTGCCTGCGGCCAATCTTCATTGGCCTCGGGTTTTGGCAAAAGCACATCCAGACCCGCAACGCGATCATCCGCCAAAATCACCCCGGTACCGCGCAGAACTTCAATACGTTCTCCCGGGAGAGTTTTTTCATCTATCCTGCCAAGCCAGTCGCCGCATCCGGCCACCAACGTCAGGGACAGCAGAACGATACAGCGCTGCGCCCTAAGCATATTCGCCAACACTCGTCTGCGCCCGCTCAGGATTCGCCGAGTATATTGAGTATCTGCGCCGCACGCGTTCGAATGCCCCTCGCCGCCGCCGGGTCGTCGACAATTTCCCGGTAGTGGCCCCTTGCCACTTCGGTAGCGCCAGATTTCATCGCAGCGAGCGCCATAATTTCGAGGGCGACATGGCGATAAGTTTTGCCTGCCCCCGACATCGGGCGTACCCGGTCGGCGATGATCTTGCCATCGATGGTTGACGAGCGCAGCCCTTGCAAGGCACCAAGAATTTTTGCCAGATCCCGCAACGAGGGCGGCGCGGATGATTCGGCGGCTATCGCATCGTAGATCGAAATCGATTTCGCGGGATCATCACCGCCAGCCACGATCGAAGCTTCGTAGAATTTAGCCAGAATTCCGTATCCCGACCTCGTGTCCGCCGATATTCCGGCAAAAACCTGATAGGCTTCGGCCGATTTTCCATCCAGCAACAGTTCCGAGCCCGCAGCGAAGCGTTCCCCTTCGGCAAGCCTTTGGCTTGTCTGATGGCTTTGCCAGGCTTTCCAGCCGGCCACAGCGGCGACAAGGAGTACCGCGGCACCGATTATGTACTTGCCATACAGGCGCCACAGCTTTTCGTAGCGTTCCTGCTTTAATTCTTCATCGACCTCGCGAAAAATATCGCCCACTTAGCCGCTCCGCCTGTCCAGGAAATCGGCGGCTAACATACCGACGGGGTGGAATCGTGGCAAATCCCATTTTTCGCATGGATTTGAGGAATTTAGCTCCCCACGCCTCTTAAATTCCCTTTGCTGCCACGACTGGACCCGCGCACCGAAATGGGGATAATCGATTGTAGAAACTTTGCAACAGGGGTGCCGCTTTCGCAGATGTCTACTGTCGTCAGCCTGGCAGACTACAAAAAAGCTTCCCGCCGGATTCAGCCGGATATCTGTTTCAATAAAAAAGAGTTCGATCTTTTGCTGTCGGTGTACAGCCGCCGCGTGATGAGCGGCGAATGGAAGGACTATGCCATTCGGCACGACCCTTCGATGGCCGCGTTCCTGATCTACAGAAACAACAGCCGGCAACCTTCGTTTACGGTGGTAAAACGCCAAACATCGGGTAGCCGGTCGGAGTTTCTTGTTTACCACGGACGCCAACGCCTGAAGCGCACCGCCTCACTAAGCGACGCCTTATCGGTACTCAAACGGAAGTTCAAACTGATCAGCAACTGAAACCTTTTGAGGAGAACGGTTATGAGCGGACAAATCGTTCGGATGCCGGAGGTCAGACAGATAGACCCGGATGACCCCGTCGCCCAGCTTCGTCAGGAATTGTTGTTCGCCTTTCATGTCGTGGACATGCTAGGACAACCCAGCGGGATGGGCAGCCATCTGACCGCCCGGCTTCCGGGTACGGAAACCTTTTTCTTTCACGTTCACAATTTCGGCTTTGGGGAGGTGACCCCCAATTTGATCCACGAGGCGGATTTCGAACTGAATTGCCTTTCGGGCGACAATGTCGACATCAACCCGACGCTGCATATCCACACCCGCATATACAAGGCGCGCCCGGACATTACCTGTGTACTGCACACCCACGCGAAGCATGTGACCGCTCTTAGCGCAACCGGCGAAAACATTCGCGTCCTCACGCAGGGTGGCGCCCGACTTTATGACGAATGCGTCCTGTTTGACGAAGACGACGGCGTTGCACTGGGTAAGGAGCCGGGCTCGGCCATGGCGAAGGCGCTGGGCGAGCGGTCCTGCATGGTACTGAAAAATCATGGTCTGCTGACCGCTGCCCCTTCCATTCCTGCGGCCGTCATCCTAGCGGACGCTATGGAGAAAGAGGCCGAAATGCAGTTGATGGCGATGGCGGCGGGCGCGTTGTCGCCCCCATCCGCCGAAGGCAGCAAGCGTACCAAGGAATATCTGTTCAATGAAAGGATGTTCGGACGGGGATGGACATTTCTGCTGCGTCAGCTGGCTGCGAAAAACCCCGACGTCATGAAGATGTAAATCCTGTAAAGGCGGGTTATTGCATCATCAGTTGGTGCCGCCCGCCGGCAAGGTGCTTGAAATAGGGAATACGGCGGGATGCAGATTGCCTGGGCGGTTTCGTGATCAGTTTTTCCGCATAGGAAAGTATATTCCGCGTAACATTCGCCAGTTCGAACTCCTGCGTTTCGCGGATTGGTATCCAGTCCAGATTCTGAAGTTCACCCGACCCCTGCAGATCGCCAACCACTTCATTCGCATGCACCATGAAAAACCGGGCATCGAACCGGATTGGCCGGAAAACTGGCGTTACCGCCCGCGCAATATATTCCAGACGGTCCAGCGCGGGCGCAAAGCCAGCGTCAAAAAACCGTTCCCATCCACCCGGTGGCGGGCGATGGGGTCGCGGATCTTCGGCGCCGATAATCAATCCGGTTTCCTCGAATGTTTCCCGAATTGCCGCGATCGCGATAGATCTTGCCCGGCCCTTTCGTGTGGTCCTGGAAAGTTGGGCGTTAACTGCGGGTGACATCTCGCTAGCGGCGCGGATTCTGGCATCCTGCGGATCGACCCGACCGCCGGGAAAGACGTAACGGTGGGGAAGAAACTTGTGCGCCCGATGGCGCTCGCCCATCAGCACCTCGACCCAGCGCTGTTGTTTCCGCCAGATGATTATGGTCGCCGCGTCCTTGGGTCGGACCGCTTTCTCTCCCTCTTTGCGCACCGGTTGTTGTGGCGGTACGGGCCGGTTAGCGGACATCATATCCGACGGCCATCCTCTGTTCGCCGCAAAGGAGCGAACTTCAGCGTATCGAGATTCTTGCTTCCTGTACAAAACATTGCGATACGCAGTTCCTCCGTCGCAGCGGACATCCTATTTTCCACCGACTTGGCAGTCTCAACCGCAGACCCCAG
>CAJWUK010000167.1 GCA_913047365.1 uncultured Alphaproteobacteria bacterium | reverse complement strand
TAGTCGCAGGCCGTGCAGGTATCGCAGCCTTCCTGGCGCAGCAGGGCGGCCTGGCAACATTTGGGGCACTGGCGCAGTGTAGGGCCGTTTTCCATACCGACGACCTTCTTTTCTGCCTCTGGTTTCGGCGCGTTATCCGCCGACGGCATGAACCCGATATCGATCATGTGGCGTTCGATCACATCGCCGATCGCCGCCAGCAAAGACGGCACGTATTGGCCCTGCATCCACTGGCCGCCGCGGGGATCGAACACAGCCTTCAGTTCGTCGACCACAAAGGACACATCGCCGCCACGGCGGAACACGGCGGAAATCATCCGTGTCAGCGCGACCGTCCAGGCATAGTGTTCGGTATTCTTTGAATTGATGAAAATCTCGAACGGCCGGCGTCTTCCGTCCTGCACGATATCGTTCAGGGTGATGTAGATGGCATGATAGGATTCCGGCCAGGCGAGCTTGTAGGTCTGTCCGGGTAGTTCTTCGGGCCGAGACAAGGGCTGGGTCATGTAGACGACGCCGGATTCGTATTCGTCCGCCGTTTTTTCCGGAACGGGAGCGTTCAACGGTAGTTCCGGCTGGGCGGGATCGACCGCGTCGGCAAGCTTCAGCACGGACCCTGTAACGTCATTCGGACGATAGGTGGTGCATCCCTTGCAGCCCGTATCCCAAGCCTGCAGATAGACTTCCTTGAAGGCATCGAAATCTAGGTCCACCGGCACGTTGATAGTCTTCGAAATCGCGGAATCGACATATTTCTGGGCCGCCGCCTGCATCACCACATGGTCACCGGGTGCTATATCCTGAGCAGTGACAAAGGCTTCTGGCAGGGGCGCATCACCCCGCATCCGGTGCCACAGGCGATAGGCATAATCGGATACGTCTTCTTCGCGCTGGGTGCCATCGGGCATTAGCACGTTTCGGGTATAGGAATAGCTGAACACCGGTTCGATCCCAGACGACACGTTTCCGGCAAACAGCGAAATCGTGCCTGTCGGCGCAATGGAAGTCAGCAAAGCGTTGCGAATGCCGTGTTCGCGAATGGCGTCCTGCACATCAGCGGGCAGCTTCGACGGCGTTTCGCTTGAAAGATATTCGTCCGCATCGAACAGAGGGAACGTGCCTTTTTCCGCAGCCAGAGCAGCGGAGGCACGATAGGCATGATCGCGAATCGCCCGCATCCAGGTTTCGGTCAGTTCCACGGCGGGGGCTGATCCGTAGCGCGCGCCGCACATGATCAGCGCATCGGCCAGACCGGTAACGCCCAGCCCGATACGACGCTTGGCGGTGGCTTCGCGCGCCTGATCTTCCAGCGGAAAGCGCGATACATCGGTGACGTTGTCCATCATACGAACCGCCACCGGCACCAGATCAGCAAGCGCGTCTTCATCCAGCCGTGCATCGCCCTCGAACGGATCAATAATCAGCCGCGCCAGGTTGATAGAACCCAGCAGACACGCCCCATAGGGCGGTAAGGGCTGTTCGCCGCAGGGGTTAGTCGACGAAATTGTTTCACAGTAACTCAGGTTGTTGGCGCGGTTGATCCGGTCGATAAATATCACCCCCGGTTCCGCGTATTCATAGGTCGCCCGCATGATGCGGTCCCACAATCCGCGGGCCGATACCATCTTGTAGCTGGTTCCTTCAAAGGACAGATCCCAGTTCCCGTCTTCGCGCACCGCTTGCATGAAATCGTCGGTGACCAGGACCGACAGGTTGAACATCCGCAACCGCCCGGCTTCCTGCTTGGCATCAATGAAGGCTTCGATATCCGGGTGATCGCAGCGCATGGTCGCCATCATCGCGCCGCGCCGGTAGCCTGCCGACATGATAGTGCGGCACATAGAATCCCACACATCCATGAATGACAGCGGGCCGGACGCGTCCGAGCCGACACCTTTTACCGGCGCGCCCTTTGGCCGAAGGCTGGAAAAATCGTACCCGATTCCGCCGCCCTGCTGCATGGTGAGTGCTGCCTCGCGAAGCTGCGCGAAGATACCGCCCATGTCGTCGGGAATGGTGCCCATGACAAAACAGTTGAACAGCGTGACATCCCGATCTGTGCCGGCGCCGGCAATGATCCGGCCGGCCGGAAGGAACCGGAACTCCGACATGGAGGCTTCGAACCGGCTGGCCCACAGCGTGCGAACGGCGGACTCTTCCGGTTCCGCCAGCGCCTCGGCAATCCTTTTCCAGGTATCGCCGATGGTCCGGTCCAGCACTTCGCCCGACGGGGACTTCAGGCGATATTTCATGTCCCAGATCTGTCGGGAAATGGCTGAAATGTCGGTCATCAAGCTTTCCTGTGGAAGGCCCGGAGACAGTAATGCAGCCCTCCCGCAGCGTCAATGTTCATGTTTTGTTTTCGCATCTGATGTAGGCGTTCACCCCTGAAATGGAGCCGGAGTCCCCTATAGACAACGGACGAAAAGCGATCCGGACGGAGACCTTCCCGGACGGTGCGCGCATACGCGTCGGGCGGTGGCGCCCGTCATCGGAAACCGGTCAAACAGCCGTTCTGATCCATGGCAGAACCGAGTTTCTTGAAAAATACGCAGAAACCATCGGGGAACTGACGGCACGCGGTTTCGAGGTCTGGTCTATGGACTGGCGGGGACAGGGGCTGTCGGCCCGTTCGCTAGCCAATCGCCAGAAAGGCCATATCGACCGGTTCGACACCTATCTGAACGATCTCGCCCATTTCCTGACCGATATCGTGCCCGGCACTGCCCCGCCGGTCATCCTCGCCCATTCGATGGGCGGACACATCGTTGCACGCGCAATTCTGGAAAACCGGATAACCGCATCTCGCGTTGTCCTGACTGCGCCGATGTTCGATCTGCCGATGACCGGGCTGGGACGGGTCGCAGCGGAAACAATCGCAAAAGCGGCGGTCACGCTGGGCCTTGGAAATCTGTACGCCCCGGGAACAGGAGACTACGACCCCGACCGCGACCGGTTCGACGGTAATGCCCTGACAAATGATCGGACACGGTTCAATGCTCTGAATGCGGCGCTGCGGGAAAATCCCGACCTGGGCTTGGGTGGCCCGACACTGGGATGGGTCTCCGCCGCGTTCGGAAGCATCAAAGAATTGCGGACGGTATCTTCCACCCCAGGGGTGCCGACGCCTGTTATCGTCTGCACGCCACTGTCCGACACCGTGGTGTCGGTTACCGCCCAGTCCGACATCTGCCAAAACGCTGGGTGGGAGCAGCGGCGGTTCGAAAACGCCCGCCATGAAATTCTTTTAGAAACCGATTCCCTCCGCCGCGACTTCTGGATGGCGTTCGAAGACTTCGTAGCTTAAGGGTAGGTATTCCGCGCCTCATCCAGCAAACGTTTGTTTCCCCCATCGATCCGGGCTGCGAGCAAATCGGCAAACTCAACGGCGCCGAGGCCCGGCTGAATGGGCTCGTGAAATTCTGCAACGATTTTTCCCGATTTTTTTGTGAAACTGCGCCGTCCCCAGAAATACCCGGAATTCAGGGACACCGGGACCACCGGCACGTTGCTGCGCCGGTACAGAGCGGTTACGCCGGATTTCAACGGCACGATGTCACCGGGTGCGGACCGAGTACCTCCGGGAAAGATGACGACCGGCTGGCCGCTTTGAAAACGGTTCCGCACATCGCGGAGCATCTGCCGAGCCGCCGCCGCGCCCCCTGCCCGGTCGATGGCAATCATGTCCAAACGCCGGGCATAAAGTCCGAACATAGGAATGCGATAAAGCTCGTGCTTGAGCACAAAACCGGGGTCGTTCCAGACCGCATAGAAGGCTATGGTGTCCCAGGCGGATTGATGGGCCGAGGCGACGATACAGGGCCCGTCGGGCAGGTTATCTGTTCCCCGAAATTCGAAATCAAGCCCCAGGATCAGACGCTGCAGGCGGAAGACACTACAAACCCATAACCGGATCGCCGACAGCAGCGTCGCGCGCGGTGCGATCACCAAAGGGATATAGAGAACCAACACGAGAAACGTCCACGCAAACGCGACGATATTGAACAGCAGAGATCGGATCAGAGTCAAACCGGCGCCACCTTCACATCAACAACATTTCGGCCCGGGCAACGAGATATTTGTGATATTCGGAAATAGCCAGCCGGGCAGACCCGCGCCAGCGCCACCAGTCGGTTGCCCGGAACTGGCTGGGAAAGACAGGATGCGGAACGATACGAATATTGGCCGTCAAGATGCGATTGAATTCCAGTAGGCTGCGCGGCATGTGGTAGCTAGCCGTAACTATACGGACCGATTTTATGCCCTCTCGTCTAATCCAGTCTGCCGTTTCTTCTGCGTTGCCGCGCGTGCTGTCGGCCGCATATCCGAGGGCAATACAGCATTCGAGATTGCCGGGGGCGCGTTGGGCCAGCCGCAGCAGCGCCTGAACATCCACGCCCCGGTAAACGCCGGACACGAACAATTTTTCGCCCAACCCCTGTTCCAGAAGATGAAGACCGGCGCTGACCCGTCCTGCCCCGCCGGTCAGGACAACGATGGCCTCTGTATTTGCATCGGAAACGCTGTCGGGTTCAGGAATAAGACCGGCAAAGCGATAAAAACCGCCGGCCCAGCCCAGGAATAGAACCGAAAGAGCCAGCAGCCACACCCGGATGGTCGCCCACAGTCGGCGTGGTTCCCGCCTGTTCACATTATTTTTCCGAGCGAACGCTTGACCGTGTACCCTGCGGTCATCACCACCAGAATGACGGACGTAACAGGCATGGCTAACAGGTAAAACCATTGGCGGCCGTTTAGTGCCAGGTCGGGCAGCAGCCCGCCGCTCAAACCTCCACCATGAAGGCTGACCAGGTAGACCGCTCCGGCGCCGAGAGCAAAACCCACCACAGCGCCCGCCGAGCCGAGCCGCAGCGCGTGGGCCTGGAACTGCTGGGCGACGTAGGAATCATGGGCCCCGATCAGATGCAGGACCTCAACAACGTCGTGGTGGATGGCAAGGCCAGTCCGGGTGGTAAAGATGACGGTCGTGATTGCCGAAAAGAGAATGACGCCAATCACGACGATCACCACACCTTCGGCCACGGCGGCGAAGTTCGACAGCCTTTGCAGCCAGACTGCGTGATCGTCCACCCGGGTGCCCGGCACCGCCTGTTCCAGACGGGCCACCAGCGCCGCCATATCAAGTTTCTCCCCGGCTTCGATCTGCGCATCGATCAGGGTGGGCAGGGGCAGGTCCAGCGCCTTGGTCGACCCCCCCAACCAAGGCTCCATCAGACGCTCGATATCGGAGTCGGATACCTTGCGGACCGTGGCAATTCCGGGGATCGTCCGAAGCAGATCGATTGCGGCTCTTGTCCGCGTTGTCTGTTCGGGGCCCACCGCGACCTGTACGGTCAGAGTGCCCGATATGCTTTGCCGCCAGTATTCGCTGGCAGATGCCAGGAACATCACCACAGCAAACGCCAGGGTTGCTAGAAAGACCAGAAATCCGACAGTCCAGGGAAGAAACCGGCTCGCCGGGTCGCCGCGCAGCGCTACGTCCCCTTCCCTGCCGATCATGCCGCGGCTCCTGCGGTATCGCCGGTTTGGGGGTGCAGCACGCCGTTCTCGATACGAATCCGCGGATAGGGAAAACGCTCGAACAGGCTTTCATTATGGGTGGCGACAACGACGGTCGTACCGATCTTGTTCAGCTCTTCCAGCAGATACATCAGCCGAACGGCAATTTCGCCGTCAACATTGCCAGTGGGTTCATCGGCCAGCAGAATTTGCGGGCGGGCAATCACCGCCCGAGCGATGGCGACGCGCTGCTGTTCTCCCCCCGATAACGTATCGGGCTTGGAGTCGGTCTGGGCTTCCAGCCCTACCCAGCGCAACAGTTCCGCAAC
>CAJWUK010000166.1 GCA_913047365.1 uncultured Alphaproteobacteria bacterium | reverse complement strand
TGGTATTGGCCCGCATGCGGTCGGATGCCGGCTCTGCATAGCCCCAGTTATCGCCGTGATATTCCTGGGGCCGCTCCCAGTCTTCCGGCATGCCTACCTTATAATTTTCATCTACTTGCTCGACTTCGGCCGTGTATTCGATGACATAATTATTGGGATCAACGAAATAGGCGAAAATGTTGTTGCCCGGACCGTGCCTTCCGATACCCCATTCCACCGGATGACCGGACCGTTTCATCCGACCGGACCCGTGCATTAGTGCATCGTGGCTCGGCATCTCGAACGCGCAGTGATTCAGTGTCGGCGTATCGATGGTTGTATAGGCAATCGCGTGGTGATCACTGCTGCAGCGGATGAAATCCATATAGCCAGTGCGGTCGGTCAGTTTGAAACCCAGCATGTCGATGAACTGCTGGCTCTGCGCCGCGCGGTCGGGAGAGTTCATAACCACATGGCTCAGCTTCCGCGGCTTGCCCGGATCGTCGGTGAGGCCCTCGTGCGCCTTCAGTCCGGTCGACACCCGGTAATCGCGCCCATGCAGGTCGTTCAGGACAAAGCCGTACCCGCCGGCCGGTCCGGAGAGATCTTCCGGCGCGGTCACGGTCATCCCCATTGCCTTGGCGCGGTCGTACAACCCGTCGACCGCAGCCTTGTCGTCCGCCGCCAGGTTTACGGCCAGCAGTTTCTTTTCCGCCCCCTCGCGCAGGACGAGGGAATGGTGTTCCGCCCCCGTACCGCGCAGATAGACCGATCCTTTATCTTCGGCGGCAACATCGAGACCCCAGCAATCGACATAGAAACTCGCCGCCGCGGCAACATCCGGAACCGCGAATTCTGCACTGCGAAGGCCGGTGACAACAGGATCGCTCATGGACTATCTCTTTCTGTAGGTAGGATATCTTCCCAATCGTATGATTTTGCGCGACAAGGGGAAAGGGCAGCAACGCTGTTCACCCAAGGGGAAAGCGCAAGATGAAAATTTGTAGATATAACGACGACCGGCTGGGCATTGTGATCGACGGAGAGATCCACGATGTAACCGCCGCCCAGAATGAAATTCGCGCAGCCCACCCCTATGCATCGAAATCGGATGCCATCGTCGCCGCCCTGCCGGACTGGCGCGAGCGGCTCGAAAAAATGGCAGCCGATGCGGAGCCAATTTCCGTCGACAGCGTGAAGCTATTGCCGCCCATTGCGCGGCCCGGCAAGCTGATGGCCGCACCGGTAAACTACAAGGCCCACATCGACGAGGCCCAGGCCGATCCCGGCATCCGCCATATCGAACGGACGACCAAAATCAAAGAGGCCGGTATTTTTCTTAAATCCAACACCGCTCTGATTGGCCCGTCTGATTCCATTCCGATCCGGTTTCCGGACCGGCGTAACGACCACGAATTTGAATTCGCCCTCGTGATCGGCGAGGAATGCAGCCGGGTGTCGCAGGCCGACGCGCTGGACGTGATCGCGGGGTATACGCTGGGCCTGGACATGACCGTCCGAGGACCGGAAGACCGTAGCGCACGAAAATCCTGTGACGGCTACGCCGTGTTGGGCCCTTGGATGGTTACCGCCGATGAAATACCAGACCCCGATAACGTGTCCTTCCACGGATCGGTGAACGGTAACGTCAAACAGGACGCCAACACGTCCGATCAGGTGCTCAGCATTCGCGAACTGATCGAATACGCGTCGGAATACTACACCCTTTATCCGGGCGATGTGATGTACACCGGGTCTCCCGAAGGCGTCAGCGAGGTGAAGGCCGGCGACGAGCTGCACTTCGTCTGCGACCGGATCGGGGATTTCAAGATCGGGGTGGGCGGTTAAGGAACGTTCGGTTTCAAAATCAAATTTTGCAACCCTAGGACTTGACCCGAGGATCCAAGACGAACCTTCGTGAATCCCCGGGTCTAGTCCGAGGGTGACAATGTAGAAGAATCCTACAACTTCGGATCCGGGCTGCCATGGCCGAGCAGGACATTGCCGTATAGCCCGGTCTGAAGATCCCAGACCAGACCGATATGCTGAGCTACCGCATGCACGTCGCGCCAGGCACGCTGCATGGGGTGCGTGGTTTCCAGCCCGCGGCCGCCGGTTAGGGGCAAAAGCACGTCGACGGCCTCACAACATGACTGCGCCACATGGCCGAGATTGAGCCGGTAACGGGCGCGAACCTGCATGGAATACTCATCGCCGGCCAATCCTTTAATCACGATATCCGACCGCAGGCGATCCATCAGGGCATCGGCGGCATCCAGTAGAGCGGTCGCTCGACCGATCCGCTGGTGCACCGTGGCGACCCGGGTCACGTCGGCGCCGGTGACCGATTGCCGGGTCGTCATTTCATCGACGACCGACTCCAGCGCCCCCCGCGCCGCGCCGAGTGCGGGACCAATGATGTTGAACGGAAAGACGGCGAACAGCGGCAGGCGGTAGAGGTAGCTGCCATTCGATTTCGACCCCGGAGTCTCTTCGCCTCGCAGATCGAGAATCCGAGCAATCCGGTGCGGTGGCACGTCGACGGTGTCGACAACGATATCATTACTGCCCGTCGCGGCGAGACCGGCAGTGTTCCACGCCTCCTCCACCGTACAATCGGCTAGATCGACCAGCACGAACAAAGCATCGGGTGGGCCGTTATCCGACGGGATCATCACCAGCAAAATTGCCCAGTCGCAGTGATCCACACCGCTGGAGAACCGCCAGCGCCCGGACAACCGCAAGCTGTTGCCGGCCTTATCGACGGTAACGCCGACAGGCAGAAAGGATGTGGCAATCGCTGCGTCCGGGTCATCGGCCCAGATTTCCGCCTGCGCCTCGTCAGGGAACATGCCGGCGATCCAGCCGTGGCAGGCGAGAATGCCTCCGACCCAGCCGCTGGACGCACAGGCGCGTCCTAGTTCGCGGGCGAAAGCAGTTTGCGCGCCGTAATCAAGTTCGAGCCCGCCGTAGCGGGCCGGCTGCAGCGATCGATAAAACCCGGCTACTCGAAATTCTTCATGCGTTTCGTCGGAAATGCGCCGATCCAGTTCCGCCTGTCGAGCGCGTTCTGCCAGGGCGGGCACCATCGCCCGCGCAGCATCGACCAGCGCCGCTTCCGCCGCTGATTTGTCCGTATCAGCGAAAACCCCGTCACGCATCGATGGTCGCTTTTGCTGGGAAATATTTCTCCAGCCAGTCGTGGATAATGTTGATCACCCGGGTATTCGATTCCGCCATCATGAAGTGGTCGGTATCGGCGGTCAGATGCAGATCTGTCGGCTGCCCCCCACGTTTGAACATTTCGATGGATTGTTCTGTGGGTGTTACCGAATCCGCGGAACTGTGTAGCAACAGCACCGGTCTCGGCGCGATATTGCCGATAACCTCCTCGGCGTTGAATTCCATCATTCCCTGCGCGGTATCGGCGGTAAACTGCTGCACCGAACCGGACGGCATGTTCTTGCGCAGATGTTCAGGGATCGGAACGATCGCATAGCGATCGACGAATAGCGGCTCGCCCGTTTCGTCCCGGTGTTTTTTGCCCTCGGCCAACATGTCGGTGAAAGCCTGCCATTCTTCGGGCGACGGATGCTGGCCACGGAACTTACGTTCGCCGTTGCCCCAGCCGCCGGAAGAAATCACGGCGGCGACGCGGTCATCGACGCCGCCGGTATAGATCGCCACGGCCGCGCCGAAGCTGGATCCCACAAGGCCGATCCGATCCGGATCAACCTCCGGCCGGGACTGCAAAAAACTGATCGCGGCCCTCGTGTCCGCCACCTGGTCAAGGCACAGCAGGTGGCCGAACAGACCATCGCTTTCGCCGCAGCCGCGCATATCGAAGCGTAGCACCACATAACCCCAGTTCAGGAAAATATTGGCCGGCCCGGTCACATTGGCCGCGTCCTTCCGGCTTCCAAACCCGTGCAGGACCATCACCGCCGGGCGTTTTTCGCCCGGCTGCATGTCCTCGGGCAAGTGTATCGCGCCCGATATCGTCAGCTCGTCGTTTTCGCCGGATTTGAAGGTGACCTTTTCTTCCATTTTTGTTCCCGCTGGCGTTTCGTGCGTTATACGCCACGGCGGTTGCTCCCGGCAACGCTGGACCATGGCCACTACTGCTGATAGGAAATTCTCCATGTCTGGAAACGATCGCACTGTCCTCGACGCCGACTTGGCCCGGTTTGCCGCCGGCCTTTTTACCGCCGCCGGTGCGCCCGCCGGCGACGCAGCGTTGATCGCGAAAGCCCTAATCTGGGCCAATTTACGGGGTGTCGATTCCCACGGCGTGTTGCGCATTCCCGGCTATCTGGCCCGCATCGACAACGGCATCACCAATCCGTCGCCCGACATGCAGATTACCACCGATTTGCCCGCCGCCGCTGTACTGGATGCTGACCAGGGATTCGGGCAGGTAGCGCTGGCCCGCGCCACCGGGATCGCCATCGAAAAAGCATCCGCCGCGGGGATCGGCCTCTGCCTAATCCGGCGCACGGTTCATATGGGTGCCATCGGGTATTTCGCGCTGGATATCGCAGCAGAAGGCATGGCGGGAATCGCCATTAACGTGTCGCGCCCGAACATGGCCTATCCCGGCGCGCGAACGGCAGGCCTTGCCACCAGTCCCATCGCTATCGCGGTGCCTGGGTCGACACATGCCCCCCTGATACTGGATATGGCGACCGCTACGCAATCGATGGGAAAAATTCAGCTCGCCCGTGATACCGGCCAGAAACTGGGTAAAGGCTGGGCCGTCGATGCCGACGGCAATCCCACCACCGATCCGAACAAAGCCGTCATCCCGACCGCTTTGGGCGGGTCGAAGGGCGGCGGGCTGTCGCTGATGTTCGAATGCCTAACCAGCCTGACGGTCGGCAATCCGCTGATCGCGCCATTTCTTGAAGCCGCGCCGGACAGCCGCCAGCATATGCAGAATGGGCTGGTCATCGCCATCAATATCGCTCAATTCGGAGATGTGGGCGATTATGCGCGGGAGGTAGACCGACTGGCCGACGCCATCAAATCCCTGCCGCGAGCGGACGGTGTGAACGAAATCCTCGTCCCCGGCGAACGCGGCGACGGGGTGCTGGAACGGCGTCGGAAGACGGGCATCCCCCTGCCGGACGGCACCTGGAAGCGGCTGGAAGAAGTCGCTACCCGGCTGGGCGTCGCCATGCCGAAAAGTACGCCGGGCAAATGACCGTCTCCGGACTCTATTCCGCCGCCCCAGCAACCAGAAAAATTCGAGACATGTATTTCTTTTTTCCTTTGTTTAGCCCTGTTATGGTCACGCCCGCGTTTATACGTCGCCGATGTTTCCGCGATTTCCGCTCAGGCGGTTAGCCCAGTTTCTCTTCGACATTGTGAACGTTGCAAAGGAATGTCCGCACGGTGCGGACACCAACACAATCCGTCGTGAAAGGAATGATCATGGCTACAGGTACTGTTAAATGGTTCAACCCCACCAAGGGATTCGGTTTTATCGAACAGGAAGACGGCTCCAAGGACGCCTTTGTCCATATCAGCGCCGTAGAGCGCTCTGGCCTGTCGACCCTGAACGAAGGCCAGAAAGTGGAGTTCGAACTGGTCTCTGGCCGAGACGGTAAAATGGCTGCCGAGAATCTTAAATCCCTGGATTAGCTCCACGTTTCGATCGTATAAGGCCCGCTAAGGCGCGGGCCTTATACGTTTTCCCCCGAAATTCGGAGGCAGACAATTATGGCCCGAAGAACGAATTACGGTTTCGAGCGCCGGGAGCGCGAAAAAAAACGCGCCGATAAACGCGCCGAGCGCCAGCGCGCCAAGGAAGAACGCTCGGAACAGCGCAAATCGGAAATCGAGGAAAACAATACCGATGACTGCTGAATGCCGGCCGAAAATAAA
>CAJWUK010000165.1 GCA_913047365.1 uncultured Alphaproteobacteria bacterium | reverse complement strand
GCGGCCCAGCCTTCCTTGGCCGATGCATAGAGGGTGGGGAAATCGAGCTGTTCATCATTAGCATCTAGCGCGGCGAACAGATCGAATACCTCTTCGTGAACTTCGTCCGCGCGCTGATCCGGGCGGTCGGCCTTGTTGATAACGACGATCGGTTTCAGGCCCAGCGCGAGTGCCTTTTGGGTAACGAATTTTGTCTGCGGCATCGGGCCTTCGGCAGAATCGACCAGCACCAGCGCGCCATCGACCATCGACAGGATTCGTTCCACTTCGCCGCCGAAATCGGCATGGCCGGGCGTGTCGACGATGTTGATACGCACCCCATTCCAGTCGACCGACGCGCATTTGGCCAGGATGGTAATGCCGCGTTCACGTTCAAGGTCGTTCGAATCCATGACCCGTTCGGCGACCTGCTGGTTTTCGCGAAAGCTGCCGGACTGGCGCAGCAACTGGTCCACCAGTGTGGTTTTGCCATGATCGACATGGGCGATGATCGCGATGTTGCGCAGATTGTCCAAGACGTCTTTATCCAAAAAAAGCCGGGCGGATTCGCCAATCCGCCCGCGTATTCGAAATTTGCCCGCGCTGTATACAGGCAATCGGGAAATTTATCCCAGTTTTTCTCTCACCAGTTCGGCCAGCGACTCTTCGGGCCGGGCGCCATAGTGGCTTATGACCTCCGCCGCGCAGATCGATCCGATCCGCCCGGCCACCGCCAGCTCATACCCTTGGGTCAGACCGTAGAGCACGCCCGCGGCATACAGATCGCCGGCGCCGGTGGTGTCGACCACCTTGTCGACGGGTTCGGCTGGGATTTCGACCACCTCATTAGCGGTAACTATCACCGATCCTTCTTCGCTGCGGGTAACTGCGGCGATATCGACCTTGCCGACGAGCTGGCCAATAGCATCGTCGAAAGAATCGGTTTCATACAAAGACGTAATTTCATCGCGATTGGCAAACACGATATCAACATGGCCTTCGACCATATTCCGGAACGAGGCGCGATGACGGTCAACGCAGAACGGGTCAGACAGGGTCAACGCAACCCGGCGACCAGCCGCGTGGGCGAGTTCGGCAGCCTTTACGAAGGCCTCCTTCGCTTCGTCACGGTCGAACAGATAGCCTTCCAGGTAGGTGATCTGCCCGTCTCCGACGGTTTCGGGGTCGATATCGTCCGGATTGAGCATCATGCTGACACCGAGAAAAGTCTGCATGGTGCGGTCGGCATCGGGCGTCACGAAAATCAGGCATTGCGCCGTGGCCGGACCCTCCGTGGCGGGCCGCATCGGATATTCGACACCGACGGCGCGCAGGTCGTGGCTAAAAACCTCTCCTAGCTGGTCGTTCCGGACCTTACCGATATAGGCGCCCTTGCCCCCCAGCGACGCGATCCCGGCCAGCGTGTTAGCCGCCGAGCCGCCGGATGTTTCCTGACCGGCACCCATCTCGCTGTAGAGCCATTGGGCCTGGGCATCGTCGATCAGCGTCATGGTTCCCTTGTTCAGATCCAGCCGGGCCAGGTCGTTTTCGTCTGTCCTGGCGATTACGTCGACAATTGCATTTCCGACGCCGACGACGTCGAACCGGGCTTCGGCCATGCTTGTTCTCCTTATTTTCTGGGAATTTGGCCAAGTTTGCGGCGCGCAGTATAACGCCCGAACCATTAACGGCAATTGAAACAGCCAATGCTTGCCATGACCCCCGAGGCACAGCTAAACAGGCGCCGACATTAACAACGGCGTTCGGGCAGGGCAGGGCATGTTTTCCGGTTTCGTCAAGGCTGTCGGCCAGTTGGGCGACCCCCGCATCCGGGGCGTTGTAATGCGCGCGGTTCTTTTCAGCACCCTCATTTTTGTCGCGCTGGTCATTACTGTAAGCTGGACATTAAGCGAAAACGAAATTTTCGGAATCGCCTGGCTGGACAAGCCCATTGCGCTCCTAGGCGGAAGCGCTGCGTTCATCATCGGGCTGTTGTTGTTTCCGGCCATCGCCGGGCTGATCATTTCCTTCATGCTGGAAAAAATCGCCCGCGCGGTAGAGGCGCGGCACTATCCTGATCTGCCACCGGCGCGTGAAGAACCATTGGCCGAAATATTGACCAATGCGGCCCGTTTCGCCGGGATAACCATTGTGCTGAACCTGCTGGTGTTCGTGTTCGTGGTGCCGATCCTCCTCATAACTATCGTCCTTATCCCGCTGATTCCCTTTGTCTTCTATGCGCTCAACGGATATCTTCTGGGATGCGAATACTTCGAATTTGCGGCCGTCCGGCGACTCGAGCCACCGGCGGGGCGGGCACTGCGGAAACAATACAGGACCCGGATTTTCCTATGCGGTATCCTGATCGCCGTGCTGATGACTGTCCCGTTCGTGAACTGGCTGATGCCGGTCATTGCGGCGGCCTATATGGTACATGTATTCGAAGACCTGCGGAAAGTAGGCGAAAACGGTTAACTGTCGCATAGCGGCGATTTCGGGAAAGAACCTATCATGGCGGACCAGGAAACGTCCCAGGACACCTCGACCCAGACCGAGCTACCGGCGGCCTTGCCGCTGAAAGCCGAGGCCCCGAGTGCGCCCTCGGCAGCGCTCCGCCCAGGGGAAGTGCCGCGCCCGGCGCGCGAAGCCCACACGGTTGCCAGCCCCGGCAATCCCGACAACAACAAACTGATCGTCGGCCGAGAAATCGAACTTAGCGGTAATATCAGCGCCTGCGAACGGATGGTGGTCGAAGGCAAGGTGGAGGCTGAACTGAAAGACTGTCGCGAGATTGAAATCGCCTCGACCGGTACGTTCAAGGGCGTCGCCGCCATCGACGTAGCCGAAATCAGCGGCAATTTTGACGGCACGCTGACCGCCCGCGATATCTTGATCGTCCGCGCTTCCGGCCGCGTCACAGGCACCGTCCGGTTCGGAAAGCTGGAAATCGAACGCGGCGGCGAAATCATCGGCGATATCGGGCTGTGCGGCGATCCTGACGGCGACTGACCGAATTGCAACGGTGATGCGGGAAAGCTCATCTTCCCGGTGGCTGTGCATAGCGGGACTGTGCCTAGCGGTGGCCGCCTGTTCCACGAAACCAGATAACCGGACTACGACGCTCAGTACCGTTCCTGATCAGCCTATGGCCGACCCGCCCGCGGCACCAGCCGTGACGGCCCTCCCGCAACCGACCGAGTCGCAGCAGCCGGACCGGCCGATTTCGCCTGACTCCTTAATTGGGCAGACCGCCCCCCAGATTTCAGCGCTGTTCGGCACGCCGGTCTTTGTCCGCCGCGACCCGCCGGGCGAATTCTGGCGCTACCGTGGCAAATCCTGCGTATTGGAGATGTTTTTCTATCACCGGGTCGACGCCGTCCGCCTCGACCACCTGGAAACCCGGGGAAACGGCGCAGCATCTAAAGAAAAATCAGCCTGCATCGCGGCGCTTAGGAAACGTGGAAGCTAGCTTTTACCATCCTCGTCGCGCCCAATCCGGTCCCGGTCCGGAGAGCGCGGATCCACTTCTTCATAATCGCCCTCAATCACCGGGCCATCCGGTCCGGCGCCGGGGTAACCCGGGTGGGCTCCAGAAGGCCCGGGCCCTCCGGACATGGAGACGTGCCCGCGTTGCGCCAGCCAGCGCCATACGCCCATCCTGGCGATCTCCCGGAATGACGGCACAAACATCAGAAAACCCAGCGCATCGGTGAAGAAGCCGGGCGTCAGCAGCAGCACCCCCGCCACCAGTAGGCAAAGCCCGGTAAACACTTCTTCGACGGGAATTTCGTTGCGGGCGACGCTTTCCTGCACCCGTTGCAGCACTGCAAGCCCCTGCAGCCGCAGCAGCGTGGTGCCGGCAAAGGCAGTCATAATGACCACGCCGATGGTCGGCCATAGTCCGATCCAGCCGCCGATTTCGATAAACAGCGCAATTTCGATAACGGGGACGGCGATAAAGGCCGTCAGTAGAACAAGGGCCATGCTTGCGATTTCCGATTGAACGCCTTATGTACACTAATGCAAGGGTCTGCAGGAAGCAGGATAATGGGTGACGGTTTCCAGTTTCTAGATATCGTTTTGTTCGCCATGGTCGCGGCGTTCCTTGTTTTGCGTCTGCGTAGTGTGCTGGGCAAGCGCACTGGCCACGAACAGCCCCGCCAAGACCCTATGTCGCAGCGGTTGAACCAGGCCGAAAATGACGGCAACGTTATCGACATGCCGAATACGGGCAGGGAGGACGCGCCTGCGGCCGAGCACCCGGAATCCCTGGATACCGACGATCCGCTAGCCACGGGAATTGCCGATATTCGCGACGCCGATCCGTCGTTTAATTCAGCCGAATTCGCCAATGGCGCGCGCGGCGCCTTCGAAATGGTAGTGCAGGGTTTTGCCGAAGGCGATACCGAAACCCTAAAGATGTTGCTGGCTGACGACGTTTTCGACAATTTCAGAACCGCCATCGACGAGCGCGAAGAAGCCGAGGAAACGCTGGAAACGACGATCATTAGCATCAAGAGCGCCGAGGTTATCGAAGCTGAAATGGATGGCCGTAACGCCCTGGTCACGCTGAAGTTCGTGTCGGAGCAGGTGAACGTTGCCCGCGATTCCGAAGACCGTATCATCGACGGCGATCCCAACCAGGTGACGGAAATCACCGATATCTGGACCTTTAGCCGCGACACCAAATCCGGCGATCCAAACTGGAAACTGGTGGAAACCCGCAGCCAGAACTGACGCTGCGGCACCGGTCGGAGCCGCTCCCATGAAGCCAATGCCCCGATCGCCGGAAATCCGTTTCAGGCGACGGGTGCTTGCCGTGGGCGCAATCGCCACAGCGCTTAGCGCGTGCGCCCAAAAACAGCCCGCCCCGCCTGACAAGAAACCGGTTTTCGGAAACGCCCGGTTTGCCGACCTGCCGGGCTGGCGGACAGACGCCCACGCCGCCGCGCTGGGCGCAATGATCCGGTCATGTCCGCCGTTGGAAAAACGCGGCGTGCCGGGCTTCGGCTCGGCAACCGACTGGCACGCTATCTGCACTGAAGCGCGGAACATACCCGCCGGCAACAATAACGCGGCCCGACGGTTTTTCGAACGTAACTTCGAGCCCCGTGCAGTGCGCGGACCCAACGGGCGGACCGGACTTATCACCGGTTATTACGAACCAGAACTTCGCGGCGCCCGAAAACGCACAAAACGTTTCAACGTGCCCCTTTACCTGCGCCCGGGTGACCTGGTCTCGGTTAATCTAGGGCGCTTCGACAAAGATCTGAAAGGTAAGCGCATCGCGGGACAGGTAGTGAAGGGAAGCTTGGTTCCTTATCACGACCGGGGCCGGATCGAACGCGGCGCGCTCCGGGGCAAAAAACTGGAACTAGTCTGGGTCGATAGCGCCACCGATGCGTTTTTTCTGCACATCCAGGGATCAGGCCGCATCCGGCTGCGCGACGGGAGTATCATGCGGGTTGGCTACGCCGACACCAACGGTCATCCGTATACCGCCATCGGGCGGGAGCTAATCCGCCGCGGCGAGGTGCCCCGGAAAAAGATGTCCATGCAGGCTATCCGCACCTGGCTAGCCGCTCACCCGGCAAAAGGCTCTGCGCTGATGCGCACCAACAAATCCTTCGTCTTTTTCCGCCTGCTGACCGGGCCCGGCCCGCTAGGGGCGCAGGGCGTGGCACTGACGCCGGAACGCAGCCTTGCCATCGACCGCCGCCTGTTGCCGCTGGGCCTGCCGGTCTGGCTGGAAACCAACCGACCCGACGGCGCACCGTTCCGCCGGCTGATGGTGGCGCAGGATACCGGCGGTGCCATCCGGGGCGCAGTGCGGGCGGATGTATTTTGGGGGCCCGGCGCCGGCGCCGCCGATATAGCTGGCCGGATGAAATCGGACGGCCGGTACTGGTTCCTAGTGCCACGGCCAAGGAAGCCTCTAGGCTA
>CAJWUK010000164.1 GCA_913047365.1 uncultured Alphaproteobacteria bacterium | reverse complement strand
AATCATGCAGGTCGCGTTGGACCAGGCGAAGGGCGGCCGGCTGCATATCCTCGGCGAGATGTCGGGTGCGCTGAGTAGCGGCCGTGAAGAGGTCAGCAATTTCGCGCCCCGCATCACCACGTTCTCGATTCCGAAGGACAAGATCCGCGAAGTCATCGGGACCGGCGGCAAGGTTATTCGCGAAATCTGCGAAGAAACCGGCGCCAAGGTCGATATCGAGGACGACGGTACGATCAAGGTGTCTTCGGTCGACAACGTGGCCAGTGAGGCCGCGGTCAACTGGATCAAGGGCATCGTCGCCGAACCGGAAATCGGTCACATCTACACCGGCAAGGTGGTGAAGGTTGTCGATTTCGGCGCGTTCGTGAACTTCATGGGCTCGCGCGACGGCCTGGTCCATATTTCCGAACTGGAAAACCGCCGGGTCGGAAAAGTGACCGATGTCGTCAATGAAGGCGACGAGGTGAAGGTCAAGGTCCTGGCCGTCGACGATCGCGGCAAGGTCCGCCTGTCGATGAAAGTGGTCGACCAGGAAACCGGTGAAGACATTTCCGACGAGGCCAAGGAAAAGGCCGAAGCCGCAGACGGGTAGCTCACCAGATAACAAACGGCCAGTTCTCACCACCGATTTGGGTGGGAGGACTGGTCGTTTTCAAATCTCTTAATATAATATTCTACAGACGGCTGATTTGCCCGGGAGAACGGTACTGAAACCGCTGAAACCTCTTGTCATTTCCGGCAAAGAGGTCGCCCCTCTTGTGGAGGGCGGCAAGGGTATTGCCGTGTCCAACGGCGAGAGCTCGGGTGCGTGGGCAGCCACCGGCGGGGTCGGCACGTTTTCCGGCGTCAATGCCGATTCCTACGATGAAAACGGGAAGCTAATCCCGGTGATCTATCAGGGACGAACCCGTCGCGACCGTCACGAAGAATTACTGGCCTATGCCATTCAGGGCGGTATCGCCCAGGCCCGGATCGCCCATGACATGGCCGGCGGCGAAGGCCGCATTCACATGAACGTCTTATGGGAAATGGCAGGAGCAGAACGGGTGCTCGATGGCGTGCTGACCGGCGCACGGGGTCTGATCCACGGGGTGACCTGCGGCGCCGGCATGCCATACCGGATTGCCGAGATTTCTGCCGATTACGGCGTCTATTACTACCCCATCGTTTCCTCGGCCCGCGCGTTCCGTGCGCTGTGGAAACGCGCCTATCACAAATTCCCCCAATGGCTGGGCGGCGTGGTCTATGAGGACCCCTGGCGAGCTGGCGGCCATAACGGGCTGTCAAACAGTGAAGACCCCCAAAAACCCGAAGATCCGCGTCCGCGGATCGTCGAACTTCGCAAGATGATGAATGGCCTGGGTCTCGACCATGTGCCGATCGTGATGGCCGGCGGAGTCTGGTTTCTGCGCGACTGGGAGGACTGGATCGAAGATCCGGATATCGCGCCGGTGGCCTTCCAATTCGGAACCCGGCCGCTTCTGACCCAAGAAAGTCCCATTTCGAAAGAATGGAAACGCCGTCTTCTGGATTTGGAAGAGGGTGATGTTTACCTGAACAAGTACAGCCCGACCGGGTTCTATTCGTCCGCTGTGCATAATGTCTTTATGAACGAATTGAAGGAACGGTCCGGCCGCCAGATTGCTTTTGCCGAAGAACCGGTCGGTGAATTGTCCGAAGAATTTCAGATTGGGCTGCGCGGCCGGCGGATTTACTTAGCCCCTGCAGACCGAAAGCGGGCGGAAAAGTGGATGTCAGAAGATTTTACAGAAGGCATGCGCACGCCGGATTCGACTGTCATTTTCGTGACCCAGGAAAAGTCCAGGCAGATCAGGACGGATCAATCCGAATGCATGGGCTGTCTGTCCCAGTGCCAGTTTTCCAACTGGGCTCAGAACGAACTGGGGACGACGGGTCGGCGGCCCGATCCGCGCTCTTACTGCATCCAGAAAACCCTACAGGATATTGCCCACGGCGAAACGGTGGACGAACAACTGATGTTCGCCGGTCATAACGCCTACAAGTTCCGGGAGGATCCGTTCTATTCGAACGGGTTCATTCCCACGGTTAAGGAATTGGTTGATCAGCTACACACCGGGAACTGAACCGGCATAGGTCTGTGTGCAAGCGCTGCAGTTTGGGCAAATTCCAAAAGGTGTGGTTTCCGCCTGGAATTTTTGGCTTTAAATCGGATCCAATGGGCCTTATACGGAATAAATGGCATCGTCCGACACCAATACACGGCCCTATAGCGGTGTGATTTTCCGCCTGAAGAATGCGGGGCTTCGGCCCACGCGACAGCGGATTGCGCTGGCCAAGCTTTTGCTGGCATCCGACAACCGCCACGTTACCGCTGAAGCACTGCATGAAGAAGCGAAGAACGCCGGTGTCAGCGTGTCGCTGGCGACGGTCTATAACGCGCTTCACCAGTTTACCGATGCAGGTTTGATGCGCGAAGTCGTGGTCGATTCGGGCCGGTCATATTTCGACACCAATATCCGCGATCATCATCATTTCTTTCATGAAGATATTGGCCGGCTGGAAGACATCCCGAACGATCAGGTCCGAGTCTCTTCATTGCCCGATGCGCCTGCTGGCACGAGCGTCAGCCGGGTCGATGTAGTCGTCCGAGTTTCCCGTCTGGCCGACTGAGGCTTCCGGCCCCACTCTTACATTAGAATTATTCCAGATAATTGACGCGCCCTTTCGGTGCTCCTATATTCTAATTGTCTGTATGTTTCTATTATCGGAGGCAGACTTCGGGGGCAAACATGTTTCCCTTGGCGGACAACCGGGGCCACAGACACTCTGGACTGAAGATGCTAATTCCGAGGTCGTAGCTACCGACGTAACAAACACGAACAAGGAGGGTGACAATGCCGTCACTTGGTGGAACCAAGACCGAACAAAACCTCAAAGACGCCTTTGCCGGTGAATCCCAGGCGAACCGCCGTTATCTTTACTTTGCGCAGAAGGCCGACGTTGAAGGATTCAACGATGTCGCGGCCGTTTTCCGCTCGACCGCGGAAGGTGAAACCGGCCATGCGCACGGCCATCTGGAATACTTGGAAGAAACCGGCGATCCGGCGACGGGTGAGCCGATCGGAACCACGTCGAATAACCTGAGAGCGGCTGTTGCCGGCGAAACCCATGAGTACACCGACATGTATCCGGGAATGGCGCGCGAAGCCCGTGACGAAGGTTTCGACGAAATCGCCGACTGGTTCGAAACGCTGGCAAAGGCCGAACGGTCCCATGCTGGCCGTTTCCAGAAAGCGCTCGACGAACTCGACTAAATCGTTCGCCGGGTGTGGTCCGGCAACGATGATTAAGACGCCGGGCGATTGTTTTCCGCACTTCGCCCGGCGCACCCTTGACACCGATAAGGATCGATTATGCTCGAAGGCAGCCTTGAGGCGCCGGCACGCCATCCTATTCCCTGGCAGGATCCGGATTTTTATGACGAGGAAAAACTGGACGCTGAATTGCGCCGCCAGTTCGACATCTGCCACGGCTGCCGCCGTTGTCACAATCTGTGCGATTCCTTTCCGCGACTATTCGATCTGATCGACGAAGCGGAAAGCATGGAACTCGATACTGTCGATTCCACGGATTTCAAATCGGTGGTCGATGCCTGCACGTTGTGCGACATGTGCTTTCTTACCAAGTGCCCCTACGTGCCGCCCCACGAGTTCAATCTGGATCTGCCGCATTTGATGCTGCGCTACCGGGCAGTCGAACTGAAAAAGGGCGATGTCGGCTTTGTCAAAAAGCAGATCGCCGAAACTGACCGGAACGGCAAGCTTGCCGGCGCCACGGCGCCGCTCGCCAACTGGGTGACGCGTAACGGCAATGGATTGACGCGGCCGGTGATGCAGGCAGTGACCGGTATTGACAAAGACGCCGCGGTGCCCAAATTTCATGGCAAGACGCTGACCGCATTGGCGCGATCAAATGCGCCGCAACGTGCGGCCGATGCGCCTGCCAGCGAGCGCAAGGCCGTGGTCTATGCCACCTGTTTTGTAAACTATAACGATCCCGCCATGGGTGAGGATGCCCTGAAGGTTCTGGCCCGCAACGGGGTAGAAACCGAAGTTTTGCATCCCATGTGTTGCGGCATGCCCAAGTTGGAACACGGCGATATCCAGGGCGTCGCCGATGCGGCGCGTAAAGTGGCGGCGGGGTTCAAACCGTGGATCGAAAAGGGTTATGATGTCGTTGCCTTGACGCCCAGCTGTTCGCTCATGTTGAAATTCGAATGGCCGCTGATCCTGCCCGGTGATGAGGATGTCAAACTACTGTCGACGGCAACGCGCGACATCAGCGAATACATCGTGGATATCTCGAAAAACGAAGGCCTAGCTGACGGTATGGCGCCCCTGGGCGGCGGCGTTACCGTGCATCTGGCCTGCCATGCCCGCGCTCAGAACATGGGGCAAAAAGCGGCTGAGCTTTTGCGGTTGATCCCCGACGCGGACGTCGATGTTATCGAAAGATGCTCCGGACATGGCGGATCCTGGGGGATGATGAAGGACAATTTCAACACCGCGCTGAAAATCGGCCGTCCCGCGGCGCGAAAGGTGGCCGAAAACGCCCCAAAATACGTTGTCTCCGAATGTCCGCTGGCAGGCCTGCATATATTGCAGGGAATGGAAAAACTGGCCGAAAAAGAAGATACGCCTCCCGCCGTCCCCGAACATGCACCGCATCCGGTGCAGCTTCTGGCCCGGGCCTATCGCGGTGGAGAAGATTAGGATGCCAGCGAAAAAGGCAATCAACGCCGATGATCTGTTGCCGTACGAAGAATACGCCGCCACCCGGCGGGAGCGGAAGCGCTCCCTGACCGAAATAAAGAAACACCGGCGTATGGAAGTCGGCCCCCATGCGACGTTTTATTTCGAAAACTACGACACCATGTGGCACCAGATACAGGAAATGCTTTACATCGAGCGCGGTGGTGACGATCAGGTGCCGGATGAACTTGCCGCCTATAATCCGCTCGTTCCCCAGGGGCGGGAGTTGGTGGCCACCGTCATGTTCGAAATTGGCGATCCCGTGCGCCGGGCGAACGTTCTGTCTGGACTGGGGGGAATCGAAGAGGAAATATTCGTCAAGGTGGGTGACGACAGGATTGCTGGCGTGGCCGAAACCGACGTAGACCGGACCACCGCGGATGGCAAGGCATCTTCGGTGCAGTTCGTTCATTTCGTGTTCACGGATGTGCAAGTCGCGGCCTTCCGCAACGAAAATGTGGCGGTGGAAGTGGGTTTTACCCACGAAAATTATACGCACAGCGCCGGCGTACCGTCCGCCGTGCGCAGCGCACTTACTGAAGATTTCGACTGAGGCCGATAGTCGGCTCGCTAAAAACGTTTCTTTAATAACTTCCTGGAATTTTACTGAAACCAATAATCAAGATTATTAAATTGCCTACAATCATTGATAGGGAGAATCCCGCTGGTGACCTTCGGGTTCCACAACTAAATTAAAGTAAATATAGCTCAAAAACCCTTAAAATCCGGTACATTTTGTGTAGCCCGGCGCCGGGTCAGTTCAGTTTTTCATCCTGATAAACGCCCCAGACATGGGTCCGGCGCATCCATCCGCGGTTTTTGCCGATTTCTATCCGGCACCAGCCGCCTTCGCATTCCAGGACGCGCCCGACTACTCTTTCCTTCACGCGGGCAGTCATTGAGGCATTGGGATCGGGATCGCGCCGCATTGGTTGGGTGCCGCCGGTGATTACGGCTGTGCGCCGGCCCGATAGCATAGATCGGTGAACCCAGCCCTCCGTGCCCTGCCAGTCCCGTACTTTTCGCCAGTTCTCGAATTCTGCCACAATCTCCATTGGCAGGCCCTGGTGAACAAAGATCCAGTCAACCGGATAGCGAATTCCCGGTCCAGTGCGCAGGTGGACCTTGTTGGCGCGCAGCGACGCAAAGCGCGG
>CAJWUK010000163.1 GCA_913047365.1 uncultured Alphaproteobacteria bacterium | reverse complement strand
ACGCAGCCGTTTTTATGGCGTTTTTCGGATCGATCGTTCTACTGCGGGCGCTGGCGGACAGGCGGCGCGAAATCTCGACCGCCCGATCGCTGTTCGACGGCCTGCGGCCGGATCAGACCAACGGAGCGTTTCTGGTCGGCGCCCATTTGATCGGCTCAATCCTGGTGGTGGGCGTTATGGCGATTCTGGCTCCCATTCTGAAAAACGATGCTGACGATACCGTCCGCAGGCGCGCAGCCGAAGTAAGCCAGCGCGGCATGTGCCTGGCCCCGTTATGGTCCCCCTTCTGGGTGGCCTCCGCCTTTGCGACCCAACAAATTCCAAACGTGCCGGCATGGGAGATCATGGCGCTTGGCCTCTGCATGGCTGCGATCGGACTGGTCATCTCACATGCCATTTATGCCCGCGGCGTCGGCTTCCCCGATCTGTGGAATGCCTTGAAGGGCTTTGCGCCGATCCTACCGGCGGTGGCGCTTTGCGCTCTGATGATCGCCGCCCTGTCAGGCCTGGCCGGGCTGGGAACGCTGAAAGCGCTGATCGCGACCGTTCCTGTCCTTGCCCTTCTCACATTCGTTTCAGCGCGGGGCAGGGATATTCGCGAAACGGCGGCGGAAACCTCGCGCGGGACAGGCCGCGTCCGCGACGAAATCGTGGTGGTTACCACCGCCCTAGTGCTGGGACGCGTGCTGGAAGCCGCCATCACCGAAGCCGGTGCGGCCAACGTCATTGAGGCGCTGACCCTGCCGCCCTGGGCCGTAATCGCCGCCGTGATCGCGGTGATGACTGCGGCATCGCTTATGTGCATTCATCAACTGGTCTCGATGATAGTCGTGCTGGTGATCTTCATGCCGCTCGATACCGGCGTAAGCGATGTGGTGATGATGGAAGCGGCTTTGGTGGGCTGGGCTTTTGCGTCCATGGTGGGCGTCACTGCGGTATCCACCGCAACCGCGAGCGCCATGTTTCGGATCCCACGGATACAGCTTATATTCGGCCCGAACCTTTATTTCGTTGGGATTTTTGGCATTCTTTCCGTGGGATTGCTGACCATCGCCAACCGGTATCTTTTTGGCGGCGGCTGATGCAATCCATTCTTTCCTCCGTGGGCAAGGCTCGGTATCGCAATGCATAAATGGCTGCTCGATCTGATGGCATGTCCCGATTGTTCGAGTGACGTTCCGCTACGGGCCGGCGAGGGCGCGTGGAAGGGTAACGAACTCGATGAGGGCACATTATCCTGTGAGTCCTGCGGCAAATCCTGGCCGGTTCGGGATGGCATTCCCCGTTTTATTCCCGAACTCGGGGATTACGCACCCGGGTTCGGTTTCCAATGGCTACGCTGGCGCCACACCCAGATCGACCGCCTGAACGGCACCAGCCTAACCGAAGACCGCCTGCTGACAGACACCAAGTGGGACCGGGACTGGATCGCTGGAAAGCTGATCTTTGACGGCGGCGCCGGTGCTGGCCGGTTCAGCGACGTGCTGGCCGGGTTAGGGGCGAAGGTGGTGTCGCTGGATATGAGCGTGGCCATCGACGCCTGCCATGAAACCACCCGTGTGCACGGCGACCTTGTTCAGTGCATACAGGGATCGATCTATGCCATACCGCTGCGGTCGAACGCTTTCGATGCGGTTCATTGCGCCGGTGTGATCCAGCACACGCCGGACCCGGAGCGAACCATTCTGTCGATGCCGCGACTACTAAAGCCCAACGGGCGGCTCGGTTACAATTTCTACGAACTGACATGGAGCCGTCGCCTTCAGCTGATCCGCGCAGGCCTTCGTATGTTTACGCCACATATGTCTCAGCCGGCACTGCTGCGCCTGTGCCGCATCATGGTTGCGCCCCTGTTTCCGTTGAGCCGCATTGTCAGTCGGATTCGCTTCGTCAGGTTCGGGCTACGGTTCCTGCCCATCAGCGCCAGCCATCAGCCGGAACTGAGCAGGGAGGCGCAATACGAATGGACGCTGCTGGATACCTTCGACTGGTACAACCCGCGGTACGACCAACCGCAGCGGCACACTCGGGTGGCCGAACTGTTGCAGCAAGCAGACTTTACGGAAGTGGAGTCAAGCCACGGCATCGCTCGCGCAAAAAAAAAGAATAAAAGGCAAAATTGGAGCGGGTGATGAGATTCGAACTCACGACTTCAACCTTGGCAAGGTTGCGCTCTACCCCTGAGCTACACCCGCATCGAGAGAAAGCGCCGCAAAATATATGTGGGCGGGCGGATGAACGCAAGAGGCGATTGGGCCGACGACCCACGCAGCACACTTTTGAAAAATGGCGTAATCCGAGACCATGAAAGAACCGACAAAAACCATGCCCGGCATGGCGACGCCCGACGATCTTTTTGCCAGGCTGGAGGCGTTGGACATCGAAACCGAGACCCATAGCCACCCACCCGCCTATACCGTGGAGGAAAGCCGTGGCCTCCGCGGCGACCTGCCGGGCACCCATTGCAAAACACTATTATTCAAGGACAAGAAGGCTGCGCTGTGGCTGTGCGTGGTAGAAGAATCCCGGCGACTAAACATCCGCGCCCTGTCCGGTGCACTGGGCGCGGCGCGGCTAAGTTTCGCTCGGCCGGAAATAGTGGAGAAATACCTTGGTATCGAGCCGGGCGCGGTAACACCGTTCGCCCTAATCAACGATACCGACGCGGTCATCAACGTCGCTCTGGATTCGGACGTCATGGCGGCGGAAATTACCTATTTCCACCCGCTGACCAACGACCGTAGCACTGCCATCGCGCCGGCCGATCTGCTTCGGTTTATTGAAGCCAGTGGGCACCGGCCGGTAACGGTCGACTTGGGGCCAACGGCCACAGCCGATACGTCCATGAATATCCACCCAAAGACTTGCCAGACGGCAGGTTAGGAGCCATCTTGAAGATAGGCGAAATCGGCGCGCTGGGCGGATTTCGAACACAGGGCAGGGACCATGGAACAGATACTGAATGACGATGTCGCCGGCGGGGTAGCGGTGGGCGAACTTATAAAGGACGGGACCATCGAAACCTTCCAGGCGGACGTGCTGGAAGCATCGGTGACGACGCCAATAATCGTGGATTTCTGGGCGACCTGGTGTGGACCCTGCAAACAGCTTACCCCAGTTCTGGAAAAAGTAGTTCAGGAATCCGGCGGCGCGGTGAAATTAGTCAAGATTGATATTGACCAGAACCAGACGCTTGCCCAGCAGATGCGCGTTCAATCCGTGCCGACGGTATACGGCTTTGTCGGCGGCCGGCCGGTCGACGCGTTTCAGGGCGCACAGCCGGAAAGCCAGATTCGCGAATTCGTCCAGAAACTGACGGACGCGGCCGGCACCTCGCAGTCCGACCCGCTGGCCGAAGCGATCGAACAGGCCGGAGAACTGTTGGCCGGGGAAGAATTCGAAGCGGCGGCGGGCATATACGGCCAGGTTATGGAACATGCCCCGGACAACGTGGATGCGGCGGGCGGCCTAGCCCGCGCGCTGATCGGTTTGGGCCGGATGGACGAAGCCCGAGAACTGCTGGATCAACTGCCGGAGGACGCCGCGGACAACGCCGATGTTGCGACTGCGCGGGCGTCGTTGGATCTGGCCGCGCAAAGCGAAGCGGTGGGGGATTTGTCGGAACTCGAGGCAACCGTCGCGGCCGATCCGAAAAACCATCGCGCCCGATTCGATCTGGCGGTAGGGTTGTTCGGCTCGGGCCAGCGGGAAGCCGCCATCGATCACCTAGTCGACAGTATGAAAATTGATCGGACCTGGAACGAAGAAGCCGCCCGCCAACAGTTGATCCAGTTCTTCGAAACCATGAACCCAACCGACGAAGTGACCATCGCCGGACGGCGGAAAATGTCCGCCGTTCTTTTCTCCTAGGCGGTTTCGGCAGGCGGCATGTCAGGTTTATTCGACCCCGGTTTCGCAGATCTTCCGCGCGAGATTCCGATTTTCTCCCTGACCGGCGTACTGTTGCTGCCCCGAGGCCAATTGCCGCTGAATATCTTCGAACCCCGGTATCTGAACATGACATCGGCCTCGCTGGGCAGCGCCCGGCTAATCGGCATGATCCAGCCGGTCGGTGCCAATGAGGGCGATCAGCCGGAAGTTTACCGCACCGGTTGCGCCGGGCGCCTGGTGTCATTCAGCGAAACAGAGGACGGGAGGTACCTAATCACGCTAAACGGGCTGATCCGGTTCGATATAGCAGAAGAACTTCCCCTGCAGGACGGCTACCGGACAGTGCTGCCCGACTGGGAGCCTTATCGCGACGATCTGGCGGAAGACGAGGGCGTGGGCATCGACCGCGACCGCATGCTGAATAGCTTAAAAACTTATTTCGCCGCCAAAAATGTGGATGCCAACTGGGAGGCGATCCAAGAGACGCCTACCGACCGGCTGGTCAACGCGCTGGCCATGATGTGTCCGTTCCAGCCCAGTGAAAAACAGGCCCTGCTCGAAGCGGCGACCCTGGCGGATCGCGCGGATGTTATGGTGGCCCTGATGGAAATGGCGTTGGCCGCCAACGATGATGCACCCCCTCGCCACAAGAACTGATGATGAAAAACGGATACGCCCATGACCGAAAACACCTCAGGACTGGACCCGAAGCTGCTGGAAATTCTGGTCTGCCCGCTGACCAAGGGGCCGCTAACCTATAACAGGGAAGCCCAAGAACTGATTAGCGAACAGGCCCAGCTTGCCTACCCTATCCGCGACGGCATTCCGATCATGCTGGCAGACGAGGCGCGGCAGCTAGACGAAAATTCCTGAGCCGAGGGTTACCATCCCGATGGACCAGGGCAGGCCGCGCCCCACCGAAATAAAGGTACGCCGCGCGGAAAAAATCCTCGATATTTCGTTTGACGACGGCACCTCCTATTCGTTGCGAGCGGAATATCTGCGCGTTGAAAGTCCGTCGGCAGAAGTTCAGGGCCACGGGCCCGGGCAAAAGGTGCTAGTCGCTGGTCGCCGTCATGTCAGCATCGCCAATGTGGAGCCGGTGGGCAACTACGCTATCCGGATCGACTTCGACGATCTGCACGATACCGGCATTTTTTCCTGGCGGTATCTTCGCCAGCTTGGCATGGAGCACGAAGACCGGTGGCAGGCCTATATTACGGCCTTGGAGGCCTCGGGTCTGAGCCGCGATCCCTGATTCGGCTGCAACGGGTAACGGGCGGTCCGTGAGCAAACCCATCCGGAACCTGCCGCCTTGGTCGCGGCTCAGTACCGGCTAGGTGTTTTTTTTCCAGCACCGCCAGCAGCCGGAAGATTAAAGCGGCTCGCCCTTTGCGAGGCGGGGAAGATCGCCCACCAACCCCATGGCATGGCGCATGAAGAATTTCTTCAGCGGCCCGGCGCAATTCACGGCTGCCAGCCCCGCATCGCGCGCCAGGCGCACCGGCGGGATATCGTTTGAGAAGAGCCGATTTAGGGAATCGGTCACTGCGATCATGGCCATGTTGTCGAGCCGCCGCCAGCGCACATAACGGTCCAGAACGTCCGGGGCGCCGGGGTCGAGACCAAGCCGCAGCGCATCGACCACGACCTGGGCCAGCGCCGCAACATCGCGGAGACCGATATTGAAACCCTGGCCAGCGATGGGGTGAATCGCATGCGCTGCATCGCCCGCCAGCGCGATGCGAGACGCGGTATACCGTTTGGCATGGACGACCGACAGCGGATAGGCCCAGCGCCCGCGCGCAACCTCGACATCGCCTAAAAACCTACCGAACCGCGCCCGCAATTCGGCGGCGAACCCGTCGTCGTCAAGATGGAAAATAATGGGGGCCAGATCATTCCGCTCGGTCCAGACGATGGACGACCGGTTACCGGTCATCGGCAAAATGGCGAAGGGGCCTGCCGGCAGGAAATGTTCCTGGGCGATACCGTTATGGGGAACTTCGTGGCTTACGGCGCAAACGATACCGGTTTGGGGATAAGACCAGCGCACGGCCTCGATGCCGGCCATGTCGCGCAGCGGCGAATTCCGACCGTCGGCGG
>CAJWUK010000162.1 GCA_913047365.1 uncultured Alphaproteobacteria bacterium | reverse complement strand
ATCACACGGATATCCGCCCCGAATTCATCGCGTATCCGTCCGACAAGCCCCTCAATCAGGCCCACATAGCCCCAGTAAATGCCGGACTGCATAGCGGTTGTGGTTCGGGTTCCGATCACCGCCGGCGGTTTTTCTACGGAAACACGTGGGAGCATCGCTGCCGCCCGGTGCAGTGCCTCGATCGACAGATTGATCCCAGGCGCGATAACACCGCCCAGATAATCGCCGTTTTTACCCACCACGTCGAAAGTAGTCGCGGTTCCGAAATCCAGAATGATCAGAGGGCCGCCATAGGTTTCGTTCGCGGCAACCGCATTCACCAGCCGGTCGGCGCCGACGGATTCCGGTGAATCCACTTTTGCCTCGATTCCCAGCTCTACTCCGGCTTCACCGACCACAACGGCTTCAATTTGAAAATAGGATTTGCAGAGCTCGCGCAGGCTGAACAACGTATCCGGTACCACGGTCGCGATAATCGCTGCATCCACGTCCTCTGGATGCAGTTTGGCGAGCGCCATTAGCTGCAGCAGCCAGACGCCATATTCATCGGCCGTCCGCCGGTGATCGTTGGCCCGACGCCACACGCCGCACTGGCGATCACCGTCGTATAGGGCGAAGACAATGTTGGTGTTTCCGGAATCAATTGTCAGCAGCATGGATCAGCCGTTTCCCGGCAAAATTACGTCCCCGGCGGTGATGACATGCTGTCGTCCGCCTTCATCGGTCAGGAGTAGCGCACCGTCTGCGTCCAGCCCGTCGAACCGTCCGTCTAAGCGCCCCGTTCCTATGGATGCGGCGATGGTATCGCCGATCGCATGCGCCGACGCAAGCCATACCGCACGTAGCGGCTCGAAACCGTCGGCACCCCATTGCCGGTACCAGTGACTGAACCGAGTACATAGATTTTCCAGTTCATCATCGACGGTGCTTAAAACGCCCGATTCTTCCAAAATACTGGTGGCCGGAAACCGGGTTTCCGCCGGCGACGGGGAATGCGCGAGGTTGATGCCGATACCGACCGCGTATCCACCGCTTTGTCCCGCCTCGATTAGGATACCGGCAACCTTTTTCCCATTCAGGAGAACGTCATTTGGCCATTTTAGAGAAACGCGAATGTCAGCCGTAACGCCAGCAACGGTATCCAGCACTCCCAACCCGGCGACGAAGGCCAATTGCGCCGGATTTACTCCCTCAGGTACCTCCACGCAGATAGTTATGTAAAGGTTGCCCGCCGGGGATATCCATTCCCTCCCCTGGCGGCCACGGCCGGCTTCCTGCGCTTGCGCCACATATACATGGCCGTGCGGTGCGCCGTTGCGCAGGGCTTCCGCATTGGTGCTATCCAGCCGGTCAAACCGGTGCAGCGTAAATTTCTGGGAAAGATATGTCGCGACGGCATGCGCCATTGCGCTGTTCCGGCCGTCAGCCGCCGGCGAAAAGCACGGCAGCCGCCTGGGTCGCCGCATTCACGATAGGCGACGGCAACACGAAAAACAGCAACGTGAACAGCCCGGCAAACGTCATGATGACGCCGACTTCCCGCCCCGCTGTTTTGTCAAAGGCATCCGCCGGTTCATCAAAATACATAATTTTGACGATGCGCAGATAGTAATAAGCGCCGACGACACTAGTCAGTACGCCGATAATGGCCAGCGTGTACAGCCCTTCATTGACCGCTGCCAGAAAGACGTAAAGTTTGCCGAAAAAACCCGCGAGCGGCGGTATGCCGGCCATGGAGAACATAAATACCGCCATCGCTGCCGCCATCATCGGATGATTGCGGGCCAGGCCGGCCAGATCGTCGATCCCTTCCGCCATCAGGCCCTGCCGTCGCATGGACAGAACGCAGCAGAATGTGCCCACATTCATGGCCAGATAGATCGCCATATAGACGCCGATGCCGGTGATGCCTTCCTTAGACCCGGCAGCAAGGCCTACCAGCGCATATCCGACATGCCCGATAGAACTATAGGCAAGCAGGCGTTTAAGGTTCTGTTGCCAGATCGCGGCCAGCGCGCCCAGCAGCATGGACAGGATCGAGATCAGGATCACGATCTGTTGCCACTGTTCAAACAATTCGCCGAACGGACCCACCATCGTGCGAACCAGCAGTGCAATTGCCGCGATCTTGGGGGCAACTGCGAAGAAGGCCGTTACCGGTGTGGGTGCGCCTTCATAAACATCGGGCGTCCACATATGGAATGGAACGGCAGACACCTTGAAGGCGAGCCCGGCAAGCAGGAAGACCAGGCCAACGACGACGCCTACGCCAGGATCGGCATTTGGGCCTGTAAACAGTGTGGCCAGCGTGTCAAACCGGGTTGTACCAGCAAAACCGTAGATCATTGACGCGCCATACAGCAGCATGCCCGACGACAACGCGCCGAGAACGAAGTATTTCAATCCGGCTTCGGACGATTTCGTGGAATCGCGTCGGAAGGCGGCGATCACGTAAAGGGCCAGGCTCTGCAGTTCCAGGCCCACATACAGCGAAATCAGGTCGTTTGCCGATATCATCAGCAGCATGCCAAGCGCCGCAAACAATATCAGAACCGGGAACTCGAACCGGGTTATGCCTTCGCGTTCGTTGTAGTTCATCGACATCAGGACGGCGATTGCCGATCCCAGGATCACCAGCCACTTCATGAACCGGGCAAACTGATCGACCACGAATTGGCCCGCGAAGGCAGACTGCATGCTTTCAGGCAGGAACGACATGATGATCCCAACCGTCAGCAGGCTCAGCACCGCCAGCCAGGACACCGAACCAACCGATTTGTCGCCGCGAAAGACGCCGTACATCAACAACGCCATCGCCATGATGGCAAGCACCAGTTCGGGAAGGATCGGATAAATATCTGCCGTCGTTACCATAACCGCCCTTCCCGCTTACTTACCGGCCACGCTGACGGACTGAAGTGCATTCAACGCAACCTTGTGCTGTTCGATCAGGTTAGAGATCGACGCATCTATCACTTCCAGGAACGGCGCCGGCCATACTCCCATCCAGATCGTGACAATGATCAGCGGGGTAAAGATGGCAATTTCCCGCGGGTTCAGATCCATGATCGACTTGAGATCCTCTTTTTCCAGTTTTCCGAAGACGACCCGGCGATAGAGATAAAGCATGTAGGCCGCACCCAGGATAATTCCGGAGGTGGCCAAAGCCGCCACCCAGGTATTCACCTTGAACGCCCCTACCAGAACCAGAAATTCACCTACAAATCCGCTGGTGCCGGGCAGACCGACCGAAGCCAGCATGAACACCATGAAGACCACCGCATATTTGGGCATCCGTTCGACCAGCCCGCCGTATCTGTCGATATCCCTGGTGTGAATGCGGTCGTATATAACGCCGACGCACAGGAACAGTGCACCCGACACGAAGCCATGACTTATCATCTGCACCACCGCTCCCTGCATGCCCTGATGGGTCAGGGTAAAGATGCCGATGGTCACGAAGCCCATATGTGCAATGGACGAATAGGCGATCAGCTTCTTCATGTCTTCCTGCGCCAGCGCAACTAGTGACGTATAGATGATCGCGATGATTGACAGCGTATAGATCAACGGCGTGAAGTATTCTGTCGCAAAGGGCAGCATCGGAACGGAGAACCGCAGGAACCCGTATGCGCCCATTTTCAACAGAACGCCGGCCAGGATAACAGAGCCCGCTGTCGGCGCTTCGACATGGGCATCCGGCAGCCACGTATGGACCGGCCACATCGGCACCTTCACGGCGAAGCTGGCGAAGAAGGCGAGCCATAGCCATAGCTGCATCCGCGGATCCAGCGCCGCTTTGAGCAATGTGGGGATATCGGTGGTTTCCGCCTCAAAATAGATCACGAGGATCGCGATCAACATCAGAACCGAGCCGGTCAGCGTATACAGGAAGAACTTGAATGCCGCGTAGACACGCCGTCCGCCGCCCCAGACGCCAATGATCAAGAACATCGGGATAAGCACGGCTTCGAAGAAGACGTAGAACAATACGAAATCCAGGGCGCAGAACATGCCAACCATCAGCGTTTCCAGCACCAGGAACGCGATCATGTATTCCTTGACCCTGTGACTGATGGCTTCCCAGCTGGATAGTATGCATAGCGGGGTCAGGAAGGTCGACAAAAGGACGAAGAAGAGGGAAATACCATCTACGCCCATGTGGTAGTTCAGGCCGAAGGAAGGAACCCAGGCAACCTTTTCGACGAACTGGAAGTCGGCTGTCGAATTGTCAAACCCGATCCACAGGAAGATCGAGACAATAAACGTCGCCAGAGATGTCCAAAGCGCGGTGGCCCGCGCATTACGCGCAACCGAATCCGCATCGCCCCGGATCAACAGTATAGCGAGTGCACCCACCAGCGGAAGGAACGTGGTCAGGGAAAGGATCGGGAAATCGTACATCTCCTTAGCCCACCCTCGTAAACAGATACCATGTAACGATACCGGCAACGCCGATCAGCATCGCGAACGCGTAGTGATAGACGTAACCGGACTGTATGGAGGCCACCCGCTTGGCCAGATACCGGGCCGCACCCGCGACACCATCGGGCCCAAGCCCGTCAATCACGGCGCCATCACCGTCTTTCCAGAGGTTCCGGCCCAGCCGATGTGCGGGGCGGACGAACAAGAAGCCATAGAGTTCGTCAAAATACCACTTGTTCAGCAGGAACTTATAGGTGCCGTTGAACCGGGCCGCGATCCTGCCGGGTAGGTCGGGTTTCATCATATAGGCGTAGTACGCTGCAAAGATGCCGACGATCGCAACGACAATCGGCAATACCTTCACCCAGGTCGGCACGTGATGCGCAGCCTCGATGGGATCCGTGCCCGGTAGCACGTAAATCGATGCTCCCCAGAAATCCTTTATGCTGTCGCCGACGAAATAACTATATCCTAGATAGCCTGAGAAGATGGCGCCTGCCGCCAGCACCAGCAGCGGTATCAGCATCACTTTCGGTGATTCATGCACATGCGCCAATGTCTTTTCGTCGGCGCGGCTTTCGCCATGGAATGTCATGATCAGCAAACGCCATGAATAGAACGCCGTGAGTACCGCCGCGGCGATTCCAAGCCAGAACGCATACTGACCGACGCCCGTGTGGGCACCGAAGGCAGCCTCGAGCACGATATCCTTGGAATAGAAACCCGCGAAGAAAGGGATGCCCGCCAGCGCCAAACTTCCGATCCACATCAGGATGTAGGTCACCCAAATCTTGTTGTAGATGCCGCCCATCTTGCGCATGTCCTGTTCAGACGACATTGCATGAATGACCGAACCCGCGCCTAGGAATAGAAGCGCCTTGAAAAACGCGTGGGTCATCAGATGGAAAATGCCGGCAGAATAGGCCGACACGCCGCATGCGAAGAACATGTAGCCGAGCTGGCTGCAGGTCGAATAGGCGATAACGCGCTTGATATCTGTCTGGCACATACCGACTGTCGCCGCGAAGAAACAGGTCGTTGCGCCCACAATCGTGACCAGCATCAGCGCGTCCGGGGCATGCTCGAAAAGCGGCGACAGACGCGCCACCATGAATACACCCGCTGTCACCATGGTCGCCGCATGGATCAAGGCGGAAACCGGCGTGGGGCCCTCCATTGCATCCGGTAACCAGGTGTGAAGACCAAGCTGAGCCGATTTTCCCATCGCTCCGATAAACAACAGGATGCAAATCGTCGTCATGGCGTGGGCTTCGTAGCCCAGGAACTGGATTGTAGCGTCCGCCTTGCCTTGTGCGGCAGCAAAAATGGTTTCAAAGCTGATGGAATTGAACATCAGGAAAACACCCATGATGCCCAGTGCGAAGCCGAAATCGCCGACGCGGTTGACGACAAAAGCTTTGATCGCTGCGGCGTTCGCTTCCGGTTTTTCGTACCAGAAACCGATCAACAAGTAGGAACAAAGTCCCACGCCTTCCCAGCCGAAGAACATCTGCAGCAAATTATCGGCGGTCACCAGCATCAGCATAAAAAACGTGAAGAAGCTGAGATACGACATGAACCGCGG
>CAJWUK010000161.1 GCA_913047365.1 uncultured Alphaproteobacteria bacterium | reverse complement strand
TCGATATCAACCAAATCGACGGCCTTTCTTATATCCGTGAAGAGGGCGATGCCCTGGTGTTCGGTGGCATGACGCGCCAACGGGATATCGAATACTCCGATTTGGTTGACGCCCGTTGTCCCCTGATGAAGGAGGCCATCCTGAACGTGGGCCACCGCCAGACCCGAAATCGGGGCACCTATGGCGGATCACTCTCGCATCTCGATCCCAGCGCCGAACTGCCCAGCGTGTCGATGGCGCAGGACGCAATCGTAACGGTCCGCAAGAAAGGTAGCACCCGCGATATCGCGATGGCTGATTTTCCGATGGCGTATATGACGCCATCGTTCGAACTGGACGAAATGGTGACCGGGATCCGCGTGCCGTTATGGCCGGAAGGGCACGGCTACGCCTTTGTCGAATTTGCCCGCCGCCACGGCGATTTTGCGATCACGTCGTCGGCGGTGCTGCTAGATGTCGAAAACGGCGGGCGTATAAAGCGGGCCAGCGTCACGGTGGGCGGTGTCGGCCCGTCCCCCCTGCGTGTAACGGCGTTGGAAGAAGCGTTAGCCGGAGAGACGGGTTCAACCGAACTGTTCACCGAAATCGCCGAAAAGTGCCGTGAAATCGATGCCATGGAAGATGTTTATGCGCCCGCGTGGTATAGGCAGCATCTGGCTGCGGTGCTGACCCGGCGCGCGCTGGCAAAGGCGTTTTCGCGTGCGGCAAACGGAACGGAGATGAACCTGAGATGAGCGACCGCAGAACCATATCCGTTACCATCAACGGCGAGACATTTGAGCGGGAGGTGGAAACCCGCCTGACCCTTGCCGATTTCATTCGTCACGAATGCCTGTTGACTGGCACCCACGTCGGCTGCGAGCACGGGGTTTGCGGCGCCTGTACGATCTTGCTCAACGGCCGTACCGCGCGGTCCTGCCTGATGCTGGCTGTTCAGGCGAACGGCCAGAAAATCACGACTATTGAAGGCATTGCGCCCAATGATGAAGAGCTGCATCCGCTGCAACAGGCATTTCAGGATAATCACGGCCTACAATGCGGCTTCTGTACGCCAGGTATGCTGACGACCTTGCTAGAATTCCTGCAGGACAATCCGGACCCGACCGAGCGCGAAGTCCGTGAAGCCATCAGCGGCAATCTGTGCCGCTGCACCGGCTATCAGGGTATCGTCGCCGCCGCGCTAGACGCGGCAAAGAGGCTGCAGGCCGGGGCCTAGCCCTATGGGCGCCAAGATGTTTGGGGCGCGTATTGCGCGGCTGGAAGATCCTCGGCTGTTGTCGGGGCAAGGCAACTACACCGACGATTTCCATTTGCCAGACATGCTGGAAGCGGCGTTTGTTCGCAGTCCGCACAGCCATGCGCGCATAGATGGGATCGACGTCTCAGCGGCGATGGCACATGACGGTGTCGTGGCGGTTTATACCGCCGCCGACCTGCCCGAAAATCTGCGGGATGTAACAGTGCCGTTCCAGGTGCCGAACCCGGCAATATCGCAGCCGTTTCAACAGCGGTTACTGGAAAATCGGGAAGTCTGTTTCGCGGGAGAGCCGATCGCGCTGGTTGTGGCCGATACGCGCTATAACGCGGAGGATGCGGCGACTTTGGTTGCGGTCGATTACGAAATTCTTGCCGGCGCCGACAACTGCAAGGATGCGCTGGCGGAGGGTGCGCCCCTATGCCACGCCGACTCCCCCAATAACGAAGGCGCGAAATACACGGTCGGATATGGCGACGTCGAAGAGGCGTTTAAAAATGCCCATTTGACCCACAGGGAAGAGTTTTGGGTTCATCGGGGCGGCGGGTTCGCCATCGAAAACCGCGCGGTCGTTGCCACCTATGACGAACTGGATGACATGCTGACAATATGGTCGGCTACCCAGTCGCCGTTTCTGGTGAAACAGAACGTGGTCGACATGCTGGGCTGGGAATCCGACAAGGTGCGCGTGATCGCCCCGGATGTGGGCGGAGGGTTCGGACCGAAGACGGTTTATTACGTAGAAGAAGCGCTCATTCCAGCTATCGCGAAGGAGTTGGGCCGGCCGGTCAAATGGGTGGAAGACCGGCGCGAAAATTTCCTCGCCACCAATATGGAACGCGACCAGTACTGGGATATGCAAATCGCGGTCGATGCCGACGGCAAATTGCTGGGCGTGCGCGGCAGCATGATCCACGATACCGGCGCCTACATGCCTTGGGGTATCATCACGCCCTATATCTCCGCAACGACACTGCCGGGTCCATATGTTCTGCCGACTTACGAGCTTGAAACAAGGGTTGCGTTGACTAACAAGGTTGCGGTCACGCCGGTGCGCGGGGCGGGCCGGCCACAGGCGGTGTTCGCCATGGAGCGGTTGCTGGACCGGGCAGCCGACAAGTTGGGCATCGACCGGGCCGAAATTCGCCGCCGCAATCTGATTCCGACCGAGGAAATGCCCTATGCTCTTGGCTTGATTTTCCGTGACGGCAAGCCGATGACCTACGATTCTGGCGATTACCCGAAGTGCCAGGTGGAAGCACTCAGTCTGGCGGATTATGACGGGTTTCCCGCCCGGCAGAACGAGGCGCGCGGTAAGGGTCGTCACATTGGTATCGGCATCGCCAACTACGTGGAAGGCACCGGCTTGGGCCCCTTTGAAGGGGCGACGGTCCGAATCCAGCCGTCCGGGCGTATTTGCGTTTACACAGGCGGAGGAGATTCGGGGCAGGGGCATTGGACTACGCTGGCGCAGGTTTGCGCCGATAAATTTGGGGTGGAAATTGCCGATATCGACGTTCAGAAAGGAGACACCGCAAAAATTGCCTCCGGTGTCGGTACCTTCGCCAGCCGGATCGCGGTGAATGCGGGATCGTCCGTGCACCTGGCCGCGAATGAAGTGCGGGAAAAGGCGATAAAGGTTGCCGCCCATATGCTGGAAGCTGCAGAAGAGGATTTGAATATCGAGGACGGCCGCGTGGTCGTAAAGGGCTCGGACTTGTCTGTAGGGCTGTCGGAAATTGCACGTGCGGTTCAGGGAATGCCGGGGTTTTCGCTGCCGGGCGGGGTAGAGCCGGGGCTGGAAGCCACCCATTATTTCTCGCCATCGCAATCGTCCTACTGCAATGGGACTGCCGTGGTCGAGGTGGAAGTCGATCCCGATACCGGCCATGTCGATATTCTCAACTATTCAATGGCGCATGATTCCGGGACGCTGATCAATCCGTTTGTGGTGGACGGGCAGGTGCAGGGCGCGGTGGCGCAGGGCGTCGGGAATGCGCTACTGGAATGGATGATCTACGACGACAACGCCAACCCGGTATCGGCGACCTTTGCCGAATACCTGCTGCCTTCTGCGCCGGAAACGCCGAACGTTGCCGTCACCCACGTGGAATCCCCGACGCCGATCAACCCGCTGGGGGTCAAAGGTGCAGGCGAAGGCGGGACCATTCCTGCCGCCGCCGCCATTATTTCGGCGATTGAGAATGCGTTGAGTCCTTGGGAAGTCGAAATTTCCGGGGCCCCGGTTACGCCGTCGATGATAGTGGAAAAGGTTCAGCGCTCTTGAGGCACACATGTGTAACGTCACGCCTGCGAGAACTGGAATATTTTGCAGTTGGGATGTCCCGGCTTTCGCCGGGATGACGGTTAGGTCAGCTCACGAATAATATGGGCTTGCACCCGCCGAATGATCGGTCACGTCGACGACCTGAGCGATCGACGGCACTAGTTTCTTGATCTCGACTTCAACACCCTGACGCAGGGTGGCTGACGACGCGGAGCAGCCTTGGCAGCCGCCTTCGAGACGTACAAAGGCGGTATCTTCCTTCACGTCAATCAGTGAAATATGGCCGCCATGGGCCGCAACCTGCGGATTGATGTGATCGTCCAGCAGCTGAAGGATCGCTTTTCCTTCGTCGGTCTCCAGCCCTGGGCGATCTTCCAGGTCAATAGCGTCTTTCACGCTTTCGACCTCGGGAACGTAATGTTTGAGCATGTTCTCGATCGGCTGCATTAGGCCATAGCCCCCCCCTTCGAAACGCAGATAGGCAACACCGTCCTTGAACGCCTTGAACGCAACGTCGCCGCCACCGTCCTTGGCGGCAGGCCGTATGCGTGTGTCGACCAGTTCCTTGATCTCCGCGGCAGCGCTGGAGAGCACTTCAGCGTCTTCCTCGGGTGCGGCCTCTGATGCGGAAGCTTCGTCCATCACCGGCAGACCTGACATGAAATGATCCATAATCGCAGCCAGCACCTGTGGGCGCAGGACGTGCCATTCTGCCCCTGCTAACTTAGTCACACGGATATCGTCTGCACCCAAGCATACCCGGCTAATGCTACCCAGGTCGAAAATGCGTTTGGCGAGCGGGGATTGTGCGGCGTCTGCGGCGGTCAGATCGGCACCCGGCGCGAACACGTCCTGTCCCGGCAGGAAGCGCAGGATTTCAGGGCTCGCGGTTTCTTCTGTCTGAATGAACATGGCAGTATCCGTAATATACTTGGTCTCGAGGCAATAAAATAAGGCAATTGCCGGAAAAGCAAAGGGAAAGGTCAGCAGGCGGGAGATATGAATTTTTCGGCTACGTCGATTAGCAACACTCGGGACGGGGTATCCTGCGCCGCGATCCGAAGGCTGGATTCGTCGGCGATTTCCGCACCTCCCTGGGCGGGAATACCGGCATCGTTCACCGCTAGTGGGCTGTCGACGGCCAGCACATAGGCCCGCCGTCCAGGCGCAAGGTCGCGCAGAAGGGAGTCGCCCCGGCCTAAAGAAGCACCCATCACGGCTGCATCCTGACGTATCCGGATAAGGCCCGGGATTTCCGGCGAGCCGGAGGCAAATACCTGAAAGTCGCCTGCTTCAGGTTCCGGCGGGTTATTCAAGTCGGCATAGGTGGGTTCAAGGCCGGCACGTTCGGCATGAAACCACATCTGATAGACGCGGCTCGGGGTATCCGCCGGATTGGTTTCGCTGTGCATTACTCCGCTACCCGTGGTCATCGCTTGTACATCGCCCATTCGCAGCAGCCCTTTCGCCCCGGTGGAGTCCTCATGGGCAAGGGCGCCTTCGCATACATAGGTGACGATTTCGAAGTTCTGGTGACCGTGCATGGGAAAGCCTGACCGCGCCGCGATCCGCGTATCGGCCAGCACCCGCATCGGCCCAAACCCGAAGGTCGGCTTTCCGGCATTTTCCGGTGAGCCGCGGAAATGATCCCGGATGCGGATACCTGGCGCGTCCACGCCGGTCAGTTTTCCGTAGGAGGCGATTCTGATCATGTCGTAGTCAAAATGAGCTAAAACAAGGGAACATCAAGTCTAATTCATACAAACCTACTGGGGGCGGCGTGAGAGAATTCATCAATGAATTTAAGGTCGAATGGGCCCACTGCGATGCCGCAGGTATTGTTTTCTATCCCAATTTTTACAAGTGGTTCGATCAAGGTACGGAACGTCTGTTCTCCGCCAACGGTCTTTCTTATGCCGAACTCGACAGTGATTTCGGCATCAGCGGCATGCCGCTTGTGGAAAACGGTACGACGTACAAGAACGCCTGCAAGCTTGGCGCAAGTCTGACCATGACAAGCTGGGTCGACGAATGGGCAGGGAGGACGTTTGTGATGAAGCATCGGATCGTTCACGCCGATGGCAGCGAAGCGCTGGAGGGATTTGAACGCCGGGTCATGGTGGTGAAGGACCCGGAGTCGGATCGGGGAATCCGGGCGATTGAAGCGCCGGATGATCTCCGCGTCCGTTTCGAGGCCTGATACGACTATCGCCCCGGTTATCCAGATGTCGGCTCTTTCGTGGACTGCCGCGTTCGCGTTGTTCGTGTTTATTTAAGCGCCGATTATTTTCAGACGGCGTTAGGGCAGCTTACGCTTCCAGACAGGCGGCCAGTCGCGTTCAATTTCGATCACGGAATCGTCACTGGCGATGAGCTTCATCTTCAGCCAGTGACCGGTTCCGGCGTCGTACCAGAGATCGCGCTTCAGATCGCCGGTCATTTCATAGCGATTGGTTTTCAACGTTCGGCCGTC
>CAJWUK010000160.1 GCA_913047365.1 uncultured Alphaproteobacteria bacterium | reverse complement strand
AAATCGCTGTATGACGCGTTCTGCCAGGCGAAGGATATTTCTCTGGAGCACATGAAATACACGGGCGCGCTTCGCTACATGCTGCCCTTCCTGCCCGCCGACCTGGACGAGATAGAGGATATCTTCGACGGCGACCCTTGGCCCTTCGGCATCGAGGCCAACCGCCCGACGCTGGAAGCCGAAGTACAGTACATGGTCGAACAGGACTACATCGCCAAAGCCATGCCGATCGAAGATCTTTTCGCACCGGGGTTGGGTTAGTTTAAACGGCCCTAAAACTTATTCCCCCGGCTTAATGCCGGGGGTCCATTGAAAACGAGAGCGCAGACGGAAAAATGGACCCTCGCCACAACGGCGAGGGAGTAATTTCTTGTTGTCTGGATAGCCCCTATCCCAGGGTCGGGTCCAGGATGATTTTGCCGACGCCCGCGCCTTCCGCGCTTTCCAGCAAGGCGTGCATGTCGGGGGCTTCCGACAACGGAACGATCCGGTCGATGACGGCTTTCAGCTTGCCTTCCGCCGCCGCGTCGAAGCAGGGTAGCGCGTCTTTCGCAATGCTTTGGGGGTCGCCCTTGATGGTGATCTGGCGGTTGTAGACCGTGTGAAAATTGACCGGCACAATGGGGCCGCCATGGGCGCCCGCCGTCACCATGCGGCCATTGCTCGCCAGGCATTCGATCCCTTTTGAGCAAACCTCGGGATTTGCGATGTTGTCATAAAACAGGTTCACGCCCTCGCCGCCGGTGATATCCATCACGGCATCGACCAGATCGACCTCGCCGTAATTCACGGTATGATCAGCACCGAGATCGGCACCGACCGCGGCCCGGTCCGCGCTGCCCGCCGCGGCGATCACGGTTGCGCCTGCGGCCCTGGCAAGCTGGATACCGATGGAGCCCAGATTGCCGGACGCGCCGAGGATCAGGGCCGTTTCCCCCGCCTTCAGTTTCCCGTGTCTGAACAGCAGATTGTAGGCGACGGGCCCGTGGCGGGAAATTACGGTTGCCTCAGCGAAACCGACCTCGGCGCGCACCGGCACACAGCACCCTGAGGGTGCGAGGGCCAGTTCTGCATCGCCGCCATCGCATTCAATACCGTAGCGTCCGCCTTTCGGCATCGTCAGTGTGACGGAAACCCGGTCGCCGACCGCGAAGTCGGTTACCTTGTCGCCAATCGCAACCACGACACCAGATGGATCGACGCCTGGAATATGCGGCGGGTTGACGCCGTAGTGAGGCACCCGGCCCGAGCGGATGTCCACATCCAGCACCCGGTTGACCGACACCGCATGGACTTCGATCACCAGATCGTCTGGGCCAGGTTCGGGGTCCGGGCGGTCTTCGTAGTGCAGAACCTCCGGAGGGCCGAATTCGTTGAACAGCATCGCCTTCATGGCAGATCTTCCCGCTTTGCGGTGTCAGCTCTGAAACAACGGCTCTATTCCCCCGGCATGGGCAAACAATTCCGCGTCCTGGTTGATGAAACCGATGATCTGTAGACCGAGTGGTAAGCCTTCGTCCTGTAGCACCGGCAACGTCACCGTCGGCATCCCGATCAGCGAAGTCGGCACCGTGAATAGGGGGTCACCCGTCCAGTCCAGCCCCTTGGGCGCGGCTCCGGGGGCCGATAGCGTTACGCAGACATCGACATCGTCTTTCAGTGACGCGTAGACACCGCGCACCCGCTCCCGTTCCGCCAGCAGATCAGCGAATTCGTCCTGGGTCATGGCAAGCGCCTGTTTCAGACGTCTGTGGGCGCTTTCACTGAGGCCCGACGGGTCCATGTCACGGTTATAGGCATCCAGGGGCCAGCGTCCTTCCCAGGCATTGATAGTCATGGACAGTTCCATGGCGTTGGAAATCGCATCCTCGACCATTGCGACCTTGGCGTCGCTATCCTTGTCCTGAACGTCGATGCCAGAAGCTGCGAGGGTATCCCGTGCCCGCAGCCATTCGGCCTTCGCGTCATTGGTCGCATTCGCCCAGCCCGCCGTATACAGCATGGCGACCTTGGACGGTTTTTTGGCGGCGGGAACTTCCATCGGACCGGTTACGCCGACATATCCCGCATCGCCACCGGTGCGCGACGTGATTTCCCGGGTCATGGACCAGCATTCGGCCAGACTGGCCGCGATCATACCGGTACAGCTCTGACTGAAGCCGTCGAAACTGCCGCCGCGGTTGATGCCGCCGACGCTGGGCTTATAGCCATAGGCGCCACAATATCCCGCCGGGCGGATGGTCGACCCGATCACCTGGGACGCGGTGCCACCGGCCAGCATGCCGCAGCCGACACCGGCCGCCGACCCGCTGCTCGATCCGCCGGGGGTGCGTCCCAGATCCCAGGGATTGCAGGTGGCGCCCGGATGGGTAGCTGCGAATTCAGTGGTGACGGTCTTGCCGACCATGATGGCGCCTGCTTCACGGAGCGCAATAACGGCGGCGCAGTCCCTCCCGCCTTCCCAGCCGGTAAAAAGGGGCGAGCCCTGTTCCGTCGGCATATCGGCGGTTTCCATGACATCCTTCACGCCGACCGGCATGCCGTCGATTGGGGAAAGCTGATTGCCCGATTTCCAGCGTTCGGTCGCTTCGTCGGCCGCAGCGCGGGCCGCTTCCAAATTGGTGCAGGCAAAGGCTTTCACGTCGCCGTCGCGGGCCTCAATTTGTGCAATGCAGCGGTCCAGGAACGCTCGCGGCGTGTCCGACCCGTCGGCAAAGTCGCCTGACGCGGCAAAATAGGACCGCAATTCGGGCTTACTTTCTGACATTTTCTTTCCTCCCTTTGCGGACTTATTTGCGACCGCTGAGTTCTAGACCTTTGTCCAGGTCATTGTAGTGCCGTCCCGGCGCGGCCATCAGGAAACGGTAACCCCGGTCCATCAGGTCCTGCATATTGCCGGAATTGGCGTGAGGATGGCCAACGATGGTGTTATGCCGTTTGCAGGTATCGACGATTTCGGCCATCGCCTCCAGCAGCGCCGGATGATCGTACTGGCGCGGGAACCCAAGCTCCTGTCCCAGGTCCCCTTCACCAATCAGAACCGCGCCGATGCCGGGTACGTTTTCCAGCATGTCGGACAGGTTTTCGATGCCTTTCGTGTCCTCGATCTGCAGGATGACGAAGATTTCGCCGTTCGGATCCAGCGGCCAGACATCGGCGCGCTGGTAATATTCCTGCTGGGTAATTCCCCAGTACCGCGCCGCACGGACCGGCCCGTCGCCCCGAATACCCCGTGGTTCATAGAGCGGCTTATCCTTCAGCCGCGGATAGCGGCAGGCGGCGACGGCGTTGTAGGCCTCTTCGACCGTGCTGATATGAGGCCAGACGATGCCGTAACAGCCGGTATCCAGCGCCTGCTTCGCGTGCCATTGCCCCATTTCCACGCCATTGACCGGCACACGCGCTAAAGGCGTTACAAGGGGCGCCACCGATCCGCTAGCGACAACGGCGCGGCGGTCGATCATGAATTGAAGCGCGTCACGCAGCCCAATGGGATCCCAAGGTAGATGTTCGCCTTCGTACACCACGCCGTCGTAATGGGACCCCGAAATCGCGACCGCCGTTTGAACATCCATCGGTACAAAGGCAGAAAACGCGTGGCCGCCGTGTTCCAGCGCGCCGATGATGCCGTTCAGTCTTGGAATATCGGTCATGTCATCCGTGTCGGTGTTGTTCGTTTCGTGCACTATGCCGGATCGTTCTGCGCAAACCAATCCAACGCCCACTGACATTTTCAACCGGGCAAGAAGGCGATACAAACGGAGCGCGACACAACAGGAGGTGCGCATGTCCTATAAGCCCGAAACCACTCTAGTCGAAACAGATTTGAAAGACGGCGTCGCCGTCATTGCGCTGAACCGCCCGGAGAGGCGAAACGCTATCAACGACGCCATGCGCGGCGATCTGATCGCGACCTTAGACTGGGCCGACCGGTCGCCCGACGTGCGCGCGCTGGTGATCACCGGCAACGGCAAAGGTTTTTGTTCCGGCGGCGATATCGCAGCGATGCGGGAACGTTTGTCAGCCCCGCAGGGCCGCGTCGGCATTAATGGCTGGCAACGTCAGCGGCGCACCCATCACCTGCTGACCATGCTCCACGATATCCCAAAACCGACCATCGCCGCAGTGAACGGCGCGGCGGCCGGACTCGGTTGCGATCTGGCGCTGTGCTGCGATTTCGTCATTGGCGCGCGCGACGCCACCTTCGTGATGAGCTACGTGTTGCGGGGTCTTATACCCGATGGCGGTGGCATGTATTTTCTGCCTCGAAGGGTCGGCCTTGCCCGTGCCAAGGAACTGATCTTTTCGGGGCGCATGATTAGCGCCGAAGACGCGCAAGCGTTTAACATGATTGAACAGGTTTCCGAACCCGATGCCCTGCTCGAAGATGCGCTTGCCATGGCGAATTCGATGTCCATGGGATCCGCGGATGCGCTGGCCCTCGCCAAATCAATCATGAACGAAAGCTTCGAAAAGACGACAGAAGAAATCTTCGCCCTCGGCAGCCAGGCCCAAGCGATCTGTTATACGACCGATTCCCACCGCGACGCCGTATCCGCGTTTCTCGACCGGCGGAAATAGACCTTGAACCGTTCCGCCCTTGACCGGCTGTTCCGGCCAAAAAGCGTGGCACTGATAGGCGCGTCGACCGATCCCAAAAAAATCGGCGGGCGGCCGCTGCATTTTCTGAAAAAGCACGGGTTCACCGGCGACATCTGGCCGGTCAATCCCAATGCGGAAGAGATCGATGGCCTCCCCTGTTTCACAGATATCGCCTCGCTGCCCGGCACACCTGACGTCGCTATAGTCCTTCTCGGTCCCCGGCACGTGGAACAAGCTTTGAAGGATCTGGCCTTACGTAAAACCGGAGCCGCCATTGTTCTGGCCGGCGGCTTCGCCGAAACCGGCGACGGCGGCGCAACACGGCAGCAGGCGCTGATCGAGGCGGCGGACGGCATGCGCGTGCTGGGACCGAATACCATAGGTCTATTGAATATGACTGACGGGATCACGCTATCGGCCTCCGGCGCGCTGGATGTGGAAGACCGGTTCGCGGGCGGTGTGGCCGTTGTGTCGCAAAGCGGGGGCATTCTCGGTTCGCTGCTGTCGCGGGCGTCGGCACAGGGCACCGGATTGTCTTTGATGGCAGCGACCGGCAACGAGGCCGATATCGATGTAGGCGATCTGATGTCCTTTCTGGCGCAGGATGACGCGACAAAAGTCGTCGCGCTGTATCTGGAAACGATCCGCCACCCGGACCGGTTTCGCAAGGCCGCCGCCGACCTTGCCGACGCCGGAAAGCGTCTGGTGGTATACAAAGTGGGCCGCTCGGAAGCCGGCGCCCAATCGGCGGCATCCCACACCGGCGCGATGGCAGGTGAAGATCGGGTGTTTGATGCCCTTTTCCGTCAGACCGGCGCCATTCGCGTCGACTGCTATTCGGACCTGATCGATGTGCCCACGGCACTCGCCGCTGTCCCGCCGATGGATGGAAATCGGATTGCGATCCTGTCGACTACAGGCGGGGCGGCAGGTCTGGTTGCCGATGTTTGTGGCGTGGCGGGTTTCGAGACGCCGCCACCAAGCGCTGAAACAACAGCAAGGTTGGCGGCCCTGTTTGAAGACGACGGGTTCATGCCGGACCGAAACCCGGTGGACCTGACCCTTGCCGGGCTACATCCGGACATTTTTCATCAGGCGATCCTGGTGTTGGCGGAAAGCGGCGACTACGATGCGGTGATTCCGATTGCCGGATCGTCATCTGTAGGGCGTCCCCGTATAGTTGCCGATCCCATCATCCAAGCCGCCAGCAATATCGGTGTGCCGATGATCGTCTATACCAGTCCGTCGGCGCCGGCAATTGTCCAACGGTTGAATGCTGCCGGCGTACCCACTTATCCTTCCCCGGAAGCCTGTGCTGCGGCGTTATCCGCGCTGCGCCGACCGGCCTTCTCGACGGCTAAAGAAACGGGCAAACCCGTCCAGGGATCAAATCCGTTTTCCGCCACTTCCGGCCCCTTGAACGAAGCTGAAGCGAAGCGGCTTTTCGCTGCATGGGGCATCGACGGAGTA
>CAJWUK010000159.1 GCA_913047365.1 uncultured Alphaproteobacteria bacterium | reverse complement strand
TTTCGCACGGTCGCACGGGCGGGATCGCTGAATCGGGCCTGAAGCGGGTTCTCGACCTAGATAAGGCGATTGCCACGAATTTCTTGGTTCTGCGCCATCCCGTTCATCGCGACACTGCCCGGATGAGAGCCTTCAGCGAATTCGTCTCGGGCCGACTGGCGCACCGGTTGTAAACTATTGCCCAATTTCACATCAGGAGTTTCCGAATGGTGATCGAACTATATGAACTTGTTGGCCGCGACGACCGGCGGTTCAGCCCTTATTGCTGGCGCACGCGAATGGGGCTGGAACACAAGGGCTTGGATTACAAAACAATACCGGTCCGCTTTACCGACAAAGACTTGATCGCGTTTTCGGGACAAGGCCGCATTCCGGTAATCAAGGATGGTGAAATGGTCGTATCGGATTCCTGGGCAATTGCCGAATATCTGGAACAAACCTATGGAGACAGGCCAGCGCTTTTCGGCGGCGAAACCGGGCACGGGCTGGCACAATTCCTCAACGTCTGGGCGGATCGAAGCCTGCACAGCGCGTTGATCCGGCTGGTGATTGCCGATATTCTGGATCATCTGGACGAGGCTGACCGGGACTATTTCGCCGAAAGCCGAACCGAATGGTTCGGCAAACCGCCGAGAGAGATACAGACCCGTTCGGAAGAAGACCTAAAGGCGTTCCGACAGGTGGTTTCGATGATCCGGGCCGCTTTGGGCGACCGACAATTTCTGTCCGGCGCGGCGCCGGCCTATGGCGATTATATCGTGTTCGGCGCGTTCGGCTGGGCGCGGTCAATCAGCGATTTTCCCCTTCTGTCTGAGGACGACGATGTCTATGCCTGGCGCGCCCGGATGATGGATCTGTTCGACGGCATGGCGGGTAAGGCCGTGGGGTACGACGTATAATCGGCCTTCCCGCCTAAAAATGGCGTTATACTGAGCGGAATGACGGATCAGCCCCATATCCTAGTGGTCGATGACGACACGCGGCTGCGTGATCTGCTGCACCAGTACCTGACCGAAAACGGCTTCCGCGTGACCACGGCGCAAGATGCCGCCGGTGCACGCGGGCGACTGCGGGGTCTTGAATTCGACCTGATCGTGCTCGACGTCATGATGCCGGGCGAAAGCGGGCTGGAACTGACGGAATCCCTGAAGCAGGTGTCCGACATACCCATTCTGTTGCTGACCGCAATGGGGGAGCCTGAAGACCGGGTGCATGGCCTCGAACATGGCGCCGACGATTACATGACCAAGCCGTTTGAACCGCGCGAGCTGGTATTGCGAATCCAGTCGATCCTGCGCCGCAGCGCGCCTGCGGTATCGAGCGGAAAAGTGAGGCTGGGCGCCTGCACCTTCGACATGGGCCGCCGGGAATTGCGGAAGGACAACGCCATCGTGCGACTGACCACGATCGAGGCGAATCTGTTGACCACGCTGGCCCGCAATCCCAGCGTCGCCCATTCACGCGAAGACCTGATGAACCGGTGCCGGATCGATGGCGGCGAACGAACGGTGGATGTCCAAGTCAACAGGCTGCGCGCCAAGATAGAATCGGACCCGCGCGAGCCGCGTTTTCTCCAAACACTGCGTGGACAGGGCTACGCCCTGTACCCCGACTAAGGCTTGCAAGGAGACGCAAAGCAGATGTTTCTGGCAATGAAAATGGGGGTCAAGCGTTACTTGCCGAAATCCTTTCTCGGCAGGTCGATCATGATCATTATCACGCCGCTGATTCTGCTCCAGGTCGTGTCTACCTGGATCTTTTACGACCGGCACTGGACCACAATTACCCGCCGGCTGGCAGATTCAGTGGCCAGCGAGATCGCCCTGGTAATCGATGCCCGGAGCGTCGTGGAAAATGCTGCCAGTTCCGACTGGCTTTCCCGGGCAGCGGGCGATCTGGGCCTTCTGGTCAATTTTCAGCAGGGGAAAATTTTGCCCAATGCGCCCGCGGTGGGAGGCAGCGGTATTCTGGATACCCGGCTGGCCAATGCCATGCGCGAACGCGTGCGACGGCCCTTTCATATCGATACCTGGAGTCACGAACGGCTGGTGCAGATAAAAGTCCAGTTGCCGGACGGTGTCATAGAAATTTTCGTTTCGCGCCAGCGCCTTTTCAGTTCGACGACATATATTTTCGTGATGTGGATGGTAGGGACGTCACTGCTGCTGTTCGCCATCGCAACAATATTCATGCGCAACCAGGTACGCCCGATCCGTCGATTGGCCAATGCCGTAGACAGCTTCGGCAAAGGACGCGACGTTCCCGGTTTCAAGCCGGAAGGTGCCACAGAAATCCGGCGCGCGGCAGCCGCGTTCGAACGGATGAGAAGCCGGATCAACAACGCGATGACCCAGCGTACGGAAATGCTGGCCGGTGTATCCCACGATCTGCGGACGCCCCTGACCCGCATGAAACTGCAGCTCGCCCTGCTGGAGGAGTCGCCGAAGGTCAAGGAGCTAGAAGAAGATCTCCGCGAAATGGAGATTATGGTGGAAGAGTTTCTGTCTTTCGCGCGCGGCGAGGGAACGGAAGAAGTTTCGGAAAACGACCTTTCAGTAATACTGGGCTCGGTTGTCCGCAGTGCCGGCGCATCCGGCGGCAACGTCACGCTGGAAACCGACCGCGAACTGCGGTTCTACATGCGTCCCAACGCAATCCGCCGCTGTTTCACAAATCTTGTCGTCAACGCGACCACCCATTCGGACAAGGTGGAGGTGCATGCCGAACGGCGGGGCAACCTGGTGGAAGTTCTCGTCGATGATGACGGGCCAGGAATTCCCGAAGATCTGCGCGAAGCGGTCTTCAAGCCGTTTTACCGGCTGGATGCGTCACGAAATCCGAAAACCGGTGGAACCGGGCTAGGTCTTTCCATTGCCAGGGATCTTGCCCGGGGCAGCGGCGGCGACATTGTCCTGGAAGAATCGCCGCTGGGCGGGTTGCGCGCGCGGGTACGTCTGCCGGTCTAAGCCAGACTGTGTAAATCGCGCCGACCCTCTCCTCCTCCCGGCTACCCACGGGATCATCCGATTGGGTGGCCGGGAGGAGGAGAGGGCTAGTGCTGCCGCAGAAACGGATCAAAACAACCGTGCGCCGTTGGCAATATCCTGGTCGATGTTGACCAGAACGACCTCGCCGTCGTCGTCCGGAAAGCCAAGCACCAAGACCTCCGACATAAATTTTCCTATCTGACGTGGCGAGAGATTCACCACGGCCGCGACTTGCCTGCCCGGAAGTGTCTCGGGATCGTAATACCGGGTGATCTGGGCGGAGGATTTCTTCTCTCCGATTTCCGGGCCGAAATCGATCCAGAGTTTGATCGCAGGTTTCCTTGCTTCCGGATAGGGCCCGGCGCGAAGTACCGTCCCGGCCCGGACATCAACTTTCAGAAAATCGGCGAAAGAAATTGTCATTTTTTGCCTCCCAGGTTGTCGGTAGTTTGGCACGCAGTGGTATCCGAGCCCGGGATAAAAGAAAACCGCCGCCCCCAGTCGGGTACGGCGGTTTTTGTATAGAAACGTCTACCGGTGTTATTTCGCGGCAGCGGCCTTCGGTTGAACCGTCTCGACGTAGGAAACGACTTCATCCATTCCTTCGACCAGCCGCTTGGAAACGATATTGACCGTTTTGTTGGCCGTCTTAGTCGCCAGTTCCTGGGCTTCGCGAGCATTGGCAAGACCGCTCTTCATCACGGATTTCGCGAAATCGGTCTGCTTTGCCAGCTTGTCAGCCGGTTCCTTGGCGGAAGCAACGTCCTGAGCCAGCGCACCGGTATCTTCGACAGCGGACTGCCAAAGCTCGGCCTGCTTCTTAGCGAACACCTGCCAGCCTTCTATCGCGGCCTTGTTAGCCAGGCTCATTGCTTCGATGTTCTTCTGCTGCGCCGCAATCAACGCATCGACGTTCAATTCCGGTATTTTCACGTCAGCCCAGACCTTCGAAAAATCCCATTCGGGGAAGATTGCACCGTTCGTATTTCTGTTAGTTGCCATAATTGGCTCCTACTGTTCGAGTGTGTCGTTTAATGAACTTATGCAGGTTATATATTGTGTGCACTGCAATATTTCAATAAAAAATATTGCAGTGCACAATTTTAATAAGGTTTTTTTTCAACATGTTGATAAATTTATACCAGAAATTAATCACTTTTATCGCGCTGCAATGTGCCAGAAATACCGGACATGAACGCCATCAAGCGTTCGGCCCGGCGCAAATTGCGATCCAGATATGCCATTGTCTCGGACAAGTCCTGAGTTTCGTCTTTCATCCATATACGCAGAGCGGTCAGGTGAATAGCGGCAAGCCCTTTAACCCGCGCTATTCCCAAAAGGCCAGAAGCACTTATACCGGCCGCTTCCAGGGACCAGGCGATGGATTTCGCAAAAGTCGGCAAAGAGCAGACGGCACCCAGCGGGTCCACGCCGCCGTCCCGTAGCATGGAAGCAATCGCCCGCCGGTGGGGAGCCATAGCATCGAGACGCCGCATCAGGACATCCAGTAGTCGTTCCCGTTTAGGTTCATCCGCATCGGCGGCGTCGTGGCCGGAAAGGACTTGATCATCAATTCGACGCATCAAACGGGTCAAAAACGCCGCCTTTGACGGGAAAAATTCATAGACGCGTGCCAGAGACGCCCCCGCTTCCCCAGCTATCCGCTCCATCGTCACGTCGCGCCATCGGTTCTCTGCCGCCAGCATTAGCGCTGCATCCAGTATGCGGTTTGCATTTGGTTGTCTGGGGCTGGCTTTTTTCGCCATCGAAACCTCCGTCAAAAACACCTTAGCCGGTTTGTCCCTGGCTGAGAGTAGAGATTACAACCGCAAGGAGTTTGTTGATCAATACGGCAGTGTATGCGACGATTCGGGCAAAATCATGTCACGGGGAAGTAATGCGCGCGCCACTCCCTTCCAACCTTTCCAGGGCTCTGAAAAAAATACCGCGGCTCTCATCGTCGGAAGAACGATCACTGATCCGCCGAAGCCGCTCGGGAGACGGGCGCGCGCGTGAACGGCTCGTCCTCAGCCAGCTCCGCTTTGTGATCAAGATAGCCGCGCGCTACAGGCGCCCCGGCTGTCCGCTGCCCGACCTTGTTCAGGAAGGTGTTCTCGGGCTGATGGAGGCGATTAAGCGCTTCAACCCCGACAGGGGGGTGAGGTTATCGACCTTCGCCATGTGGTGGATAAGGTCCGCGATCCAGGATTACGTGCTGCGATCAGGGTCGATCGTTCGATCCGTCACCACACCACAGCAAAGAACTATGTTTTTCAGCCCGGCACTGTCCAGCGCGGAAGACCGGAACGACAGCCGTGTCCGGGCGCTGGCGGACAGGCTGAACACACGGATCGAAGACGTTCGGGCCTTCGCGCACCGTTTGCGCACCCCGGACCAACCCCTGGACGACGCAGTGCAGGTGTCACAAAGCGCGTTCACTGTACCCGACAATCCTGAAACACGCCTGTTCGCCCGGCGGGATAGGCTCGCGCTGGTCAAGAAAATTCGGACGGTCCTACCCGCTATGACCCGGCGCGAACGGCATATCATCCGGCGCCGATTTCTGGGAGAAAAGCGGGAGAGCAGAAACAAGATCGGCAAGGATTTGGGTCTTTCGAAGGAACGGGTACGGCAGTTGGAGATACGGGCGCTGCAAAAGCTGCGGATGGCTGGTCCGGCCGCGCAGGTGGCAGACTAAGCCCCTCCGCCGGTCAATTCCGCCTCGATTTCAATTCCCAACCGCATCCCGGGATCGATCAGTGCCGAGACCTGCTCCATCGTAGTGGCCGGTCCCATTCCCTGAAAGGTCTCGTTATAGGACGCGCTGACGATTTCCCAATCACCGATATCGACGACGAACATCCGTGTCCGGCTAACGTCGGATAGAGACGCGCCGGCCTCTCTCAACGCCTCTTCTATCTCATAAAAGATAAACCTCTCCTGCGCACCCGACGATAGCGCCGTCATTATCCACCGCCGTGGTGACGGAAACGCACACGCGATTGCCTATACGCACCCCCGAGAATACCCGACGATATCTACCCATTTGGGGCCGGACGATATGTTTTTCCGGCGGCTTTACAGCAGCA
>CAJWUK010000158.1 GCA_913047365.1 uncultured Alphaproteobacteria bacterium | reverse complement strand
TGGCCATTAGAACGTCCAAACGCGCGTTCGGTGTGCCCGTCAATGTGGATAGCGATGCCGATAGGTAGGGGCTCCTCTTTACCTTATTCCCAAGGCCCGAGCCTGGGGAATAAGGTATAGCAAATTTAGCTGAGATTCAGTGAGAGCTGAGGCACAAACGCCTGGCTAATTATACTTTACCGCGATGATCTCATACGACTTGGTGCCGCCGGGTGTCGTTACCTCGACAGAATCGCCGACGGTCTTGCCAATCATGGCGCGGGCCATGGGTGAGGTGATCGACAGCTTGCTGGACTTAATGTCCGCTTCGTGTTCGCCGACAATCTGGTATGTCGTCTTTTCATCGGTGTCTTCGTCGGCCACGCGCAAGGTCGCACCGAACTTGATGATCTTGCCTTTGATCGACGTCACGTCGATCACCTCGGCGCGGCTCAGCAGATCCTCAATCGTGCCAACCCGACCTTCGATGAACGCCTGGCGTTCGCGCGCGGCGTGGTATTCGGCATTTTCCGAAAGGTCGCCGTGTTCGCGCGCTACGGCAATCGCCTTTATAACATCAGGGCGTTCAGTGGTTTTAAGGCGTTTCAGCTCCGCTTCCAGGGAATTGTATCCCTCCAACGTCATCGGGGCTTTTTCCATCGTTCCGTCTTCCTTCGCACAAAAAGACCCTGACCCGCGGTCAAACGGCCCTAGGTAGTGGCCGTACGCGGTGCCTGGATCAGGTTGACGCTAAATCGGTTGGGTAAAATAAGACTGGAGAGGCGCAACTTCAAGTCCGCCGACGCGCATAGCAGAAATGGCTTCCACAGCGGCTTTCGCACCCGCAACGGTGGTGTAATAAGGAATTCTGCGTACCAGCGCCGACCGTCGAAGTTCATAAGAATCGGCGATCGCCTTTGCCCCTTCCGTGGTGTTCAGGACCAGTTGAACATCGCCTGAAATCATGGAATCGACGATATGGGGGCGGCCTTCGTGTACTTTTTTCACGAATTCGGTCTCCACACCGGCCGCATTCAGAGCCGCCGCCGTGCCGCCGGTGGCGATCAGCCCGAAGCCCATCTCTTTCAGCTGACGACCCAAATCGATCATCGCGTCCTTGTCGCGGTCGCGGACGGAGATAAAGACGTTCCCTTCTAGAGGCACCGAGGTGCCGCTGCCGAGTTGCGATTTCGCAAACGCCCGGCCAAAATCAGCATCGATGCCCATCACCTCGCCCGTGGATTTCATTTCCGGCCCGAGAATGATGTCGACACCAGGGAACTTGGCGAAGGGGAAAACAGCTTCCTTAACGGCGATGTGGCCGTTTACGGCTTCCGCGGGGTATGCTTTCAGCAGGTCGGCCAGCTTTTCGCCGGCCATGGCGCGGGCGGCGATCTTGGCAATGGGAACCCCCGTCGCCTTGGCGACGAACGGCACCGTGCGCGATGCTCGCGGATTAACCTCCAGGATATATACGGTGCCGTCCTTGATCGCATACTGAACGTTCATCAATCCCACGACCTGGAGGCCGCGGGCGAGAAGTTCCGTCTGGCGACGCAGCTCCTCGATGATCGAATCTGGCAGTGAATGCGGCGGCAGCGAGCAGGCGGAGTCGCCGGAATGAATGCCGGCTTCCTCGATATGTTCCATAATACCGGCGATGTGTACCGCGTCATCGACATCGCGGATCGCGTCAACATCGACTTCGATGGCCTCCCGCAGATAGGAATCGATCAGCACGGGGTTGTCGCCTGATACCTGCACCGCGTTCTGGATATACCGCGTCAGGCCCGCTTCCTCATGAACGATCTCCATCGCCCGTCCGCCAAGCACATAGGAGGGCCGGATCACCACCGGATAGCCGATATCTGTGGCGACGCTGATCGCTTCTTTTTCGCTGCGTGCGGTTCCGTTGGCTGGCTGTCGCAGGTTGAGATCTTTGAGCAGCGCCTGAAAACGTTCTCGGTCCTCCGCAAGATCGATCGCATCGGGCGACGTGCCCAGGATCGGCACCCCGGCGGCTTCCAGATCGGCGGCCAGTTTTAAGGGCGTCTGTCCTCCATATTGCAGGATCAGTCCCACGACTTCGCCGGTTTCCTGTTCCTTGCGGACAATTTCGATCACGTCCTCGGCTGTTAGGGGTTCGAAATACAGCCGGTCCGAGGTGTCGTAGTCGGTGGAAACGGTCTCCGGATTGCAATTGACCATGATGGTCTCGTATCCCGCTTCTTCCAGCGCATAGACCGCATGTACGCAGCAGTAATCGAATTCGATCCCCTGGCCGATCCGGTTTGGCCCGCCACCCAAGATCATAGCCTTCCTGCGGTCGGTCGGTTCGGATTCGCATTCGGCGGGGCCATATCCCGCATTTTCGTATGTCGAATACATGTAGGGCGTTTGCGACGCGAACTCCGCGGCGCAGGTATCGATCCGTTTGTAGACCGGATGGACGGAGAGTTCCCTCCGCTTCGCCGTGACATCAGCAGCGGAAATACCTGCGAGTTCGGTCAGACGGTCGTCGGAAAAGCCCATGGCTTTCAGATCGTGCAGACCCTTGGCGTCATTCGGCAGGCCGTTTTCGCGAACACTGTTTTCGGCGTCCACGATCCCGCGGAACTGTTCGATGAACCACGGATCGAACCCCGACGCCTGATAAATCGCGTCAACTGACAACCCGTGCCGCAAGGCCTGAACCACGGTCAGAATGCGGTTTACGCCGGGTGTGTTCAGGGCGGAAAGAACGGCATCTTCGTCAATGGCATCCCGGTCGCCGTCTTCGGACACGGCACCCGCGATTGTCACTTCGTTCAGCCCAGTCAGGCCGGTTTCCATGGACCGCATGGCTTTTTGAACCGATTCCTGGAAGGTGCGCCCGATAGACATCGCCTCGCCCACGGATTTCATCTGAGTGCTCAGCAGCGGTTCGGTGCCCGGGAATTTTTCGAAGGTGAAGCGCGGCACTTTGGTGACCACGTAATCAATGGTTGGCTCGAACGACGCCGGTGTAACGCCGGTGATGTCGTTGTCCAGTTCGTCCAGTGTGTAGCCGACGGCAAGCTTGGCCGCGATCTTTGCAATGGGAAAACCCGTTGCCTTGGATGCTAGCGCCGACGACCGCGACACGCGCGGGTTCATTTCGATGATCACCAGCCTGCCGTCTCGCGGGTTGACTGCGAACTGCACGTTCGATCCCCCGGTATCCACCCCGATTTCCCGCAGCACCGCGATCGAGGCGTTGCGCATGATTTGGTATTCCTTATCGGTAAGCGTCAGCGCCGGGGCGACGGTGATGGAATCGCCGGTATGCACGCCCATCGGGTCCACATTTTCGATGGAACAGATGATGATGCAGTTATCCGCCTTGTCGCGGACAACCTCCATCTCGTATTCCTTCCAGCCGATGATCGATTCTTCGACCAGCACTTCCGACGTGGGCGAGGCATCGAGCCCGCGCCTGACGATTTCCTCGAACTCTTCCCGGTTATAGGCGACGCCGCCGCCGGTGCCGCCCAGAGTAAAGGATGGCCGGATAATGGCGGGAAGGCCGGTTTCCTCTAGCACTCCATGGGCCTCTCCCAATGTATGGGCGACCCGCCCACGCGGGCTTTCCAGCCCGATGCGCGACATCGCTTCTTGGAATTTCTCCCGGTCCTCCGCCTTGTCGATTGCTTCGCGTTTGGCACCGATCAGCTCCACGCCGTGCGCGTCAAGCACGCCCATCCTGGCTAGCGACAGTGCAGTGTTAAGCCCGGTCTGTCCGCCCATGGTAGGAAGAATGGCGTCCGGCTTTTCCTTTTCGATGATCTTGGCGACCAGTTCCGGCGTTACCGGTTCCACATAGGTGGCGTCAGCGAATTCCGGGTCGGTCATAATCGTCGCCGGGTTGGAATTCACCAGAATGACGCGATAGCCTTCGTCCCGCAGTGCTTTGCATGCCTGAGTGCCAGAATAATCGAATTCACAGGCCTGGCCGATGACGATCGGGCCGGCGCCGATGATCAGGATTGAGTCGATATCTATACGTTTGGGCATCGCGGTCGTTCAGGCATCCTGCCTGCGGCCGAAAATTGGCCAGCCGCACGCGGTTGTCGGATCAAATCGGGTGGTTCAATTGCGGGAATTGGACCGAACCGTGTTTCTCACGACTCGGGCGCTTAGGCAAGGGAAGAGTCGGATTTAAGCGCTAAATCCGGGCCGGTTTAGACCGGCGAGCGAAATCATCCCGTCGACGATCTTCAGATACAGCCGGTTGCCCGAAATCTCGTAAGGGTCGGGATGGTCAGCGGCGAGGGCGTCGCGCTCGGACTGACCTGTAGCCCCCATGCCGTCACCGTATTGATGGCCACCGCGTCGCTAGACAAACCTATCAATTTCTCTTGCCCGTCCGGTCGCGCTGCGTCCGGTGCTGTCCAAAATCCGGACGGCGACGAAAGACTGCGGTGCTTCGCGCACGGTTAAGATGCCATATCGGAAAGGCATGCGGAAACGGATTACATGTTCGGAAAATTCGATGGCGTCGACGCGAATCTCAGGGGCGTTCACGGGTTTTTTCTTCAATAGGATTTCGGCAGGTCGAGCGCGCGCTCAGCGATGAAATTCAGCACCAGTTGCTGACTGACCGGCGCCAGATACGGCACCATGATTTCGCGCATCAGTCGTTCGACATGAAATTCCTTGGCGAAGCCCATACCCCCATGGGTGGCGACGGCGGTCTTGCAGGCTTTGAACCCGGCTTCTGCCGCCAGATACTTGGCGGTGTTGGCCTCCACTCCGCAGGGCTCGCCTTTGTCGTAAAGCCACGCCGCCTTCATTGCGCACAGCCAGGCGGCGTCCAGTTCGGACCAGGAGATTGCCAGCGGATGCTGGATGGCTTGATTCTGGCCGATGGGGCGTTCGAACACCACGCGTTCACGGGCATAGTCGGACGCCCGATGGATGGCCCCGCGCCCGATGGCGACCGCCTCTGCCGCGACCAGAATCCGCTCCGGGTTTAGGCTCTGGATCAGATAGCGGAAGCCCTTCCCTTCCTCGCCGATGCGGTCGGCCGCAGACACCCGCATGCCGTCGAAAAAGATCTCATTCGAATCCACGGCCTTCCGGCCCATCTTGTCTATCTCGCGCACGCTAGCGGCGTCCCGGTCGAGATCAGTGAAAAACAGGCTGAGGCCGCTGGCGGGAGCGTCGTCGTCACGTTGCGCGGTGCGGGCCAGCAGCATGATCTTTTCGGTTACCTGCGCGGTTGACGTCCAGATCTTCTGGCCGTGGATGATATAGTCATCACCGTCGCGCTCGGCCCGGGTCTTGATGCGGGTGGTGTCGAGCCCGGCATCCGGTTCGGTGACGGCGAAACACATCTTGTAAGTGCCGTCAATCAGGCCGGGCAGCCAGCGCTGTTTCTGTTCGTCCGAGCCGTGCTGCACGATGGCATGGGGGCCGAAGATGTTCATGTGCACGCTGGACGCCGCCGCCATTGCGCCGCCGGTCCCGGCGATGGCAGCCATCATCAGTGCCGCCTCGGTGACGCCTAACCCGGTGCCGCCATATTCCTCCGGTATCGCGATCCCCAGCCAGCCGCCACACGCCAACGTGCGGTAAAATTCGTGCGGGAAACCGCCGTCTCGGTCGCGTTCCAGCCAGTAATCGTCGCCGAAGTCCGCTATGGTCCGCGTCACGCCTTCGACGAGGGCTTGCTGGGCGTTGGTCAGGGAAAAATCCATGCAAAAGTCCCGGTGTGATATTTTATTTTCAGCTACCCTAACTTATCTGGTCCGGCATTATCGTGGTCAAAATGGCCGAAATCTACCCGATCACGCCCCCCATCGGCCTGAACTGTTTCGTCGTTGCGGGAGCAGTTAGGGATTTAAGAGACGCAGGGGGCAAGTCCCTTGCCATCCCGCTCCAGATGTCTTCCGCGGCATCGGTCCCTTCTTCATCGCCGACGTCATCACCGTAGGCGCCCTGCTGGCCTGGCCGCGTATTGTGCTGTGTGTGCCGAGGACGATGGGGTGAGGGTTTAAGCCTCACCCCCTGTTGATCATCTCGATGAATCGGCCAAACAGATAGTGGCTGTCCTGGGGGCCGGGGCTTGCTTCGGGGTGGTACTGCACGGA
>CAJWUK010000157.1 GCA_913047365.1 uncultured Alphaproteobacteria bacterium | reverse complement strand
ATGATGAAGATCACCCAGATACTGGCGGTGATCCAGTCGGTGGCGCTGGCGGCCTTGACCTTTGCGGGGGTGATGACGCCGGAACTACTGTTCCTACTGGTCCTGACCCACGGCGTAATCCTGTCGTTCAACCAGCCCGCGCGGTTGGCGCTGGTGCCGCATCTGATCCACCGCGAAAACCTGTCCGCCGCCATAGGCATCAATTCCATGACCTTCAATTCCGCTCGGGCCACGGGCCCGATGATTTCCGGGCTACTGATTGACGGGTGGGGCATTGCGTTCGCCTTCGTGTTCAACGCAATCAGCTATGTCTGGTTTATTGGCACACTGTTTCTTCTTCGTCTCGACAATCCGCGTAGTACCAAGGCGCGCACGCCCGCTCGAGAGGTGCCCCGCGAAATCGTAGACGGCTTCCAATATGCCGTCCGTCATGCAGGGATCGCTCGCATGCTGATCATCCTTGGCGCGGTGTCGATTTTCGGGCGTCCCTATATGGAACTGCTCTCCGGTTTCGCCGACGAGGTGTTCGGCCGAGGCGCGGAAGGGTACGCGCTTATGGTATCCATGACCGGCATCGGCGCCCTGGTCGGCGGCTTCTGGCTGGCCCAGAGGGGACAGGTGGTCGGGTTGACGTCGCGTGTCGTGGTGGCACTGCTATTGCTCGGCCTGTCGCTGATCGGCTTTGCGGCAACCAATCTGTTCGGCTTCGCACTCCTCTGCCTGCTGATCACCGGTTTCGCCGTAATTATCACGGGCGTGGGCGAACAGACCCTGCTGCAGAACGCGGTCGATCCCGCCATGCGGGGCCGGGTGATGAGTCTTTACGGCATGATCGGCCGCGGCGCGCCGGCGATCGGCGCGATGATAATGGGCTCGCTGGCGGAGGTGATGGGGTTTCAGGCACCGGTGCTGGCTGGCGCATTACTGTTACTTGGCCTGTGGTGGTGGGCGCGACGGCGGCAGGACGCAATGGCTGAATCGCTGGAAGCGGAGCGGGAGTGTTAGGGTAATTGGGCGTTACTGTGTGTGCCGCTTTAGCCGGACCCAGATCACGAATGTAATGACGCCAAGTGCAAGCTGCATACCGATCATCGGATAGACGGTGCCGTCATAGATCAGGCCCTGCACCCAAGAAACCGCGCCGGCGGCGCACATCTGCACGAACCCCAGAACTGCTGCCGCCGCACCTGCCGCAGTTGGATGGGACATCATTACGCCGGCCGCCGTATTGGGTGCCAGGAACCCGCCGCCGAACCAGAACGCGAATTGCAGGATCGTGATGACAGATACCGGCAGCAGGCCTGAAAGACCGAACCCGATCATAAACGCCGGCGCACCCAGCATGATCAGCAGGCTGACCATGATCACCCGGTGCATGCCCCAGCGGGGGATGGCATAGCGGGCGGCGGTCGATCCCGTCAGGAACCCGGACATCGCCACGGCGGCAATTATCCCATAGGCGGAGGGGCTCAGTTCCAGACTGTCGATAAAGTAAAAAGGCGCGCCGGCCACGAAACAATATAGCCCGGCATAGCCTATTGAATGGCTCAGCATGAAACCTAGAAAGCCCTTATGGCTGAATAGTCCCAGATATACCGAATGCACCGCCTCCGTTTCAGAGGCTGGCGCCGGTGTGCCGGTTTCCGGGATCACGAAAAGGGAGGAGGCCAGCCAGAACAGGGCAGCGGCGGAGGCAAGCCAGAAACCCGCGCGCCAGGACGAAACCTCCAGCAGAAACCCGCCGACCAGCGGCGCGGCCATGAAAGACGCCGCCATGAGTGCGAACAGAGCCGCCATCGCCTTGGCCGCCCCTTCTGGACCGTAGATATCCCGGACCATGGCGCGGGAGACGACGTATCCCGATGCCGCGCCCAGGCCCTGAATTGCACGGCCGATGACGATCAGCCAAATTGAATCAGCCATGGCCGCCGTGACCGATCCGATCAGGGTCAGGGTGGCGCCGATCAAAAGAGCCGTTCGGCGGCCCTTCCGATCGGAAAACGGTCCGAAGAACAACTGGCCCACAGCAAACATGACCGCGAAGGAAACGATGGTGAGTTGCACCGTTCCCGGCGTCTTCACGAAAATCTCGCCCAATGCCGGCATGGCGGGGACGACCAGCCCGGTTGCCACCTCGCCGAAGGCGGCGCACAACACCAGCGTTGAAAAAATAAGCATACTGGCCTGGCTCGGGGGTTTACCTGCGGCCTTGTCTTGCATGATCTTCTTAAGGTCCCTGCTAGTTCGCCTTCGGATATCCCAGCGTCGCCAGCGCATCGGTGATTTCGCCCCGGATTTTCTTCGCCCGTTCAATCAGCCACTGCATGAGCGCTCTCCCACGATCAGAAAATCAAACGTATTTGCACCCTCCGTGGTACCGTGAAAACGCCGAATCCGCGACGGGAAAGAAGGGTGAACGGCCGGGGGTGATCCCTGACCAGGATTATTCGATTGCGTTGGCCTCTTCCACCATCTGCACCAGCGACGCCCGGAGCAGATAGGCGCGCTTGGCGCTCACGTCGGTGGCAGTGAATTCCAGTTCCTTCAGCCGTTTTTCGCGGGCTTCCGGATCGTTTTCTTCCAGTAGTTTCTTATTCGCAATGGATTGCGCCTGAACGTATTTTTCCGCGGTCGGGCGCCGCTGGCGATCGTAGCGGGCAAGCAGGGCCTCGTGATCGGCGCCGTGCCATGCTTCCACCAGTTTTTGTGCCAGGTTCAGCCCGTCGTGAATACCGCTGTTCATGCCCATGCCGCCCAGAGGGTTATTCACATGCGCGGCATCGCCCGCCATCGCCACGCGGCCCTTCGAGAACGTTTCCGCCACGCGCTGATGCACGCTGTATAGATTACGGTGCAGCAGGTCGTACGGCGGATCATAAGGATAGCATTCTGCAAACCGCGCCTGGATCCATTCATCGCTGAGGACGTGTTCATCCGGAGCATCGCCGAAAGCGGGAAACAGCGCGCGCCACACGCCTTCGTCCTCGTCGCCCGGCACCTTGATCATAGCGCACCACTGCACCGGGTGGGCGACATAGTTGCGGTATCTGTATCCCGCGGCTTCTTCGAAATCGTAATAGGTCGATACGATTATGAACCGCTCTCCCCATGTAAACCCGGGAAAATCGATGCCAAGCTGTTTGCGGACGATCGATCGTCCACCATCCGCGCCGACCAGGAACCGGCCGCTGTGGGTTTCCATCGACCCGTCCGGTGCCTGAACCTTAATTTCGACACCTTCGTCATCCTGACGCAGGTCGACCAGTTCCCGTTCTCGGGTCAGGGTGAAAGTATCCATCGGCAACGCCAGGTCGCGGGCGACTTCAATCGTTTTGTGCTGCTCCACCTGCAGGGCGTATGGGAATTTCAGAACGTCGGAGATATCGCGGTAATCAAATTCGGCTACGATGCGGTCTGTTGCGCGGTCCCGCCATTGGAACAGCGGCGATTCAATCCCGCGGTTGATCAGGATCTCCGTCATGCCGAGCTCTTCCACCAGCATCAGGGTGGACGGATGCAGGGTGGATGCCCGGTGGTCGGTCGGAATTTCGGCCAGGGCGTCAAACACCTTTACCGGAATGCCCGCTTTTGCCAACGCAAGTGCCGTGGTCATGCCCACCGGGCCGGCGCCTGCGATCAGGACGCAATCATCAACGTTCATCGGTCTCTCCGCCCGTTGTTTTGTTTGCTGATTCCGGACGCCGTCCCGACGTCACCAGCCATACGCCAATGAAAATAACTACTATCCCGGCGATATGGTATGGCTTGATGCTTTCGCCCAGCAAAAGAACCGACAGGGTCACCCCGAAAATCGGGATCAGGTATTGGGCCATGCCTGCCACGCTGGCGCCGACGACGGGCACCGCCTTGTTCCAAACGATGTAGGATAGGAAGGACGGAAAGATCACAGCGTAGCCAATGATGATCGTGTTATCGACGTTGATTTCGAAAGAAACGCCACGCCACAAATCGATCAGATACAGCGGGAACATCATCAGAACCGCGAAAATCGTCAGTGACGTCAGAAAAGCCATTTCGGTCAGTTCCGGGGGTTTCCAGCGTAGCATCACCGTGTAGACCGCCCAGGAAAAGAATCCGACCAGAACGAGGATATCCCCCATATTGATGGAAAAGCCGCTTAGCAGGCTGAGATCTGCCTTTAGAACGATGGCCAGCGTGCCGAAAAAACCCAGGGTGATGCCCACGGCCTGTTTTTTGCTGATCAGTTCGCCGGTCATCAAAAAGGCGGTCATCACAATCCAGATCGTGCCCGACGCGTTCATCAGCGAGGCGTTGACCGCAACCGTGTACTGAAGCCCGACGTAGTAAGGCACGGTAAATCCGACGACGCCGAATAGCCCAAAGGCCGAGAGCAGGCCCCAGTTCTGGATGATCAGGTGTCGTTGCCGCCAGGTCTCGCCACCGCCGACCATCAGAAAGCAGACCACGACGAGTGACCAGCGGACAAAGGACAGGGTGAATGGCGGTACATTGCCCGATGCAGCCCGTCCGGCAACCGAACTGCCGGCCCACGACACGGCTGCAAAGACCAGAAAGATCAGCGCAAGCCAATAAGGTACTGCGCTGCGCTCGCCGGCCGCGTTATCTGATTTGCCTGTCACGAATTTCCCCCGATCCGGGGTGAAGAATAGACTTCGCCCAGTGGCCGCACAATCTGATAGGCAGGTGATTTTACGTGTTTCTTGACAGGGTTTCGCGGTCTGCCCAGTGTCGATAAATAATGATGGAAAATGCCCGAAATACGGACGCGGGGGCGTGGCAGATTGGCGGCGCGAATATTGATGCCCTCGCCATTGCGGTTGCCGGTGTCGAGGGATTCCAAGACATCGGCGTCGAAGATCTTGTCCCGCTCGATACCAAGGGGTTGGTCCACGCTCATGTTCGTGTCAGAGGGCGAGATGCAGTACTGCGCATTCCCAGGTTAAACCTGGCGGGTAAGGCGCCAGGAGACAATCTGTTATACCAGGCCGCCTGTTTCGGGCGCGCGTCTGCCAGTGGGCATGCGCCGCAGGTATTCGGTTCAATCCCGCCAATGAAGGGCATCCCGTGGGGAGCGCTGCTGGTAGAGGAAGTGCAGGGGAAACTGCCATATTTACCGGACGATATCGGCGCCATTGCGCGCGCGTTGGCCGCTATCCACGGAGTTTCCGTCCCTGAGCGGGGTGCCCGCCCGCCGCTTCCGTCTCATGACGATCCGATCGGAAGCACGCTTAACGTGATTGAAGCGCAATCAACCTATCTGCACCGCGCCGATATAGATAAGCAGTCGCTTGCCATACTGGAAGGGGAGCTCGCCTGGGCGCGCAGCTACGCGGAAACCGCGGCGGGTTCAGATGTCCCGATCGCGCTGGTGGGCACCGATACGCATCCGGGCAATTTTATGGTCGACGTCACCGGTCGTGCCTTTTTCGTCGATTTGGAGAAAACACAATACGGGATGCCCGCGATCGACCTGGCGCATGCCACCGTCTACACATCGACCATGTGGGACCCCGATATCGCCACGGAACTGACGGACCAGCAGGTGGCCGCGTTCTATGCTGAATATTTCGATGCCATTCCCGATGACCTCGCGGAAAGGGTGCGCCCTGGGTGCGCGCCTTTAAGACGGTTTACCTGGTTGAGGACGACGACTTGGTGCGCGAAATGGTGGGTTGAATCCCGGGACGGGGCGGCGTGGTCGGCGACCCGGCACGATCCCGCCTATACCGCTGCGGTTCGCCGTCGCGTGGCGGACTATTTAAATCCGGATACCATCGATCGGATCAGAACCGGATTGGAATCGAAAAGTTGGATCGGTTAGCGGCCCTTGAATTCGACTTTCTTTTTCGCGAGGAACGACGTCCACGCGTTGTGGTAATCTTCGGTATCGCCGTAGGACGCAGCATCATTGAATTCTGCGTCAGATGATGGTCCGGAGAGGCCCACCTTTCGGATCGCCCGCCGATTGAATCGGGCTGCCAAGGGGGCGCCTTCGCATATGCGGTCGACCGCTTCGGCGATTTCCTGATCCAGCCCGCCTTCGGGCGCGATGCGGGTGATGATGCCCCGGGCTAGCGCTTCGTCAGTGGCCAGTCGCCGTCCTTCCAGAACCAGTTCCAGGGCAGTCGCCCGTCCGACGGCATTTACCAGCGTTTCGACGAGCGCCGGATCCA
>CAJWUK010000156.1 GCA_913047365.1 uncultured Alphaproteobacteria bacterium | reverse complement strand
GACGAATTGACGGGCGAGATCGTAAAAATCCGACACAATACCAATCTAATCAACCCAAACCCGACATATGAGACATATGTGTCAAAAGAAAGGTTCGGGGAGAATCGGCTCATGAATATATCTTCCAGATTGTTTTATATAAATACAATTAAAATACTTTATTAATTTTATAATAAATATAATTAAATAATTAATTATAATATAATAGAAATGATAAAAATAAATTATATTTATAAAAACCAATATCCAGAAGAGGCTAAATTTTTTGTGAAATTTTATAAATCCTTTTTTATATCTTTATTTATCGGATTATATGAATTTACTTTCCAACGGTTCCTACCACCGCGAACAAGGGGTCGGTATAACCTGGGTTAGGTGAAATGTCGGTTATCGAAATATCGGCAAACCTGCCGGTACGCACCATGTATTCGCGCACAAGGCCACAACGTCCTTGATCGTCCAGGGCCTGCCAGATTGCCACTGCCTTTGTAGGGAACATGCGATTCGAGAAAGAGACGATCAGGCGGCCGCCGGGTTTCAGAATTCGGGCACTTTCACTGAATACCGGTACCGGGTCAGTCAGATACTGAACCGAAACGGCAATCAGGCACAAGTCGAACTCCGCATCGTCAAACGACAGGCTGGGCGATTTGTTCAAATTCTGAATGAAATAGTCATCCAGTTGCTGGTTGGCCTTCAGTTCCTGCAGGTTCATTCCGTGCCCAGTTACCCCTAGGGGTTTTGGTTCGTCAGGCAGGTGGGAAACGCAGCTCGACATCAAATCCAGCACTGTCATTCCCGGCGCCATGTGTAACCGGTAGAAATCCCGTAACGCATGACATGCATCTTCGTCGATATGCGTCACCAGTCGCGCCACGCTGTAGAACATTTCATCCGGCATCTCGTCCTGTCGGGCGAAATCCACCGGCGAGAAGTTCTCGACGCCGGACATTCAGCGGGTTCCGTTTGTGAAGATCAGAATTCGCCGTCTATTGCGCGGCGGGCAAAAAATTCCCAGGCACGTTCCATTGCGAGCGGTCCGACAAGTGTTTCCGGCGTAAGCTCGATTTCCTCGGCACTTAGATACTTTACATCCCCCAGTGGCATAGCCTGAAGCTGAAGCTTGGCATTGACCTGGGTGTAGACCGCCGTCAGGGCCGCTGCCTTTATGCTTTCCGCCGCAATGGCGCATCCGTGGCCCCGCATCAGCACCACCCGTGCGTCTCCCATTTTTTTTGCCAGGTCCCGGCCCTGGTCCATGTTCGTGACCAACAAAGAGGTTCCCCCGAAATTGTCTTCGATATCCCAGACAGGGACGCGTTTACCGATCACGCCGGTTACATGCATCAGCGGCCGCAAGGGCGTCTGGGTCACGCCGAATGGGATGATGGCGTGGGAATGATTGTGAACGACCGAATATACGTCCGGGCGGCGTTCAAAAATGGCACCATGAATATGCCGTTCTGCATAGGGCTTGCGGTCATCGTCACCGACGATCTCGCCCGTCAGCCTGAATTCCATGATATCGCCCATCGTGACCAGTTCCGGACTTCGTGACCGCGCCATCAGATAGTGATCCGGGTTGGCCGGATGACGCACGCTGATATGTCCGAATGCATCCACCACGTCTTCCCGTGCCAGGATCCGGTTTGCGACGACAATTTCTTGGAGGGTTTCTGTCAGGGTGGTCATGAAGGACTCCGGTGGAGGATCTCCCTCAAGTAATACCATGGCGGGTACATAGTTGCTAAATTGGGTGGGTGTATGGCCGTGACCTTAGTCCAAGGCAGAAAATAGATTCAGCAGTGTCTGGTTTTTCTTTACAGGGTGTAAACATGAGCCCAGAGGATATCCCGAAGGTTCAGAATGCCTAACGGCCGCCCCGGTCGTTGACAGGAAGGTGACGTGCGTTGCCGGGGGACATGTTACGCAGGATTTCGCTTACCTAATGATCCATGGTGTAGGTGATCACATCCGGCGTCATCGCAGAGTGAAGGGTGTCGGCGGTAGCCTTCTATCGGAAGCGAAAAATCGGGTGGTCTCGCGTTCCGTCAGAATACCTATAAAGGTGGTGCCCGCAGCCGTGACTTCTTAATCTTTCGGGTTGGCGCTCTCTCCGCGCTGGAGAGTGGCATTCCCCGCATTGTTTAATGCAAACCATCGACCCGCTATAGCAATGATAGCCAGTATGATGATCGAAAAGATCAATCTGCATTCTTTTGAACCCTTCGGCCGATAATTTGTTGATACGCGCGTTGGTAAAACTGCAGCAGGGTAAAACCTATTGTAGTTTAGGCAGGTCGCTTTAAATCGCGGTGAACGTCCGCGGTTAACAGAGTGTTAGCCTCCCCCGCAGTCCCGTTCATAAAAAAAGACCCGGCAAAGCCGGGCCTTTTATTTGGTGGAGCCAATCGGAATCGAACCGACGACCTCTTGAATGCCATTCAAGCGCTCTCCCAACTGAGCTATGGCCCCAATTTTCCTTACGGCCGTTTAATGGCCCGGAATTGCGGCGCGCACTCTAAAAAGGCGATTGCGCGCCTGCAACCAAATTCTTCCTAACTGTCTCTGTCCGGTCTTATTCTTTGGCATTACCCAATGCATCGGATACATCTGGGTCCTCATCGATATCGTCTTCGTCCTCATCCGCGATGAGATCGTCATCGTCGTCACCCAGATCGATATCGTCATCGTGTACGTCGTCATCAACAAGCAGGTCATCTCCGCTTTCTTCGGACGTTTCCTCCGCGGGTTTTTTATCCGCTTCGGCCTTTACCTTTGCCCGGCTGGCTGCGGCTGCGGCGCGGGCACGTCGCGGCCTTACAAGTGCAAGCGGATCAAACTCGGTCTCGCAAGTCGGGCAGACAATCGGGTCGCGCTGCATGTCGTAAAAACGCGCGCCGCAACTCAAACACGTCCGCTTCAGCCCCCATTCCGGCTTCGCCAAGATATTCTCCAATCAATATATCCGTTTCGGACGGCTGCCTTTGCCATGTTCGGCGGGGTCTGTCAAAACCAAAATTAATGTTATGTCCGAATGTTCGAAGATCATGTTAATTAATTCGCTCGACGACAGCCGCCCTACCGCCAACTTCAGGACCTGCCCGTGACGCAAATCGGCTCCAAACCAGGGAACGTTTTGTCCGGCACCATCCGTGTGCCTGGCGATAAATCTATATCACACCGGGCGCTGATGATCGGCGCGGCGGCAGTGGGTCAGACGCGTATTTCGGGTTTGCTGGAAGCAGACGATGTTTTACGAACGGCCGAAGCGGTGAGGGCTTTGGGTGCCCGAATCCAGCAACAAAACGGTAACTGGCTGATCGAGGGCGTGGGTCCCGGCGGCTTTGTGCCGCCCGACGGTGAAATTGATCTCGGCAATTCCGGAACCGCGGCGCGCCTTTTGCTCGGCTTGTTAGCGACACAGGAAATTTCGGTTTCAATCACCGGCGATGAATCCCTGCGGTCACGCCCCATGGGTCGGGTGATCGATCCACTTGGCCTGATGGGGGCGAATTTCGAGGCAGAGGAGGGTGACCGGATGCCCCTGAGACTTCGTGGAACCGGCGAGCCGATCCCCGTGGAGTATCTAGTGCCGGTGCCGTCCGCCCAGGTAAAGTCGGCTGTTCTGCTGGCTGCGCTGAACACGCCCGGGCGCACGACCGTTAGAGAGCGTGAAGCAACCCGCGATCACACCGAAAACATGTTGAAATCTTTTGGCGCTGCAATTTCGGTTGAGGACAGCGGTGCCGGCGGGAGAAAAATTTCCGTCGACGGGTTTGCTGAACTGACCGCCGTGAATGTGGACGTGCCCGGGGATCCCTCCTCTGCGGCTTTTCCGGGTGTGGCGGCACTCTTGATTCCCGGCTCTGAAATCACTGTTGAGAATGTCGGGCTAAATCCCCTTCGCGCCGGACTGTTCGATACGCTAATCGATATGGGGGCAAACATAGAAATAATGAATCGACGGGACTCCGCGGGAGAGGCCGTTGGCGACATCGTGTTTCGGTTCGGCGCACTAAAGGGTGCGGACATCCCTGCCAACCGCGCGCCATCGATGATCGACGAATACCCCATTGCTGCCATTGCCGCCGCGTTCGCAGATGGAGAAACCAGGTTCCGCGGACTGGCTGAATTGCGTGTCAAGGAAAGCGACCGGTTTGCCGCTATCATCGATGGCCTTGCAGCCTGCGGCGTGGATGTCCGGGCGGATGGCGATGACATTGTCATCTGCGGGGATGGAACGCCGCCTCCCGGCGGCGCGAAAATCGTGGTCAATCTCGATCACCGCATCGCCATGGCATTTCTCGTCATGGGCCTGGCGGCGGAGGCGCCCGTCACAATTGACGATGCTGCGGCAATCGAGACCTCATTCCCCTGCTTTATCGAACTGATGATCGGATTGGGCGGGAAAATTGTCTGAAATCGTCGTCATCGCGGTCGATGGACCGGCGGCCAGCGGCAAGGGTACGCTTGCCCGACGGATCGCGGCCGAACTGGGCTACGCCTATCTGGATACCGGGCTTTTGTACCGCGCCATCGGCCTTGAGCTTCTGCGCGACGGAGAAGACCCGGCCGACGCGGAAACAGCCGCCGCACACGCTGTCGCGTTTGATGCCGCCACAACGGATTTTGACGATCCCGTCCTTCGGGACGAGGAAACTACTAGGGCGGCGGGAATCGTTGCGGCTAATTCTCAGGTCAGGGAAGCCCTGGTAGAGGTACAGCGACGATTTGCAGCGGCGCCCCCCGGTGGTGCGCCGGGCGCCGTTCTGGACGGACGCGACATCGGCACTGTCATATGCCCGGAGGCAGATCATAAAATCTTCGTTGACGCCGATATTCAGGTGCGGGCGGATCGCCGCGTTAAAGAGTTGCAGGATCGGGGCGTTGAGAGTATACCTTCGCGCGTTTTGCAGGATATGAAGGAGCGCGACGAACGGGACCGCACCCGATCAGTCGCACCTCTGGCACCCGCAGCAGACGCGTCTGTCATCGATACGACAAATCTAAACGCAGATGCTGCATTCGCCGAGGCAATGTCCATCATCCGATAGCAGGACAAATGGTACAGATTACGGGGTCTTTCGGGCCGGCGGGGCAAATGCCGTCCGCCCGTATTTCCTCGTTTCGTTTCCGGAAAGGGATAACCAGGACACAAAATGGCTACTGACACCTCAACCGCTGCAGGCGCAGCCCCAACAGAAGATTTCGCCGCACTTCTCGAAGAAAGCTTCGGCAATGGCCAACTTACCGAGGGCTCGGTCATCAAAGGGACCGTTCTTTCCATCGACGGCGACAATGTACTGATCGACGTTGGGCTTAAGTCCGAAGGCCGCGTGCCCCTGAAGGAATTCGGTGCACCAGGACAGGCCGCCGAGATCGACGTTGGCGATGTCGTCGACGTATATCTGGAACGGATGGAAAATAAGATCGGAGAGGCCGTTCTCAGCCGTGAACGCGCCCGCCGCGAAGAGGCGTGGACGCAGCTTGAAATCGCCTTCGAGAAAACCGAACGCGTTACCGGCACCATCTTTGGCCGCGTCAAGGGCGGGTTCACCGTCGACCTTTCCGGTGCTGTCGCCTTTCTGCCCGGCAGCCAGGTCGATGTGCGCCCCATCCGCGATGTCGGACCGCTGATGGGAGCCCCGCAACCGTTCCAGATCCTGAAAATGGATCGCCGCCGCGGAAACATCGTCGTTTCCCGCCGCGCGGTTTTGGAAGAATCCCGCGCCGAGCAGCGCAACGAATTGCTGGCTAATCTTAAGGAGGGCCAGATTCTCGAAGGTATGGTCAAAAACATCACCGATTACGGCGCTTTCGTCGATCTCGGCGGTGTCGACGGCCTTCTGCATGTTACCGATATCGCATGGCGGCGGATCAATCATCCCAGCGAAGCCTTGTCGATCGGCCAGACCGTCAAGGTTCAAGTCATTCGCTATAACTCCGAAACCCAGCGCATTTCGCTAGGTATGAAGCAGCTAGATGCGGATCCGTGGGAAGGGGTGGAGCTGAAATATCCGATCGGCACCAAGTTCACTGGCCGCGTCAGTAACATCACCGACTACGGCGCCTTCGTGGAGCTGGAGCCCGGTGTGGAAGGCTTGGTCCATGTGTCGGAAATGAGCTGGACGAAAAAGAACGTCCATCCCGGCAAAATCGTTTCCACCAGCCAGGAAGTGGATATCATGGTGCTGGAGGTCGATTCCCAGAAACGGCGGAT
>CAJWUK010000155.1 GCA_913047365.1 uncultured Alphaproteobacteria bacterium | reverse complement strand
CATTTGACAAAATCACCGGATATTTGCCGTCTTTCAGGGGCCGGTAGATGTTGGCTCGCAGCACCAGAGCGTCGTCCATCTCGATTGGCACATCCCAGTCGATGCGAAAGCCGTCGCGCACCTCGCTCCACGACCCGTCCTTCGCTTTGTTTGGCTTTCTGGGTTGATCCAACATTGCCTCCTCCTGGGTTTTCTGCGCCTACCTGAAGGTCTTTTATGGTCATTACGCAGCGTTTTTTGACCAACGATTTGTCGAGAAGGCATAAAAAAACGCGCCGGGCATCAGGCCCGACGCAAGATAGTGCCTGTAGGCCCCCATTTGGCTGGCGACTAGACCTAATGACGCTCAGAAAACCAAACCTTTCCCACTCTCTAACGAACTATAGCTTTATAGGTTCCTAATGTGTCATTTAATCCCTCTTTGATACGCGACAAATCTTCCGTTTTCAATTCCTCTAGATTGGTATCAACGATTTCTTCAACAGGGATTTCAAGAACCTCAGAGATTGCCAACACAAAGTCAAAAAAACCTAATTCTTCAGGTATCTCTTCCCACTTTTCTCGATCTGGTAGTTTTAAAAATCTTTCTTTTGGAAGTATAACGAGATTAAAATTATCGAACTTTATAGAGGACGATATCTCTACGTAGTAAAACATTGTGAATTTTAAGCTATCAACATCTAAGAGATCTAGGGTGCTATTTATATTTTCCTGTGTAGCGGAGATCGGCCCATACTCTTTAGAGAACTCGTCTACTGGATCTCCAGACCAGGTTATCCGATACGTAATTTCATGGTCGATATAAGTCACGCGGTCCAAGTTTATTGCGCCATTCCCATAATCAAAAAACTTCTTTCCGAATTTGACTTCAATGGCTTCTGCATGAGTTGATGCAGAAAGAGCCACGCATATAACAAAGATGTATTTTAAAATATTTATTTTACCCATATTCCCCTCCCTCACCGAAAGTGTTTAATCTGGTCTGCTTAAAGCCGCTCAGACGAGCTTGGTACCAAGCGTATAACTTGGGCTAGTGACGCAGAAGAGAAAAAGTTATCAAGTACCCAGAACCTTACAAATTAAGTCGTTCTCGTACGTTGCCTTCCCCTGATGCTGCTTATAGAAGTTTCGGCCATGCGGCGCTCACGCGCGTCGGACATTCCGAGCTTGCAGCCTGTCGCTTGGCGCGTGGATAATTGCAGCAACGATAACCTGGGGAAACATCGCAAATGGCTAATAATCCAGTACCACCGCGTCGCGTGGTTGTCGGCAACGGCGAGGACGGCAAGTCAAAAGTCGTTTTTGACAGCCGCAATCCGCATCAGCATGAACGTGGCGGCGGTTCTACAATCTTTTTTAATGAGATCTGGACCTTCGACAATTGCCCCGTTGACCTGTCCGATCATCATGACGGGGGCGACAGGGCCATGAGCCACTCGCCGCCGCCGGACGGCGCACATTTCCGGGTTATCCAGTCCTACAAGGAAAACACGGACACAATCCAGCAGGGCGCCGCCGATGATCATTTCGCAACCATGAATGTGACAGGATTGTCTGAGAAGATGGAGAGCGACCGCCACTGGAACATGCATCGCACCCGCACCGTCGACTATGGCGTGGTCACCGAGGGTGAACGCATCCATGTGCTACCAGATGACGACTTCGTCATGGAAACCGGGGACGTGATCGTCCAGTTGGGTCACTTTCACTCCTGGGACAGCACGCGGGGCGCTAACAACATGCTATTCGTGATGATCGGAGGGGACGCGTATAACGATACAAACGGAGGTGGCGATGACTAGTAAGGACCCCAGGGAGGTCCGCCGTATCATCGCTGCCGGAGACGAAGACGGCAACGCCGTGATTTACGAGGACAAGGCTGCCACCGATGTGCGTATGGACCCGGCGCGGCCCGGTTTCGCCTATACCCGGTTCTGGGTGACCGAGCGGACCCCCGCCCCGATCTCGGGCGTGCGTGAATCTTTGCACCTGCCCCACACGCTAGAGCCGCCGGCCGGCGGGTCCGTAGGAAGTTTTGTGACCATCCCGCCCGAGGATTGGTATCGGCACGGACTGACCGACGAGAAAGTGTCGGACTATTTCGCCGCAATGGGTGCGCCCGGGGCATCCCGCCTCGGAGACGGGGCACGGCACCCCTATATGCAGCAGACAAGCACGCTCGATTACATTCTGGTGCTGTCGGGAGAGGTAACCTTGGTGCTCGATACAGAAGAGGTTCACCTGTCCAAGGGCGATACGGTCGTCAATCTTGGCGGTAGCCATGCCTGGAGCAACCGTTCCGACAGCCCGTGCGAACTGTTTGTGTCCGTGCATGACGGGCGGACGAGCTGAACCAGCGGTGGGCATCATTGCGGACAACGCCCCTACTGTGTCAGGGTAATTGTCCAATTAAGAGAATTACGGTTTGCCCCGTTACAACCAAGCCGTCCGCGGGGCAACAAATGGGTGGGGTATGCCGCGTATTGAACCCAAGAGGCTCGCCGACGCCCCCGAGCTTGCGGAGTTCGCCCGGAGCAACGCTGAAATCGGGCGCGACGTTCCCAATTTCGTTCTGACGCTGGCCCACCGACCGGACGTCGCCCTCGCCTGGGTCAACTTCCGGGCCACGCTCGTGGGAAACGGCCTCGTCAGCGAAGAACTAAAGACTCTCATCGCGCAAGTGACCAGCATGTCGGCCGGGTGTAATTACTGCGCCGCGCACAATGCCTATTTCGGCACCGATATTGGCATCGATTCCGCGCGCCAAGCCGCGCTGTGGGATTATGAGACGAGCGATCTGTTCAACGCAGGCGAGCGTGCTGCGTTTCGGATCGCACAGGGTGCCGCCCAGACACCCAACGCCACCACCGATCGAGACTTCGAGATTCTCCGGCAGCACTACTCCGATGCCGAGATCGTTGAGATCGTTGCGGTCGTCGCCATGTTTGGATTCCTTAATCGGTTCAACGACACGATGGCGACCGAACTCGAGTCCTTGCCGATCGCAGCCGGCAGGGAGCACCTTTCACAACAGGGCTGGGTGATCGGCAAACACGGAAGTGCTGGTTGATAACCAACGAAAACAGGACAAATACAGGTAAAAATGGAGGGAACCATGAAACTCAAAGCCACAATTCTGGGCGCAACCGCAGCGCTCGCTGCCGCCGCCGGGATGGGTGTCCCGGCCCAGGCCGACACCACGTTTCTGGTACATATCTTTGCGCCGCCTCAGTATCCTAACAACAGCCACGGTTGGGTATTCCTGAAGGAGAATGTCGAGCGCGAGACCAATGGCCGGGTCAAATTCGAGTTCACCAACGGCAAGGTCGGCCCACCGCCGCGCAACTGGAATCTGGTAACCCAAGGGGTCGTGGACGCGGCCTATCTGCACACTGGGTTTGAGCGCAAACGCCTTTGGCTGCCGGAAGTCAGCCGCCTGACCGGACACACACCGTCCGCGACAGCACAATCGGTAGCGTCCTGGCGCACATACAAGAAATTCTTCGAACAAGCCGATGAGTTCAAGGGAGCCAAGCTCGCCTCACTCTACAGCTTCTCTGGTGAAAACGTCTGGACCATCGACAAGCCGGTTCAGAAATTCGAAGACCTGAAAGGTATGAAGCTGCGGACCGGTGCAGGCCTGTCGGCGAACATACTCGCGGCATTCGATGTGGCACCGGTGCCATCGACCGCTGCGCAGATTTTCCCGATGGTGTCCAAAGGGGTGGTTGACGGCATGACCGGACCGGCAGCGTTGGTGACCGTCCTGAAGGTCGACCAGTTCATCAAGCATGGCCTGATCTATCCCGGTGCGTTCTTCACGCTGGCCTGGACGCCGATTCTGAACCTCGACAAGTGGAACTCCGTGTCGGCCGACGACCAGGCCATTATGGAGAAGTATATGGGTGAAGCCATGGCACGCAGCGTCGCCGGCGAATGGGATCGTCGCAACGCCGCCGCGCGCAAAAAGATGGCCGAGGCCGGCGTCGTGATTCGCAAAGCAGACGCCGCGTTCGTGGCCGCTGTCGAGGCAAAGACCGCCCAGTTCACTGACCAGTGGCTGGACCGCGCTAAGCAGCGTGGCGTCGATGGCCCGGCCGCCCTGGCGTTCTACCGCCAGCAGTTGAAGGACTTCAAGTAAGGCCTGGTGAAAGTCGGTTCGAACCATGACGGACACCGAGCCGAACGAACCCGACAATCCCGATGAGGCCGGCGGCCCGATGCGTTTCTTGGTCGCCCTCTTCATCGGGCTGATGCTGCTCGTCGGTAGCGCTGATGTCGTCCTACGCTATCTTTTTAATGCGCCCCTGCCCTGGGGTCTGGCGGTGGTCGGGTTGTTGCTCGGCCTAACCGTGTTCTGCGGCCTGCCAATTATCAGCAAGGACGAGGAACACATCACGGTGGGTCTGCTGGACCGCTGGATCAGCGGCCGCACCAAGCTGATTCAGGCCTTTTTGGTCCATGTGATCAGTATCGCGGCAACGCTGTTCATCGCCGAACGCATGTACTCCTATGGCACTATCAGCCTGGAGGACAGGACCCAGCATATGATGATCGACATTCCGATCTGGCCCTTCGCCTATATCTTCGCGGCTCTTGCGCTTATTTCGGGTCTGCTGATCCTACGCAACCTGATCCGCTCGCTGGTCGCGCGAAGCTGATCGGATACGGGGCGCAAAACCGACATGACCGCAACCCTGATCGGCTTTACCGGGCTCATCCTTCTGCTGCTTGCGCGCGTGCCCCTGGGTTTCGCGATGCTCTTGGTCGGGGTGGTTGGCACCTCAATGGTGCGGAGCCCGCAGGCAGCGTTGATGGGCGCGAGCACCACGATCTTCGACATCGCTATCTCGCCCGCCTTCGTGGTGCTACCCCTGTTCATGCTGATGGGGGCTTTCGTCACCCAGGCCCGTCTGTCAGATGATCTCTACGACGCAGCTCATGCCTGGCTAGGCCATTTCCGCGGCGGCCTCGCCATGTCGACTGTCGCAGCCAGCGGTGGGTTCGCCGCGGTCTCCGGAAACTCTGTGGCGACCGTTGTGACAATGTCCAAAGTCGCGCTGCCATCAATGCGCCGCTATAAGTATGGCGACAGCTTGGCCGCCGGCACTATCGCCGCGGGCGGAACGCTGGGCATCCTTATTCCGCCCAGCAACGCGTTCATCATCTACGGTCTGCTTACCGAGACCGACGTGGGACAGCTTTTCATCGCCGGCATCATCCCCGGCCTAGTCACAATCTTTCTTTACATAGTCGTCGTGCAGACGGTCGTCACGATCCGCCCTCATCTCGGCCCGCGCGCAGATCGCAGCGACTGGCGGACCCGGTTCCGAACGCTGGTGTCGGTCTGGGGGGTGCTCGCGCTGTTCCTGATGATCATGGCCGGCATCTCTTTCGGGGTGTTCACGCCGACCGAGGCCGGCGCTGCCGGTGCGCTGGGTGCGCTTCTTTTTGCTATCAGTCGCCGGCGCATGTCTTGGCACGGGCTCTACCGGTCTCTTTTCGATGCTGGCAAGACCACGGCAATGCTGTTTGCTGTCATCTTCGGCGCATTGGTGCTCAATCAGTTCGTCGTTCTGACCGGTGTCGGCGATACCCTTTCCGCCTTCGTCACCAGTCTCGATGCTGGCCCGACCGTCTCGATCTTCGCAATCCTCGGAATACTGATCCTGCTCGGCATGTTCATCGAGGGCCTGGCAATGATCCTCCTGGTTGTGCCGATCTTCGTCCCGATCGTCGAGGCCATGGGCATCGATCTGATCTGGTTCGGCGTGTTCTTGGTAATCGCGGTCGAGATGAGCCTGGTCACACCTCCGGTCGGAATCAACGCGTTCATCCTGAAGTCCATGCTCAAAGATGTGGATCTGTCGACGATTTTCGCTGGCATCGCACCTTTCTTCGTCGCCGATATTGCCCGGCTGACCCTGCTGATCATCTTCCCGGCACTTGCCCTTTGGTTACCCAGCCTTCTGAGATGATTCGCTGCGAAATGGCCGCAACATGAAGGCCACAATTATCGAAATGAGCCGCAAGGACTGGATTAAAAAAGCTACGTAATGACAGGAACGTGTCGGCTTCCATCGTCGGGATATAGCGGTCGGCACGAACCTGCCAGCAGGTTATCTGCATGAAAAACCCTAACCCATTGGTACGGTGCTTAATTCTTGGTCGCGGGGGCAATTTGCTCCTCGATGGCGCTTACAACCTTTTCTGATGTCGGCGAGGTTAT
>CAJWUK010000154.1 GCA_913047365.1 uncultured Alphaproteobacteria bacterium | reverse complement strand
TTCCCGATGGCCCCAGCCATCAAGAACGCAGAGAACCACCGGCCGCACTGGCCGTAACGCTTTGTCATTCATATCCGTTTCTCGCGTGCACGGGAAATATATAGGTCAAAACGCCGTAATTGGCACGAAACTTAACGCGTTCTTCGGGGTCTCATTCCCGGTGATAAGGGTTCCCAGCCAGGATTTCCTGCCCCCGGTAGATCTGTTCGATCAGCATTACTCGGGCTAGCATATGTGGCCATGTCGCGGACCCAAGGGATAGAACGAAGTCCGCCCGCTTCCGCAGATCTGATGCTAGACCGTCGGCGCCGCCGATCAGAAATGCCATATCCCGTCCTCGGTCCTGCGAATCTCCGATCTTGTTGGCGAAACCCAGACTGGAAAGCTGTTTGCCGCGTTCGTCCAGGGCAACGATGACCGCTCCGTCCGGGCAGGCATCAGCGAGTAGCTGTCCTTCCCGTTGTTTAAGTTTCACCGGAGATAGCTTCTTTTTCTCTTCCAGTTCAACGATATTCAGACCCCAGCGCAGCCGTTTGGCATAGCGGTTGATTAGATCCTGCTCGGGTCCGGGTTTCAGCCGGCCAATGGCGCAAATTGTCAGTTTCACGGGGGTAGCCGATCGCGTTTAGACAGTTGCGGACTCCTGCGGGGAATCCAGCTCGACGTTCCACATTTTTTCGAGGTTGTAGAACTCCCGGACTTCCGGACGGAACAAGTGGACAATCACGTCACCCGCATCGATCAGCACCCAATCCGCCTGACCCCGGCCTTCCGGAGACACGCCCTTGATGCCGTGCGTTTTGACAACTTCCAGCAGCTTGTCGGCCATCGTGGTGACCTGTCGGCCAGATCGTCCGCTGGCGATCACCATGAAATCGGCTATGTCGGATTTGCCGCCCAAATCGATCAAGACGATGTCTTCGGCTTTATGATCTTCCAGGGAGGATTGAATATCGCCCAAAAGCAATTCCGCGTCTTTTCGCGTTTTCGGGGCTTTGCTTCTCTTTCGGTCGGTCAGTTTGAAAACTTCCTGATGTCTGTGTCGCTATTTCTTCGGCGCCGGTTTTGACGTCTGTCCTTTGGCCCGACGGGCCCTGATCAACGTTGCCGAACCCGGGTGCAATCTGGTGTGAAAGAACATCCAGGCCGGTGGCGCCATGTCCGCCAGATTACAGGCGTCTGCCCGCTTTTTCTTAAAGCGGAAAAACGCCTTGGCAGGCTTGCCCGAGAGCGCGCAAAAAGAATACGGAGCCCGGTCAAAAACCGCAATGGGAACCTGATTAAAGATGCGGGTCCAGCGATGCCAGCGGGAAATCTGTTTCAGGTTGTCTGCCCCCATGATCCAGACGAACCGCGTTTTCGGAAACGTCCGTTTCAGCGTCGTCAACGATTGCGCTGTATAGGTCGATCCCAGCCGTTGCTCGATATCGGTGACACGGATATTGGGGTGCCGGGCTGTTTTCTGCGCGCTTACCAGCCGTTCTTCGAAGGGCGCCATGCCGTCTTCGGTTTTCAACGGATTCTGGGGCGATACCATCCACCAGACTTCGTCCAGTTGAAGCAGCTTCAGTGCCAGCAGGCTGATATGGCGGTGACCGTCATGAGCAGGATTGAACGATCCGCCGAGAATGCCGATCCGCAACCCGGTAACCGCATGGCCCCGGCGAATGTCGGTCAGAACTTTCAGGGCCGAACCTGTCCCTCGCCGCGGACGACGTATTTGAACGTGGTAAGTTGTTCGACACCCACCGGACCGCGGGCATGAAGCCGCCCCGTCGATATCCCGATTTCCGCCCCCATCCCGAATTCGCCGCCATCGGCGAACTGGGTCGATGCGTTATGCATTACGATGGCGGAGTCCACTACGTTCAGAAACCGTTCGGCCTTTTCCGCATCGTTGGTCACGATCGAATCAGTGTGATGGGAACTATAGGTATTGATATGCTCGATCGCGCCGTCCAGCCCATCTACCTGCCGGATCGACAGGACCGGTTCCAGATACTCCGTCCACCAGTCCTGTTCGGTCGCTTTCCCAACGCGCTCATCGATCGCCTGGGTGGCTTCGTCGCCGCGGAGTTCACAGCCGGCATTTGCCAGTGCTTCGATTATTTTAGGTAAGGTCTTGAGCGCTGCTGCGCTATCAACCAGAAGCGTTTCCGTCGCACCACATATACCAGGCCGGCGCATCTTGGCATTGACCACGATGTCAGTGGCCATGGCGGTATCCGAATCGCCGTCAATATAGGTGTGACAGAGGCCCTCTAGATGGGCGATGACGGGTATCTTGCTCTCGGTCTGCACCCGTTCGATCAGCGATTTTCCGCCCCGGGGCACAATGATGTCGATGAAGTCGGTCATGGTCAGCATTTCGCCGACTGCAGCGCGGTCCGTGGTCGGTACTAGTTGAATGGCGCCCCCGAGCAATCCCGCCGTGGCTAGCCCTGCCTGAAGACATTCAAGAATGGCGCCGGATGAGTGAAAGCTTTCCGACCCACCCCGCAGGATCGCTGCATTTCCCGATTTCAGACATAAACCGCCGGCATCGGCGGTTACGTTGGGCCGGGATTCGTAGATAATGCCGATCACCCCTAGCGGTACCCGCACTCGGGAAATCTGTAGACCGTTGGGACGACTCCAGGAAGACAACACCTCGCCTACAGGATCCGGCAGATCGGCGATTTGCTCCAGCCCGACCGCCATCGCCTCGATGCGGCCTTCATCCAGTTTCAGGCGGTCCAGCAGCGATGCCGCAATCTGGCTGGCTTCGGCCGCGGCCATGTCGCGGGCATTGGCGGAGAGCAGGGCTTCGGTGTTCCTGCGCAGACTTTCCGCCGCTGCGTGAAGCGCCGCGTTTTTTTGATCGGTCGTTGCCTGGCCCAAGGTATGAACCGCATCCCGCGCGTGGCGGCCCAGTTCGGCCATTTCCCGCGCGATATCGCCTGTATCGATTGCCGTTGCGGCGGTCATGCTTGTCGCGCCTCCGTTACGCTTTGTTCGAGTACCAGATCGTTCCGGTGGATCATTTCATCGCGTCCACGGTAGCCCAGAATTTTTTCGATATCACCGCTTTTTCGCCCCGCGATCAAGGCGGCATCAGTCGATGAATAGGCCGACAACCCGCGCCCGATCAACTGGCCGTTGCCAAGGCGCACGGCCACGGCATCGCCGCGGTTGAAGTGGCCTTCCACCGATGTCACGCCTGCCGGCAAAAGGCTTTTTCCGGATCCAAGAGCGACTAATGCACCTTCGTCTATGACGATCGCGCCGGAAGACACCACGGTGCCCGCAATCCATCGTTTCCGCACCGTCAGTGGTTCTGATTTAGCTAGAAACCAGGTGCAGGCCGCGCCGTTTTCCAACCGCGACAGGGCATCGGATGGCTTGCCATCTGTGATCGCCATTGCACATCCTGCCGCTACGGCGATTTTGGCGGCCTCAAGCTTGGTCACCATGCCGCCGGAGGAGTATCCCGTTGGGGCCGCGCCCGCCATAGCTTCTATCTCGGGCGTCAGTTCGCTGACTTCTTTGAGAAGTTCGGCGGATGGATCGGTCCGTGGATCGGCTGTGTACAGACCGTCAACATCGGACAACAGCACCAGCGTATCCGCGCTAATCATCTGCGCGACCCGGGCGGCGAGGCGGTCATTGTCACCATACCGGATTTCTTCAGTCGCCACGGTGTCATTTTCGTTGATTACCGGAACGGCTCTAAGGTTCAGCAGTGTCTCGATGGTGGCCCGGGCGTTCAGGTGCCGCCGACGTTCTTCCGTGTCGGAAAGGGTCAACAGGATTTGCGCTACCGTGACATCCTGCGCCGCCAGTGCTTCCTGCCAGGCATGGGCCAGTCGGATCTGGCCGGTAGCGGCAGCCGCCTGTTTTTGCTCCAAGGGGAGATCGCCCGCGGGAAGTTTCAGATGGGTCCTTCCCACGGCAATGGCGCCGGACGACACAATGATCACGCGGGTCCCCCGTGCGCGGATGTCTGCGATATCCTGGCCAAGGCGGTCCAGCCAGCCGGTTCGAATCCGACCGGTCTGTTCATCAACGAGCAACGCTGATCCGATCTTGATGACCAGCCGTTTCGACGTCTTCAGTCGGTTTGCCGTGTCGCAGCCTATGGGGTCCATGGAACGCTCGCTTCTGCCGATGCGGCTTCCGCTTCTTCGGCGCGGTTGTGGTCGACCAGTGAACGAATTTCGCGCAGCGCCGTTTCTAACCCAGTGCCTGCCGCGCCAGAGATCGCTAGGACCTTCTGCCCCGACGCCTGTTCCAACTCCGTGCGCTTCTCGTCGATGAATTCTTCAGGAATCGCATCGATCTTGTTCAGCGCAAGGATTTCCGATTTGTGGTTCAGCCCGCCACCATAGGCTTCTATTTCTCCGCGGATGGTTTTCCAGGCGCCGATGATATCATCCTCCGTGCAATCGATCAGATGTAGCAGGGCGCCGCAGCGTTCGACATGACCCAGGAATCGGTCGCCCAAACCTGCACCTTCATGCGCGCCCCCGATCAGGCCGGGAATATCGGCGATGACAAATTCCGCTGTATCAACGCTGACCACACCCAAGACCGGATTCAGAGTCGTAAAGGGATAATCTGCGACCTTTGGTTTGGCACGCGACACCGCTGACAGGAATGTCGATTTGCCGGCATTTGGAAGCCCGATAAGCCCAGCATCGGCGATCAGTTTTAGGCGCAACCAGATCCAGCGTTCCTCTCCTTCGATGCCAGTATCTGCCCGCCGGGGCGCCTGATTGGTGGATGATTTGAACCGGGCGTTGCCGCGCCCACCCTTGCCGCCTTCCAGCAAAACAATTCGTTGTCCAGCCCTGGTGAAATCAGCCAGCAGAAGATCGTGTTGGTCGTCGAAGACCTGGGTTCCGACGGGCACCTGCAGGATTACGGTGTCTCCCGCAGCGCCGGACCGGTTCTTGCCCATGCCGTGGCCGCCGGTCTTGGCCTTGAAGTGCTGCTGATATCGGAAATCGATCAGCGTATTCAGCCCGTCCACTGCCTCCACGACCACGTCGCCGCCGCGCCCACCGTCACCGCCGTCTGGGCCGCCGTATTCAACGTGCGCCTCGCGGCGGAAACTGACGCAGCCTGCGCCGCCGTCGCCGCTTCGGACGTATACTTTTGAGGTATCAAGAAACTTCATTGCATTGCTGACCCGTTGACCAATACGCGAATAGCGAAAGGCACCGTTCGGCCGAACGGTGCCTGAACTATTCCGATTTTGGCATGTTCTCGACCGGGATCAATCACCCGGTGAGGTTCGACAGGGCCTGTCAGGCCGACGGGTCGACCGACACGTAAACGCGACCGCCCGACGATTTTCGGAAGGAAATCTTGCCTTCGGTCTTTGCGAAAATGGTGTGGTCCTTGCCCATACCCACATTTTCACCGGGGTGCCATTTTGTGCCCCGCTGGCGAAGGATGATGTTGCCCGGGATGACCGCTTCGCCGCCGAACTTCTTCAGGCCGAGGCGCCGGCCTTCTGAATCGCGTCCGTTGCGTGAGCTGCCGCCTGCTTTTTTATGCGCCATCGTTCAATCTCCTTCAGACGAAATCGTCGTCGTCCGTTTACTTTCCTTTGGCCGGAGCTTTCTTCGCTTTGGCTTTGGCCTTTGCTTTTGACTTGGTCTTGGCTTTAGCTTTCGCCTTTGCCGGTGCCTTCTTGGCCGGGGCTGAGCCGTCGTCGGCTGCCGGGGCTGGCGTGGATGCTTCCGCTGCCGGAGCCTTCTTGCCCTTTGCCAGAATATCGGTAATCCGGATTACGGTAACCTGCTGGCGATGGCCCTTGGTGCGGCGATAATTCTTGCGGCGCTTTTTCTTGAAAATGACGACCTTGTCGGCTTTCTTCTGTTCCAGCACGGTAGCCGCGACGCGCGCGCCATCGACGGTCGGCGTGCCCACGGTCAGGTTGCTGCCGTCACCCATGGCCAGCACTTCGGCCAGTTCAACGTTTGCGCCAGCATCGCCGTCCAGTTTTTCAACTGTCAGGACATCGTCCTTTGCGACGCGGTATTGCTTTCCGCCGGTTTTTACCACTGCGTACATATTCGTTTCCGTGTCTACTCTTGTCCGCACCAGTTTGTGATGCCAAAAATTCGTTTTTGAACCCGTTCCCGAAAATTGACCCGGCGCCGGAAGACGCGGGAAAAACGGACATCTCGAGAGAGGGCGGAATATACGCTCGGATTGACGTGTGTCAACGGTTTTCGGCGTATTTAACCGCCTGTTCTCGCCATGTTTTCCGGCGTATGCGCGAGTGAAGTCGCTTAGTTGCGCCCGTACCCGCATTTATGTACAACCGCCGGCGGAGAGTTGCCGGAGTGGTCGAACGGGGCGGTCTCGAAAACCGTTGTGCCTTT
>CAJWUK010000153.1 GCA_913047365.1 uncultured Alphaproteobacteria bacterium | reverse complement strand
GCTGGGAGGAATTCGGCCCTCTGGCGCGCAACCGGATGATGCTGGGGGCGTTCGTCAGGTCGTCGGATTACCTGCAGGCCCAGCGCTTCCGCCGCGAGCTGGCGGATGCGGTCGATGCCCTTTTTGTCGTTTGTGATGCCCTGGTGGCGCCCGCTATGCTGACACCCGCCGGGCCCATGGATTCGACCGAAGCCTTTCCGTTTCTCGCCGCGCCGATGATAAACGTGCCCTTCAACCTGACCGATCATCCGGCCGTGTCGGTCCGTTGCGGTTTTCAGAAAACCGGCATGCCGATCGGCGTCCAGTTCGTGGGGCGGCGCTGGGATGAGGCTGGCGCCTTGGGTGTCGCCCACGCCTATGAGCAGGCCGCCGGGTGGCGTGATACGCGGGCAGGCCTCTCCTAGCTGTCATCCTCAGTTCTAGACCGAGGGTGACAAGCGAAGAAGCGGGTGAACTACTCCGCCGCGACGGTTTCCTTCAAAACGCCGAGGTGTTTCACCTTCGGAATGACCTCTTCGGCGAACATACGCAGATTCTTTTCCGTCAACTCCGCCGGCAGGGTGCCGAACTGCAGCATCGGGGCGATGTTCCCAAAACCCATTTCTTCTTGATATTCCTGCAGCTTGGACACCACGCTATCCGGGCTACCGCACAGGAACATGCCGTTTTCAATGAGCGCATCGCAGGTGAGGTAGTTTTCCCGCACCTTGTACTTGCCTTCCATCACCGCTTTGTAGCTGCCGAGCGATGAATAACCGGGAGGCAGTTTGTATTGCGCGGGCGACATGATGAACTTGTTGAACAGGCTTTCGATGTGAATCGCCGCTTCCTTGCGAGCGATCTCATCGGTTTCCGCGACATAGGCCGGCATCGCCCAGCCGAGTTGTTCGGGCGGGCATTCGTAGCCGTATTCCTCGCACTGGTCGCGATAGGCCAGCAGGTTCTTCCGCACCGATGCCACGGGACTGAACGTGATGATGTAGGTGTATTTGCGGTCGGGATGGGCAGCGAACTCCACCGTTTCGGTTGATCCCTGCGAGGGAATCCAGATCGGCGGACGCGGGCTCTGATAGGGGCGCGGCCATAAATTCACATACTGGAAGTGATAGTGTTTGCCATAGAATTCGAAGGGTCCCGGTTCCGCCCAGGCGCGGACTATCAGATCGTGTGCTTCGCGGAAACGTTCGTGACTGAACCCCGGATTGGTCATAGACGCGTGGTATTCGCAACCGATACCACGCACGAAGCCGGCAATGAAGCGGCCTTCCATAAGGTTGTCGATCATGGCGAATTCTTCGGCGATCACCAGCGGGTTATCGACGATCGGCAGCGCCCGGCCGATCACGCCGATGGTCGCCTTTTTCAAACGCCGGGACAGTGCGCCCGCCAGCACGTTGGGTGATGGCATCATGCCGTATGCTGTCTGATGGTGTTCGTTAACGCAGACCCCATCAAAGCCGAGGGTGTCGGCCAGTTCTAGTTCGTCGAGATAGCGGTGATACAGCTTCGCACCCTTTTTCGGGTCGTAATAGGTGTTCGGTAAATTGATCCACGACGATTTGTTGTGCTCCAGGAAATCGGGGTCGATGTCCTGATACGGCATCAGGTGAAAAAAATAGAATTTCATGATCAGGCTCCGCCATTGTGGTCGGCTGTAAACGTGGTAACCGCCGCGATGAAGTGGTCCAATTTTTCCTGCTGGGGCAGGTGGCCGCATTTCTCGATGACGGTCAGGGTCGATCCCGGGATGAGTTTCTGCATGGTTTCGCCATAGGCCAGCGGGAAGACCTTGTCCGAATCCCCCCACAGGATCAGGGTCGGCACATCGATCCGGTGCAGCCATTTCTGCAGTTCGGGATTATAGAACCGGGGATGCCACGCCATCTTCGCGGTCGAGAAATGATTCTTCAGGGCAATATCCGCGTCTTCCTCGCTCGGCTGTTTGGCAAGTCGGGCTTCTGCGAATTTGGGATCGTAAAACGTATTGTAGACGCGTTCGTCCGCATCCCACAGGAAGATGTCGCCCTTCGGCACCCCTTCGACATGGATGCCGGCGGCGGAAACCAGGGTAAGGCTTCGGATGCGGTTGGTGGCGCGAACGGCCACTTCCAGTGCCAGCCAGCCGCCCAGCGAATTGCCCACCAGGTGCACGCCGTCTTCGCCGACGGCGTCCAAGAAATCGAGATAGAAATAGGCCAGGTCGCCCATCCCATCCAGCCAGTCCGGTGTATCCGACCGGCCCCAGCCGGGATGGCTTGGGATATAGACTTTGTGGTGCTCTGCCAGCCGGTCCATATAGGGCATCCAGTTATGAGCGCCGCCCGCGCCGTGAAGAAAGACGAGGGGCGGGCCTTTACCGCCTCTGAGGACCTCAATCTCGCACCCGGCGAGGGTCATAGTTTCGGAGGTGTGCTCCGCCATTTTTTTATTGCTCCCTGAGCATCGGTCAGAACCGATTTAGTTAGAAACCTTACTATTATAGGCGCTTACGTGGCTAAACGAAAAATTAAGTCATTTTCGCTCTATTTAGTCGGAAAGACGAGCTAACTGCGAGAAATTGCCATGCCGAGCGACGCAAAGGACACGCTGGACGAGAACAAATATGTACAACAGCTTGAGGTGGAATTTCGTGGTTCTGCGTCCGATACGCTGACCAATAGGAATTCTGCAGGCTAGCTGCGCTCCGCACCGTAATACAACATCGAGACGTGCTTCGCTTCCGCGAAGAACAGCCAGCGTTCAATGGCTACCCCGACTGAAGCGGACAGGGCCGCCAGCAACGTGCCCGGGACTGCGATCCAGGCGTCCGAGGAGCTGGTCAGGCCGGTCAGGATTATCGGAATCAGAAAATAGGTGAAAAAGCAGATACGGCGGAGTTTCTGCGCGTGTTTGCGGGCGATTGAATAGCCCATTTCCCGCTGAACGAAATTTTCCGTCATTGTCGGCGGTTCCAGCAGCCGCACTCGGCCAATATCACCGAGACCCGTCGCGCTTTCCGGCGTCGCCGGCCCTGGAATAGTGTCGATCGACCGCCAGTATTTCCGTTTTATGTAGAAGGTGAGGAAGAGCCCGATGATCGCGGCTAGCGCGATTTCCGGCGTCTGATACCCGAACATCTGCGAAATCGCGTGGAACCAGAGCGCCCCGTTCAGAAGGGCGAAGCAAAGATAACCCGGCACGGTCATCCGGTCGTGCCAGGCGCGGATAGTCCGCAGTGTGGCGTATATCATGCCGGTCGAATGCACGGTCAGCAGGCAGAACAGGATCAGGATGCAGGCAAAGACCCCGAAGGGGCCCTCCAGCGACCCTTCCACCAGCCAACCCCAGGCGGTTAGTACCAGTGGAACGTATGTCGCCGTAGCCAGAATGCCTTCGCGCGACAGCCATGAAGATTTCCACTGGGTATAAGCGCGCCACGCCCGTTCCGGGTGGCCCAGATGGGCAGTTGACGAGAGCAGGCCGCCGGTAATTAGGATGGTGCCGAGGCCGAGCGTAATGGCGCCAAACCAGGGATCCAGCGGGACACCATTTAGAACGCCGAACAGGGCGGCCAGAAGGATCAGGCCATACCCCGCGCCCGATGCGGTGGTGAAGAATATGACGGAATAGGCGGGATGCATATCGGGACGGCCGTTATCTGGAAAGGACCCGGTCGACCCAGCGCAGGAACCGCCCGGCGCCTTCGGCATCCGGATCGGTGACCGGCGTCAGGGCTGCGCCGACGCCGGAGGCGCCTTGATCTTTCTGCCGGGTGCGAGGTGGCAGATAGCGGTTGACCGGCTGATATCCAAGTTCCGGCATCAGTTCTTTTCCTTCCCGTTCCTCTACCAGGTGCGACACATCGGAATTCGGATCGCCTAGATCGCCGAAATGGCGGGCGCTGGCTGGGCAGGTGGCAACACAGGCGGGAACCCGGTCTTCTTCCGGCAGGGTTTCGTTATAGATTCGGTCGATACATAGCGTACATTTTTTCATCACGCCTGCGTCGGTGTCGTATTCCCGAGCGCCATAAGGACAGGCCCAGGAGCACAGCTTGCAGCCGATGCAGGCATCTTCGTTGACGAGGACGATCCCGTCTTCCTCGCGTTTATATGACGCGCCAGTCGGGCAAACGGTTACGCAGGCGGCTTCTTCGCAGTGCAGACAGGACCGAGGAAAATGCACGGTCCGGCTGGCGGTACCTTCACCCGCTTCGAAGGTGTGGACCCGGTTGAACCAGACCCCGTTCGGATCGGCGCCATAGGGGTCATGATCCGGCAGCGGGGCGGAATGTCCGCCTGTGTTCCATTCCTTGCAGTTCACCGCGCAGGCGTGGCAGCCGACGCAGGTATCCAGATCAATGACGAGCCCGAGTTTCTTTTTCCCTTTTGGCGGCAGGAGCGTCATGTGTCGCCTCCGTCATTGGAAGGCCGGACGGATTTGAACAAGGCGCCATAGCGCAGAATGTTATCCCGCAGGCGGGATTTTTGACGCGTCGGCTGCGGCCGGAACTGGGGGAAAGTTTCCTCGTTTTCTGGTTCCGCCTTTTCGATGCGGACCCGCAAATCGTACCAGGCCGCCTGGCCGGTCACGGGGTCGGAGTTCGAATAGCGGTACCCGTCTTCCTTGGGCGGCAGTAATTCGGAAATCACATGGTTCAGCAGGAAGCCCTTTTTGGCCTCCGGCGCATCCGGGGAAAGATTCCAGGCGCCGGACCGTTTGCCGATGGCATTCCATGTCCACAGCGTGTCGGTCTGCGTGCCTTCCATCAGGCGGAGCTGGACCTTGATGCGGCTGTGATGGCTGATCACCCAGACCCAGTCATCGTCTTCCAGGCCTTCGAGTTCCGCTTTCGTGCGGTTCATGTACAGTCGGTTGGAAGTGTGAATCTGGCGTAGCCAGGCGTTCTGCGATCCCCAGGAATGATACATCGCCATCGGTCGCTGGGTGATCGCGTAATAGGGGTATTCATCTTCGATTCCGTCCTGGGATTCCAGCGGCCGGTACCAGGTCGGTAGTGGATCGAAATAACCTTCGACACGCACCCTGTGCCGTTCGGGCGGAACGATATCGCCATGGCCGCGGGCGGCGAGACGGAAGCGCTGCAGGGGTTCGCTGTATAGCTGCATTACGATGGGATCTGCGCTACCGATCCAGCCGGAAGAGGCTGCATATTCCAGATAATCCCGGTTGGCATGTTTGTAGTAGCGCTGGTTTTCCGGAAACTCGTGGCTCCAGAAACAGCCGTTCTCGATATAGCGTTCAAGCTGGTTCGGATTGACTGGGCCGGTGCCCTCCTGTTCTCCGTTTTCGCCTCGCCAGCCCGCCAGCGGACCGATTCCCGGCGCCCGTTCGTGGTTCACCAGATAATCTGCATAGCCACCCGGGTATTTGGCTTCGCCGTCATCATTCACCATGCCTGGCAGGCCCAGCCGAGCCCCGAGATCGAGAAGAACAGTCTGGAACGGGCGGACGTCCCGATCAGGCTGCACCACCGGCTGGCGGATGGCGTCGGCGGGGCCGTCGGCGCTACAAATCGGCCGGTCCAGCAGAGAAACACAATCCCACCGTTCCAGATAGGTCGTATCCGGCAGGACGATGTCGCAATAGGGCACGGTCTCCGACCAGAACGCATCCGAATAGACGATGAAAGGTATTTTGTAGTCGCCGGTTTCGGGATCGCGGTCGGTCAGCATGTCCATCGTGCCCGAAGTGTTCATAGACGAATTCCACGACATGTTGGCCATGAACATGAACAAAGTGTCGATCGGGTACGGATCGCCTTTCCAGGCATTGGCGATCACCATGTGCATCAGGCCATGGGCGCTGACCGGCGCTTCCCAGGAAAACGCCTTGTCGATGCGTTGCGGATTACCAACGGCATCGACCAGTAGATCTTCCGGCCCGGTCGGAAAGCCCAGCGGCGGGCCGGGCAGGGGGGTATCGGGTTTTACCTGGGCCGGGCGGCCGGCGGGCTTCTGAGGCGGCGGGCAGGGACGCGGAAAAGGAGGCTTGTAGCGGAACCCGCCCGGCACATCGATCGTGCCCAGCAGCATCTGAAGAATGTGAATGGCGCGGCAGGTGTGAAAGCCATTGGAATGGGCGGATATGCCCCGCATGGCATGCATGGCGACCGGGCGGCCAATCATCTTGTCTTGTTTGCGTCCGGCCCAGTCGGTCCATTCGACGTCAAGGACGATTTCCTTTTCGAACGCCGCTTCGGCCAGCTCTGCGGCAATGCGACGGATTTGATGCGCGGCGACGCCCGATCTCAAAGAGGCGTTTTCCGCGCTGTAGGTACGGTCCATGTACCTGTCGGCCATGATCTGGAAGGCGGGTAACGCGGTGCGGCCGTCTTCCAGGATCACCTCTCCTACAACTGCCGGAGCGACGCCC
>CAJWUK010000152.1 GCA_913047365.1 uncultured Alphaproteobacteria bacterium | reverse complement strand
TTTCCCTGTCACCCTGATAGGCGTACCGCCCGAAGGGCAGCACTGTGTAGTTGTGATCGACATAGAATTCATAGGACTGGTCGCGCGCTTCGTCCCACATGTCCATTATCCGCCGGGGGAGATCGGGAAATTCCGCGATCAGGTCGTCCTTCAGTGCCAGAAGATGCATCACAGGGTAATAGTGGTACTTGTCCCAGTATTTTCGGCATTCGTCCTGCGGGTCCTCGAACAGTCGGCGGACGCGGGGATCCTCGAAAATTTCCTCGGGCGGGTGCGGATCGATATAGCCCTCCACCTCTCCCGCCAGCAGCATGTCCGCCCCGGTGCGGCCTTCCGGCATCCTTTCGATATGCCCCGCCCCCGCTTCGGACTCGATTTCTTCCGGTCGTTGGGTCACCCAGGTGACGTCGCGCCACGCAAGCCCATACTCCGACTGCAGATCGCCCTTGGCCAGCACCGACATGGTCACCTGAAACGCCCAGATCGCGATCCGCTTCCCCGATAGCTGCGACGGATGGGTGATGCCGGACTCCGTGCCGACGAAAATATGGTTCTGGCTGAACAGGCGCCTGGGCGCGCAGGGGACGGCGGTCAGAGGCACGCCCCGCTGTCGCGCCAGAATGTACGACGCGAGCGAGACTTCGGCGATATCGAATTCTAGATCGACCAGCGCGCGTTTATGGCGGTCGACCCCGTCGCGCCGCGGCGGCACCATGCCGACTTCGAGTGCCTGAAGATCGATCCCTGGCGGCGGTTCGACAGCACCCATAAAAAAGGGGATGTGGCGGTCATAGCGTTCCAGTGCGATGGAAACAGGTCTGCCGGCCATTCTAACCTCCCGTTTTATCTCTTTTCCGCCAATACCAATACGCTGGCAAATGCACTGTCGGCCAGCCCTTTGGCAAGATTCGCGGACCGTTCGCCAAAATCGGGCCCCGCAATCAGCCCGACGCCCAGCCTGCCGCGGCGGGCCTGTTGGTTCGGGTTCTGGAACACGGCAATGGCTTCACCCGTGGTGTCCCGCCATTCGGCGATGTGGAAACCGGCGTGTTTCATCGCCACGCGCATGTCTTCCGGCGTCACAACGAAGCTGATGGATGGCTCCCGCGCCCAGGGCAGCGGCCATTCCGCTTCCCCACCCAGGCCGGTTACCACATCGGATGACACGAATTTTCCGCCGGGCCGGAGGGTGCGGTAAATCTCAGCATAAAACGCGGTTTTGTCAGCGATATTCATGGAGACGTTCTGGCTCCACCCCAGATCGAAGGCACCGTCGTCAAACGGAAGATCCAGCGCATCCGCCGCGTGGAATTTCGCGCCGTCCGACAGGCCGCAGCGCGCCGTCAGCATTTCCGCAATCTCAATATATTCCGGCGTCAGGTCGATACCGGTCACGCTGCAGCCGAACTCTGCCACCAGGCACCGCGCCGGACCGCCGGCGCCGCAACCGATATCGATAACCTTCGTCCCGGCCTCCGGCGCCGCCAGTGCCGCCTGTTCCCTGGTAGCCGGCAGACCACGGGTATGGAACTGGTCGATCGCCGCCAACTGTTTCCAGTCGAGAGATTCAATGTCGATCCCTTCTTCCGTCAGGGCGTTGAGTATTTGTTCGCTCAGGTGCTGGCCGCCGTAATGAGTGGTGACCGCATTGACGTCGGTCATTCCTCCCCCTCGGATCGCGCGCGTTCCCGCAGTTCGGAGCGCAAAATTTTTCCGTTGATCGTCTTGGGCAACACGTCCTCAAAGGATATAGCCCGCGGATACATGTAGGGGGCGGCATTGTTTTTTACAAAGTATTGCAGGTCTGCCGCTAGCGGTTCGTCGGCTTCATATCGATCGTTCACCACGACATAGGCTTTTACGATTGCGCCGCGCCTGCCATCGGGATCGGGGGCCGCGACGCAGGCGCATTCGACCACCGCGTCGTGTTGCATCAGCACGTTTTCGACCTGTACCGGGGAAATGTTGTAGCCGGACGAGATGATCATTTCGTCGTGGCGGGCGACGTACTGAAAATCACCGTGTTCATCCCGCCAGACCACATCCTGAAACACATTCCATCCGTTCCGGACCACTTTCTCCTGCTGGTCGGGTTTGTTCCAGTACACCGTACCGGTCGGTCCTCGGGACGCGAACAGTCCGTGTTTGCCATCTGGCAGTTCCTCGAAGGTTTCGGGGTCAAGCACCGCGACTTCATAACCGGGAACGGCATGCCCCAGGGTCGCCGTGTGAGGCAGTTCGCCCGGCCGGGTGGAAGTAACGAAGCAGTGCAGCATTTCCGTCGTGCCGATGAACTGTTCCAGCGGCACGCCGGCAACCTCCAGCCAGAATCGTTCGATCTCTTCGGTCAGCGGCTCACCACCTGTCATGGGATGCACTAGGGAGGACACGTCCGCGCCGGTTTCCCGGATCAACCGCGCCAGTACGTTGTAGTACGACACCACGCCCGCAAAAATCGTCACGTTGTATTGCTGGATTTGCGCCAGCGCGGTTTCGGGCGATTTATCGGGCTCCAAGATCGCCGTGTGTCCCAGCCGCAGCGGAAAATAGACGAACATCCCGAAGCCAAGCGCGAACGCGATGGAGGGCGTCCCGCCCAGAACGTCATCCTGTCCCGGCGCCAGGCAATATCGCCAATAACTGTCCGACACGGCCAACATATCCCTGTGGCAGTGGGTCGTCCCCTTTGGCGCGCCGGTGCTGCCGGAGGTATAGAGAAACAGGCACAATTCTTCGGCGTCCGTATCCAGATAGTCAGGCGATATTTCTCCCTCGGGCAAGAAATCGGCGAAATTGTGGCAGCGCCCGCCGGGATCTCCCGATATCGCCACCACCGGCGTTTTGCCGCCGCGGGCATGGGCAACGGGCAGCGCTTCGTCCAGCAGATCGGCGCTAGCAATCAACAGTCGCGCATCGGCGTCATCCGCGCGATAAACCAGGTCATCGGCGCGGAGCTGCACATAGGTCGGCATGGCGATGGCGCCGATCCCCTGCACCGCCAGAAGCGTGGTCACGAGTTCCAGCGTATCCGGAATACGAAGGATCACAACGTCGCCGTGGCAGATGTCGAGCGCCCGCAAGGCAACCATAGACCGGGCAACCAGCGCTTCCACATTCGCGAACGTGTAAGCCTGATTGTCGGCGTAGAAGACCGTCCGTTCCGACCAGCCATTTTCCCGGGCAGCGTCAAACACGGTTTTCACGGCATTCAGACGCTCCGGGTATTGCAGTTCGGGCAAGTCAAAAGAGAGTACCGGCGCGGCCTCCGGCGGCGCCAGTTCGGTATATTTACGGATGACAGGCACGTCAGCGCTTGATCAGCGGCAACACCTGATCGGCAATCTTTTTCATCTGGCCGAACTGGTCGGGATCGCCGACGACAAGCTGGAATATGGTCACGCCGACATCGATAAATTCGTTCAGCCGTGCCGCGATGTTTTCGGGCGGCCCGGCGACAGCCCAGCGGTCGACCACGTCATCGCGAATGGGTGGACCGTGGAAATCCTCCAGATGGCTGTGCACGGATTCCCAGCCTTCTCGGGGGCTGTCCTTGACGCAGGAAAAGCAGTTGAACGCGCGGGCATATTTGCGGTCCATGCCTTTTTCGTCGGCGAGCTTTTCTATGGTCGCATAGTGGGTTGCGTATTCCTCCGGCGTGACGTGCGGCGTGATCCAGCCATCACCGTAATCGACCACACGCGACAGTTTTCCCGGCAGGTATTTGCCGGCATTGTGTTCCTTCCATCCGTGATGCACGGGCCCGCCCGGTTCGGTGGGAAAATAGATACCCGACCCGACCAGAACCGGCGGCACCTCGGATGGCCGCGCGGAGCCCAGCGTGATTTCGTTGAAGCTGAAATAGTTGCCCCTATAAGTAACCTTGTCTTCGCTCCACAGTCGGCGCATCACGTCGAGGTTTTCGTCAAAAACCTTGCCACGCTTCTTATAGAGCTCCGCCGGGCTTAGATCCGTATCGTGTTTCAGGCACGCAAGCCCCTCGAATTCGCGCTTGATCAGGGTCGGTGTCCCCGCCCCCATGCCGACACCCATTATTGCTCGGCCCTCGGATATCTCGTACAGCGTACCCCACTGCTGCGCCGTCATGACCGGGTTGCGGACCTGCGGCGTCAGGATGCCCGTGCAGAGCTTGATACGCTCCGTTTGACCCGCGATCGCCGTCAGCGCATTGATCGGGCAGAACGATGCAGTTGTCCGCCGGCCCATCATCGCATCGTGCACCCACACCCCATCGAAACCCATTGCCTCGGCCTCCACGCCGGCTTTCACCAAATCATGGATCGAATAGGTCTTCCCGGTAATTCCCTGCACATTGTTGATAGAAACGCCGATAATGATGTCGTCGTTTAACGGCATCCCTGACTCTCCTTAACTAGGCTTTTTCGTTAGATAGCTAATTTTCGCATTCGGCTCCCTATGGGGCAAGGGTTGGCCTTGTCCGATAGTCACGAACCATGCACGATGCTACCCGGCACTCATGGGAGGACATAAAATGACCGTGCAACACATCGTGATGCTAGAATTCAACGACGGCGTCGGTGAAGAAACGCGGATGAATTCGCTGAAGGCTGTGGAAGCGCTGAAAGACAAGATTGACGGGATAGAGAAGATCGAGTCCGGCAAGGATTTTTCAGGCCGGGCCGGCGATATTTCCCACGCCGTGATCGTCACCATGCGCGATAAGGATGTGCTGTCGGCTTACGGCCCGCACCCGGCGCACAAAGAGGTACAGGACCTGCTGCACCCTGTCGTGAAAAACCTGTGGGTGATCGATTTCGAGCCCGCGTAGCCTATAAGGCGTACTGACATGGACGGGCTGAACACGCGGGACGGGATCGACCGCATCAGGGGCATGCGCCTTCACCGCACGATGCAGGCGGTCGCGGCGGCACACCCGTTTTATCGGGGCGTTTTGTCAAAAGCGGGACTGACGGCGGACGATTTCCGGACCATCAAAGACCTGCAGAAGCTGCCGCTGACGTCCAAGCAGGATTACATTTCCGATCCGCAGGCGTTTCGCCTAAATGCCGACGCCCTGCCCGACGATTTCACGCTGGAAGAACGCGTAATCTGGGACATCGCCTATACGTCGGGCACCACCGGCGGTAAGCCGTCGCCCTTCTACAACACCACCCACGACATCTACGGCATTCTGGATCAGGCGCGGCGCTGCAACGAGGCGGAAGGCCTGATGCCGACGGATCGCATCGCCAATCTTTATCCCGTCGCCGCGTTTCCAACCGGCGCGTTCCTCAGCGTCATCCGCTCCGGCATGATCGGCGGGCAGCCGGTGGTATACGGCATGACCGGCTCGGCGATGTCGGATTACAAGGTGCGGAACTCCACGGCAGAGGCCATCGAAAAGATCGAACCTGTACGACCGACCGTACTGTGGGGTGTGCCCAGCTTCATCCGCCGCTTCCTGGCGGAGGCGAAGAGAAAAGGCGCGGATTTTTCCGACGTACGGCTGGTGGTGACATCGGGCGAGCCGGTATCCGTTAATCTACGTGAAGAACTGCGCGCCAATTTGCAGGCAATGGGCGCAGACGATTTGGGCTTCCGCGCACGCTATGCTTTCACCGAAATGCAGGGCGGGCTAGTACAATGCGGTGACAACGAAGCACCGCAGAACATTACGCCCGATCTCTATTTCCTCGAAACCGTAGACCCGGACACGGGCGAATGCGTGCCCTGTGGGGCCGAGGGACATCTGGCCGTCACCCATCTGCACAGGCGCGGCACGGTGATGTTGCGTTACATCGTCGGCGACGTGGTGACGATTTCGCTGGATCCCTGCCCGGTGTCGGGCAGGTTGGGCGAACGGGTGTTGGCGACGCCCCGGCGCACCGGCAATCTGGTTAAGTGCCGGGGGATGCTGGTGAACACGGATGTCGTGCTGGATTATCTGGGAGCCATAGACGGCGTCGGTGACGTGCAGATTGAATTCGCGCGGAATGACAAACCGGGTGCCATGGACGATATGATCGTGCGGCTGGAACTGGCAGGCGACGATACGCTAGCCAGCAAGATCTCGGAAGACCTGCGCTGCGCCGTTTCAATGCGCCCCACGGTCGATTTCGTGCCCAGGGGTACGCTGTATGACCAGGCAAAATCCCTGAAACTTCGCCGGGTCATTGATTCCCGCCCGCCAGCGGACTAAGCAGGCGCATGGAACCCGTCAGAACCCTACTGTTCGTCCCCGGCCACCGCGACCGCATGCTTGAAAAAGCGCCCGGATCGGGCGCCGACGGGCTGCTGTACGATCTGGAAGATTCGGTCCCCGCCGGCGACCGAGAAACCGCACGGACAATGTTAGCCGACGCGCTTTCTACCGACCACACCATGCCTCGCTACATCCGGGTCAACGGCATCGCCGATGCCGGAAAA
>CAJWUK010000151.1 GCA_913047365.1 uncultured Alphaproteobacteria bacterium | reverse complement strand
GGGATGCAATCTTCACCAAGGTCGCCCAACGGGCCATTCGCGATGTGGCGCTGCAGACTTTTAAGCATCTGCATGGGTTGGCACTGAGATACCACCTCGAACGTCAGACTGGTGGGTTATCCCATGCGATAGAACGCGGCACCAAGGCCATCGATTTCTTGCTGCGTTTCATGCTGTTCAACATCCTGCCGACTTTGCTGGAAATCACCCTTGTCTGCGGAATTTTGTGGGGGCTGTTCAGCTTTTGGTACGCGCTGGTGACCTTCGCCTCTATCGTCGTTTACATCGCTTACACGATGATCGTCACCGAATGGCGGTTGAAGTGGCGGCGCGAAATGAACGAGACCGACCAGCGTGCAAACACTCGGGCAATCGACAGTCTGCTGAACTATGAAACGGTCAAGTATTTTGGAAATGAAGGGTTCGAAGCCTCCAGATACGATCAGGCGCTGAAACGCTACGAACGCGCCTCTGTCGTAAGCAAAACAAGCCTGTCGCTTTTGAACATCGGTCAGGCCCTTATCGTCGGGGTCGGACTGACCCTCATCGTCCTGATGGCGGGCCGGGACGTTTCCAGTGGAGTAATGACCATTGGTGACTTCGTTATGGTTAATACATATCTGATCCAGCTCTACATCCCGTTGAATTTCCTCGGCTTTGTCTATCGCGAGATAAAACAATCGCTGACCGATATGGAGGCGATGTTTTTTCTACTGTCGACCAATGCGGAAATCCGTGACCGGGAAGACGCGCCGGAATTGGCCGCGGGCGAAGGTGCCATCGAATTCGATGCAGTAAGTTTCGGTTATGATCCACGGCGTTTAGTACTGCACGATGTCAGTTTCACCGTTGCGCCCGGCCAGAAAGTGGCGATTGTCGGCCCCAGCGGCGCCGGTAAATCGACGGTCGGAAGGCTCCTTTTTCGTTTTTACGATGTGAACGCCGGAGAAATCCGGATCGACGGGCAGGACATCCGTACCGTCCGCCAGATTAGCCTGCGCCAGTCAATTGGTGTTGTCCCGCAGGATTCCGTCCTGTTCAACGATACGATTTACTACAACATCGCATATGGTCGGCCCGATGCCTCGCCCGCTGAGGTAGAAGAGGCAGCCCGTCTGGCTGCAATCCACGAATTTATCACGTCGGCGCCGGACGGGTATCAGACCATGGTGGGAGAACGGGGCTTGAAACTTTCGGGCGGCGAAAAACAGAGGGTCGCCATTGCCAGGACCATCCTTAAGGCTCCGCGCATCCTTCTTTTTGATGAAGCAACTTCGGCGCTGGATACGCGAACGGAGCGAGAAATTCAGTCGGCGTTGCAATTTGTTTCCAGAGACCGGACGACGCTTGTTATCGCTCATCGCCTTTCCACGGTGATAGACGCGGATGAAATCATTGTTTTGAACGAAGGCAGGATTGGCGAACGCGGCAGGCATGCGGACCTTATCGAAATGGACGGCATTTATGCAGCGATGTGGCGCGAGCAGCAGCAGGCGGCAAAACGGGCGGAGGAGGAAGCCGGAGATGTATCTTCTGCCCTGCCTGGCGGCGAAACCGCCTAGGCTGAGAGTTTCAGCGCGACTTCGGTTCCCTGTCTGATTGCACGCAGCGCATTCAGCTCTGCCGATTTTTCGGCTCCGCCGATCACACTTGCCGTTATTCCCCTCTCCAGAAGTTCGCTATACAGGCCGTTTTCGGACTCTTGGCCGGCGCAGACAATAATGGTGTCCGCCTCGATCAATCGTTCTTCACCTCCGACGTTAATGTGAAGACCGGTTTCATCGATTTTCCGGTATGAGGCACCTGTTACATGATGAACGCCACGGGATTTCAATTCTGCGCGGACCACCCAGCCGGTTGTCAGACCCAATGATTTTCCGGGGCGGGAAACAGATCGCTGCAGCATAACAACCGACCGTCTCGTTTCTGGGCGTTTTGCATCGCCCATTCCCCCGGCCTCAACATGTTCCTTATCAACGCCCCAATGTTCAAGAAATTCATCGATCGGAATAGGTAAAGTCTTATGTGGGGAGGTGACGTATTCGGCAACATCGAAACCGATTCCGCCCGATCCGATGATTGCCACCCGTTCGCCGACGGGCTTGGTATCCGTCAGAGCTTCTATGTAAGTGATGACATTAGCCTTTTCGCCACCTTCGATATCAATTTCGCGCGGGAACACGCCTGTGGCCACAATGACATGATCAAATCCGGCACTAGCCAGCTCTTCCACAGTTGCCGGAGTCTCAAGGTGTATATTCACCCCTTCCTGACACAGACGGGTGCTGAAATACCGGATGGTTTCTTCAAAATCCTCCTTGCCCGGAATTCGCTTGGCCAGATTGAATTGTCCACCGAGGTTTTTGCCTGCTTCGTACAATGTTACCTTATGCCCGCACTCAGCCGCTGTCAGGGCTGCAGACATTCCCGCCGGTCCGGCACCAACTACCGCTACCTTAAGCGGGTTGGCTGCGGGCGCGATCGCGACGTCAAGCTCCCGGCCAGCAAAGGGGTTAACCAGACAGGTCGATGCCTGATCAGCGAAGATATAGTCGAGGCAAGCCTGATTGCAGCCAATGCAGGTATTGATTGCGGCGCCATTTCCGACTTCGGCCTTATTTGCGAAATAGGGGTCTGCGAGCATTTGGCGGCCAAGAGCGACAATATCGGCATCGCCCCCGGATAACAGTTCCTCCCCGACTTCGGGTGTATTGATCCGGTTCGTTGCTGCGACCGGTATATTGACCGCCTGCTTCAGACGTCTTGCAGCGTGTCTCCACCCTCCCCTGGGAACCATGTGTGCAATGGTGGGAATGCGGGATTCATGCCAGCCGATACCCGTTGTCAGGATATTGGCGCCCGCCTTTTCGATCTCTTTTGCAAGTATTTCGGTTTCCGTACCCGTCAATCCGCCTTCAAACAGATCGAGTGCTGAAATCCGATACAGCAGGATGAATTCTTTCCCGACGCGTTCGCGCACGCGCCGCACGATTTCGACTGGAAACCGTATCCGGTTCTCGAATGATCCTCCCCAATGGTCGGTGCGATCGTTGGTGCTTGCGGCACAGAAAGTACTGATCAGGTAGCCTTCTGATCCCATTATTTCGACGCCGTCATACCCTGCTAGCTGCGCCAGGGCGGCGCAATTTACGTAGTCGTCAATCGTTTGATCGACTTCTTCCGTGGTAAGCGCATGAATTTCTCTGGGATTGATCGGTGACGGGATGCTTGATGCCCCGACAGGTTTTTCGACCTTCGCATATCGCCCGGCATGAAGAATCTGCAGAACGATTTTCCCGCCTTCCGCATGAACGGCGGCAGGAATCTTACTTTCCTCCTCAACCTGATCAGGGGAATTCAAATAATCCGCACCGTCTTCGATTACACCCTGAGGGTTTGGGCCGTAGCCTCCAGTAACGATCAGGGCAGCCCCCCCCTTTGCGCGCTCCGCATAAAAAGCGGCTGCCCTGTCTGCCGCCTTGCCAAGAAGTTCGAACCGGACATGCATGGACGCCATGAAAATCCGGTTTTTCAGGGTCGTAAAACCGAGTTCGAGAGGTTCAAAGAGGTTTGGGTAGTGCTGATTAGTCATCTTTAAGGCCCCTGAAAAATGTCGGCGCGGAAACTAACACATGAGGTGCGGAATCCCAGTGCCGTGGACGGCAAAGGACTGTGCAGATTCAGCGAGGATGTGCCTAGGTTCGGACCGGGAAGTATTTTTCCAGCCAGTCTTTGAGAATTGTGATCACGCGCGGGTTTTCTTCCCCGAACATGAAATGGTCTACATCGGCGAGAAGATGCAGGTCAGTCGGCTGACCAGCGCGCTTGAACATCTCGATGGACTGCTCCGTCGGCGTGACTGAGTCTTCGGAACTGTGGAGCAGAAGGAGCGGCCTTGGCGCGATGTTCCCAACCACCTCGTCTGCCTTGAATTCATACATGCTGATGGCAGTGTCCGCGGGAAACATCATCACGGAACCCTTCGCCAGATTCTGTCGGAGGTGTTCCGGGATCGGTACGATGTCATACCGCGGCACCATCAGTGTTTCACCGGTCTCTTCGCGATGCTTGCGGCCTTTATCCATCATGTCGGTAAAGGCTGCCCAGGCTTGGTCGCCGATATGCTGCCCCCGGAATTTGCGTTCTCCATCGCCCCAGCCACCGGATGAAATCGATGCAGAGACACGTTCGTCGACACCAGCGGTGTAGACCGCAACCGCCGCCCCGAAACTGGATCCGATCAGGGCGATACGGTCCGGATCCACTTCGTCTCTGCCCTGAAGAAACGTGATGGCGTTTTTGGTATCTTCCACCTGTTCCAGACAGTTGATGTGGTTCTTTTCGCCTTGGCTTTCGCCGCAGCTTCGCATGTCGAAGCGCAGCGTGACGTATCCCCAGTCGCAGAACGTATTGGCTGGCCAGGTACAGTTGGCGCTTGTCTTGTTGCTGCCAAAGCCGTGGAGAACGATTATTGCTGGCCGCCTTTCGCCATCTGGAAGATCATCCGGCATATGAAGGATACCGGAAAGTTTCAGCCCGTCGGAATCGAATGTAACCGGCTGTTCCATGTCAAATCTCCATCATCGCCCGGAACGAATTTTAAAAATAAAAAATCCCCCGCACCAGTTTGGTACGGGGGATTTTCGTATAAGTCTTTTACTGTGTGACTTTCATACCGGCTTCCTTGTAAGCCTTAATCGCGCCGGGATGATATGCCGGGCTCGGGACCGTGCCCATCTCCGCCTTTTTGTTCCGGTTGAAAGGTCCAAAACTTTTACCGAGTGCCTTCTGGTTCTCGATGACAGCCTTAGTGACTTTGTACGCGAGTTCATTGGTCGTTTTATTGTGGGTTAGCATTACGTATGTCATTTCAACGACATGCGTTGGCTCCTTAATGCCGGCGATTTTCTTATTAGAAATCTTCACCAGTTTCAGAGCGTTATAGGATGCCTTCTTGAATGCGTTGTATGGGCCTTCTGAGGTGTCGAGATCCAGATAGCGAATGCCACCCCGGTTTCTCAACTGGTTGTTTATTTTCTTGGCAAGCCCTGATCCGACCGGGACCCAGGACACATCAACTCTGCCGGAGCCGAGACCCAATGCGGCTTTGGCAAGCCCCGCCATTGGAACGTGAGTAAAATCCTCAAATTTCACGCCGCCATTCAACAACGCCGCTTTCAGAAAATCCTCTACAATCGCCAGTGAGGTAAACTTTGAAGGAATTTTCTTGCCTTTATATTTTTGAAGATCAGAAATTTTCTTCAAGCCAGAGTCTGCAACCACCGCTACGCCTGAGCGAAGTGGGAACATCACGCCGATCATCCTGATATTTTCGAGCTTCCTTCCTTTGAAGGTGCCGACACCGTCGGCGGCATGCTTAAGCTCGCCACCATTTGTAAACCCGAAATCAATTTCGTGGCGGTTAATCATCGGAAGATAGGTGGTGGAACCTCCCATCGGTTGCGCCCTTGCAGTGATGTCGGTCTTTGCCGTTACTACTTTAGCGACAGCGATCCCGGTCCTGTACCCGAGAGAACCCTGCGGGTTGGTCGCAACGCTATACACCTGTGCATTGGCCAGACCCGTGGTCGCAATTAAGGCGGCGACGGCGGATGTAAATAGAACAGACTTCATAATTTCCTCCCTTGAACATTGGTTTAATTAAATTTAGCTAACTTTTGTCGTTGGACCAAATCTTCATTTTTATTAGGCAATTTTTCTCCTAAATACAGACTCGAAAGCCAGGATCAAAATTCCTAGCAGACACCCGAGAATATCGCCGATTCCATGGAAACCGACCGCCTGATCGGGGATCATTGCCGCGACACCCAGTAAAATTAGTAAAACCCTGATTGGCCAGCTCATCGGCCGCCGGAAATAGCCAATTGCAGCAACCGAAATAAGATAGACGCCTACAAGTGCCGTCCCGGCATCAATGGCAATCTGCTGGTTGTTGTCTCCAAGTAAAAGCAGACTTGGTGATATAACGAAGAGAAACGGAACCACGTAGGCTGTCCAGCCGAACCGCATGGCGACGAACCCCGTTGCCATTGGGTCGGCCTTTGTTAGCGTGGCGGCGGCAAATGCCGCTAGAGCGATGGGCGGCGTGATCATCGACATCATACCGAAATACAGGATGAACATATGCGCCGGTATGTCGTCTACCCCGGCTTCAATAATTGCAGGTGCAATCAGGGCCGACAGAAGAATATACACCGCTGTGGTAGGCATTCCCATGCCGAGGACGATGCAGGCCACCGCGGCGATTACAAGCAATATCGCGAGGTTATCTCCGGCAATGCTAATAAGAGCAGTAGGCAACGCAAGCCCGAGGCCTGTCATATTCAGAACCCCTATAACTATACCTGCCGCGGCAACAATCATAATCAGGTTAATTGTCACCAATCCGGTTTCAGCTAAAATTTCATA
>CAJWUK010000150.1 GCA_913047365.1 uncultured Alphaproteobacteria bacterium | reverse complement strand
TAGCGGCTGAGTTGCGTTTCAATATTCGCTCCTGCCGGCAAATCGCCCCTACCGAGCAATCCATCAAACGCATCCTGCGAAGCGTCCACCGCCAGTACCGGCCAGCCACGGCGTATAATTTCGATAGTATCGCGTCCCGACCCACAACCGAGATCAATGGCAGAGGCATCTTCAGGCCGCCCTTCGGCGTTGAATGCATCCAGCGCGCGGATAAGGGTCGAGCGAGGCGGGCGTTGGCCCGTCTTTTCATAATAGGCCGCCCAGTCCGCGTTGAAGACCGGATCAGATAAAGTTCTGTCCACCATCCACGATCATGCCCTGGCCGGTGATGTAGGCAGCCTCCTCCGAACACAGGAACATCATCGCCTTGGCGAGGTCATGGATCGTACCCTGGCGCGGTAACGCCTGCATCTCGGTCATGGTTTTGAACATTTCTCTCGGAACAGACGGGCGTTCGACCTCCGTCTGCATTACACCCGGCCAGAACGTATTAACCGTGATTCCGTATGGCCCTACCTCGCGGGCCATTGACCGGGTCATGCCGATCATCGCCGCCTTGGTGGTGATGTAATGCAGATAATTTGGCCGCCCCATCATCATGGTGCCCGACGAAACATTGATGATCCGGCCCCACTTAGCCTCGATCATTGGGTGAACGGCTGCGCGCGAACACAGGAACGCGCCATTGACGTTGACGTCTACGGCCCGCTTCCATTCGTCTACCGGCAGTTCCCAGAAGGGCGCCATCGTGATCTGAGAGAAGATCGCCGCATTGTTGATCAGCACATCCAGGCGCCCGTATTTGGCGAGAACCTTGTCGACCATGTCGATATTGGATTGTTCGTCCGCGACATCGACCTGAACGGCCATGGCCTTGCCCTGATTTTCCTCGATTTCGCGAGCGACGTTTTTGGCGTTTTCCCCGTTGATGTCTGCGACAATGGGGATCGCGCCCTGAGCGGAAAAGTAATGAGCGTACCCCCGTCCGATTGCTTGACCGGCACCGGTGATCAGCACAACACGGTCCTTCAGGCTGTCATAAGACGCGTTCTTATCCACGTTCATCGTGGAATAGTCGATATAGCCGATCTCGGGTTCTGTCATTTTTCCCTCCTGTTATTTTCCGGAGACATGTTGTGCATGCCGCGAGCATCCGCGCAAGAGGGATCAGTTGCGTAGCGCTTGAACCGCCGTGAACAGTTCTTCCACATCTGGGTCCTGAAACCCCTGCTCGCGCAACGCCATGACGGTATCCGCAAGGTAGTCGTAGCAAGTACCATATCTACCGGAAGCTTTGACGATGTATTTCGCTTTCTCTTCGGGAGGCAAATCGCCCGCATACTGAAAATGGTCGGGAGATACGACAAAGGTCAGCGCCGATAGATCGCTACCGTCGGCATCCACCTTCACCCAGGTTGGTGTGTAGGTGTCTGTCCACATTTCCCTCTCCCAAAGGGGCCAGAGTTCTTCCTCTCCTGTGCCTTCTGGTAACGTAAAAACAACGCCAACACAGGCTCCTCCCTGCTTTTCTTCTAGCGCGAACCCGAGCCCCGGTTGTTCGGGCGTTCCGCGTGCGATGACGGACCAGATAGAGAAGCCTCGATGGAAATCGTGAAGCGTCGCCCTTTGCTGTTCGACGACATCAAAACACGGGCTCCAGATCAGCGACCCGTAGGCAAAAACGCGAATGCGGGATGGTTCAGGTGCGGTGGCCAGGGTCTGTCGCAGTATCTCGCGACGCCGTTCATCGGGGATCGGCGTGATCAGTTCTGTTGGGGGCAGTTTACCCAATGTTTTCTGCTCGTTTGTTAACCAGCGCAACCCCGCCCAGCACGCAGGCGGTGCCCGCCCACACCCAGATGGTTGGCGCTTCGTTGAAAAAGAATATCCCGGAAACCACCCCGGTCAGCGTGACAATGTAGTTTAGTTGAGACGCATAGGTCGGCCCGGAAAGGCGGATCATTTCGAATAGTGCGAAGAAGGCAATTCCGGAAATGATTGCGTGGCCTAATACCGCAATGTCCGGAGCGGTGGGCGGAAATTCTGGTACATGAAAGGCGCCGGCTACCAGCGAAATCGGTAGCATGATGACGGCGCCGAACCACACCATACCGGTGGTTAAGGTCAGGGAATTTCCTGTTTCCGGGCGCAGCCGGTCGATCAGGATATTCGCCAGAGCATAGGTCAGCGGCGCGCCTAGCCCGAACAAAAGCCATGGGATCATGGCTTGATCGGGCAACGCCTCTCCCGGCACAACGAAAAACACCACACCGACAAATCCGAAGCTGAGACCAGTCGCCCGCAGTGCCGCAAACTGCTCCATCCGCAGGGCGAGGCTGATGGCGTAGGTAAAAATGGGCGTCAGGCCGAGAACGACGGCAAGAGCGCCCGCCGGGATGTATTTGACGGTGGTGTACCAAACCACGTTGGCACACACGATCCGAAGCCCGCCGATGATGACGTAATACCGAAGATGGATGCCGCTGGTACCCGGCCAGGTACGCCGAACCGCACAAATGCCGGTCAAGATCAGTGCCGCGATGATCGCCACCCAAAAGACATATCCCAGTGGATGCACCCCGCCTGCGGTCGCCACTTTGGCAATGGCTACCGCCGCACCCCATCCCAGTCCGCAAAACGTCAGCAGACCCAGCGATATCCAGCGGATGGGATCCATTGAAAGATTTTCCCGGTTAGTCTCAGATCACCTCTTTGTCACGAAGGGCACTGAGATCGTCATCGCTGAGGCCGAGTTTTTCACGTAGCACTTCCTCTGTGTGCTGGCCGACCTGCGGCGGGGCGTGCCGGTAGGCCACGGGCGTCTCGGTAAACCGCATAGGGCTGCCAATCAGATCAGCTCCACGATCACCTGCCAAAGGATGGTCCATGTTGACCACCATCCCCCGATCCTTCACGTGCGGGTCGTTGAAGACCTGTTCCAGATTATTTATCGGTCCGCAGCCGATTTTCTGAGCTTCCAGATCGGATAGCCAGTCGGCTGACGGGCGCTGTTCAAAAATTTTATACAGCTGCGGCAGCAATGCCTCCCGGTTACGGACGCGCGCATCGTTGGTGGCGAATTCCGGATTTTTGCAAAGGTCTGTCCGTTCAGCTAATTCGCAAAAACGCTGGAACTGACTGTCGTTGCCGATAGCCACGATGATGAAGCCGTCCTCGGTTTTAAACGGCTGGTAGGGCACGATGTTGGGATGCGCATTTCCCAGCCGTCCCAGCATGTTGCCATGGATGTAATTCATCCCGGCATTGGCCAGCGCGGCTACCGTCGTATCCATCATACCGATATCGATATATTGCCCCTGTCCGGTGACTGCCGCGTGGCGAAGCGCGGCGTTAACGGCAACGCTTGCGTACATGCCGGCCATAATATCGGCGATGGGTACCCCCACCTTCTGCGGCTCACCATCCGGTTCGCCGGTGATCGACATCATGCCGGCCATTCCCTGGATCAAAAAATCGTATCCTGGGCGGGGCGCATAGGGTCCGGTCTGACCGAAACCCGTCACTGAGCAATAGACCAGCTTCGGATTTGCGTCTTTCAAATCCTCATAGGCCAGCGCGTATTTCGCCAGGTTTCCGGTCTTGAAATTCTCTACGAGGACATCGGCGTCCTTTGCCATGAGTCGTACAAGTTCAGCCCCTTCGGGCTTTGCTATATCCAACGCCACGGACCGTTTGTTGCGGTTCGCGCCCATATAATATGAACTTTCCGTCGTATCCTCACCCGCGTCGTCTTTCAGGAATGGCGGCGCAAATTTCCGGGTATCGTCCCCCGCGCCGGGTCGCTCGATTTTGATCACGTCAGCCCCTAAGTCCCCTAATATCTGGGTACAGGTGGGGCCCGCAAGCACACGGGTCAGATCTACTACGGTTACGCCAGTCAGGGCGCCGGATTGTACAAACATTTTGCTCTCCAGGTTCGGGCGGTTGTTTAAGCCATAGGTCGACATAGGGGAAGTCCGGCAAGTTCCTGTGAAGAGACCGGAGCCCGATTCCTCTCGTTGTATTCCGGGGTGTATACTGCTTCCGTCTTCATGCAGGTCATCCATGACATTCTGGCAAGCGCGCCGGGCGTTACCGAATGGTCGTTCGTCGCCCTGTGCCTCCTCAGTTTTCTGACATCGGCGGTATCTGCCGCTTTCGGATTGGGAGGGGGCGCGGCGCTGGTCGCTGTGATGGCTTCGGTCATGCCGCCGATATCGATCATTCCGGTGCATGCGGTCGTCCAGGTCGGGTCGAACTTTTTCCGCGCCGCCATTATGTGGCGTAACATCCTGTTCACCTGGATGCCGCCATTTGTGATCGGCACATTCATCGGAGCCGCGGTTGGCGGGCAGATCGTTTTTGCCCTGCCAAAACCCCTATTGCAGGCGATCATTGGGATTTTTGTCCTTTACGCGGTATGGGGACCCAAGGTTCGGGCGATGGAACCGTCCCGGCTGACGTTCGGCTGCGTTGGCGCAGCCGCCTCCTTCGCGACTATGTTTGCGGGCGCTACCGGCCCACTCATAGCCCCCTTCATCAAAGCATCGACGACAGATCGAATGATGACCGTCGCCACGCACGCTGCCTTCATGTCATGGCAGCACGGCGTGAAGATCCTCACCTTCGGATTCCTCGGCTTCGCATTCGGTCCCTACATTCCGCTGACGGGATTGATGATTCTTTTCGGCATTGTCGGCACCTTGTCCGGCAAATTCATTTTGGACTGGATGCCGGAAAAAGTATTCCGCAACGGCTTTAATCTTATGCTCACCATCGTAGCCCTGCGCCTCCTCTATGAGGCCAGCACGGAGATCGCGGGATGATCGAATTCCTGTCCATCACGCCCGAAATCGACGGGTGGATGTTCCTGCTGTTTACCAGCCTGGCCTGTTTTACGGCCGCATTCGGCGTCGTGGCGGGGCTGGGCGGCGGGATCGTTCTGATCGGGTTCATGGCGACTGTCTTCCCACCCGTCGCTTTGATCCCGGTTCATGGGGTCGTTCAGGCGGGATCTAACGTCACCCGGACGATCATCGCCCATAAGCTGGTCATAAAAAGCGCAATCCTGCCCTTCGCCATTGGGGCCCTTATCGGGTCCGCAATCGGGGGAAAGATCGTGGTTTCGATCCCAGTCGCGCTGCTGCAGGCGATCCTTGGCGTGTTCATGCTCTATGTTTGCTTTGCGCCCCAAATCACGGCTGGTGCGCCGACGGGAAAGCGGTTTTTCATCCTAGGCACGATCGGCGCCTTTATTTCCATGTTCATCGGTGCGACAGGCACGATCCTGGCCCCCTGGGTGAGGGGGGTCAGCGATGATCGCCGGGTATTCGTTGCGACCCACGCCGCCATCATGATGTTCATTCACGGGCTAAAAGTGGTGGTGTTTGCTGTTTTGGGGTTCGAGTTCTTTACCTATCTGCCCCTGATGGCAGCGATGGTCACCGCCGGTTTCCTGGGTAACTGGATCGGTTTCAAGCTGCTGAACATGATGGACGAGGAACTCTTCCGACGCATCTTTCAGGCGGTTCTGATCATCCTCTCTGTCCGTCTTCTCTGGGCTGCAGCGACCAAGGCCGGATACGCCTGATGGAAAATTTCCTGGGCGTACCGGAAGTGAGCTCGGCCCTAATGGCGATTTTAGTCGTCGCCGCCACTATCACCACGTTTCTGGGCACGGTCACGGGCACGGCAGGTGGATTGCTGCTATTGGCGTTTATGACATTCTTTTTCCCGCTCACCGTTCTGGTGCCCATGCATACCCTGATCCAGCTCGGGGCAGGAACGAGCCGCATGTTCATGATGTGGCGTTATGTAAAAAAGGAACTGATCTTTCCCTTCGTCATCGGATCGTGTATCGGCGCGTTTTCCGGTGCCCAGATATTTGTCACCCTGCCGTCTGAAATCCTCCAGGGCATTCTCGGTGTCTTCATCCTCATCGTGATGTGGACACCGCGTCTGGGGGCCGGCGGACCGGAACGACTGCGCTTTGGCGTACTGGGAGCTGCTGCCACATTTCTGGGCATCTTCGTCAGCGCGACCGGCACATTTCTCTCGCCATTTGTCGCCCATGCCGCCAAGGACAGGCACGTTCATGTCTCCACCATGGCGACACTGATGGCAGCGTCGCACGTGGCGAAACTGGTGGCTTTTGGATTCGTCGGCATGGCGATCGGCGCTTACCTGCCGCTGATCGCGCTGATGATCTGCGGCACCGTCGCCGGAAATTGGATCGGGCAACGGACACTCACGCGAATGCCGGAAAAGTTGTTTCGCAAGGTTTTCCAAGTTTTACTGACGCTTCTCGCCCTGCGTCTGTTGTTAGGAGCCATCATCGAAGCAGGTTGGCTCAAAGTGGTATTCTGACACACTTCTTGCGGTCCCCACCCGTTCGGCTAAACTTTTTCCATGACCTTGCCCGATGGTACATATCCCAGCACTTGCTGGGAATGCAGTACTCGCTGCGGATCGCTGGTGACACTGCAGGGTGGCAAGG
>CAJWUK010000149.1 GCA_913047365.1 uncultured Alphaproteobacteria bacterium | reverse complement strand
TGGCGGACGGGTTGAGTGTGCTCGACATCGCCTGGTTTATCTATTGCAACCGGCTGTCGCTGGCGGGATATCCAATCGCCCGTCTGCATCCAAATCTGGGCGCCTGGTACGCCCGTTTGGAGGCTATGCCGGAAATTGCAAAAGAGATCGCGCTGCCACCACCGGTGAAGGAAAAGTTCGACGCCACTCGTGCCCAGCATGTTGAACAGGGCGTGCATCTCGAGGCTGTCGCTGGGCTTTAGGGAGAACCGACATGGCAGCGACTGGTACCATTTCTCATTTCGTCGGCGGAATTCCGCTGGAGGACGCGGAAAGCGTTTTCCGACGACTGGGTGCGGAAATGGGGTCCCACGTCAAACGCATTCCCGACGGAGAGACAGGCCGGCGGCGCATGTGGATCAGCTTCGTGAAGGACACGCTGATCGACAATCCGGATTTCGTGGTGGACGAGGACATACCGGTCTTCCAGTTCATCCAGTTCGACGGGAAGGTCGTTTTCGAGGTCAACCAGTTAAAATTCCGGGACGGCGTAGCACCCGAAGATGTTGTATTCGCGACGGGCTATGCCGACGATGCGATCCGGAATTTCAGGACCTTCGACAAGCTGCATTCGGACGGCGTTATTCCATCGCAGGTGAAATACCAAATCTGCATGGCGACGCCGCTGGCCATCACCTACATGTTTGTTTCGCCGAACGCGCGGGACGAGTTCTACCGGGTTTACGTCCGGCATCTGGCCGACGAAATCGGCAAGATCATGGCCGCCTTGCCCCATGATCGCATCACTTACCAATGGGACGTCTGCCAGGAAGTACTAATGTGGGAGGGTTATCTGAGCCAGGACGAACATCCTGCCTTCCGAACCGAAATTCCGGAATCCCTGTCCATGCTGAGCGGTTTGGTGCCGCCGGACGTCGAGCTTGGCTATCACCTGTGTTACGGCAGCCCGGCAGATGAACACCTGATCCTACCGAAAGATGCAGACGTTCTGGTGGAACTTGCCAACCATATTGCCGCCGGTGCAAACCGGCCCTTGGCGTATATCCATTTGCCAGTCCCGCGGGATCGTAATGACGAGGACTATTTCCGGCCGCTGGAGCATCTAAAGCTGGATGAAGGAACCGAGTTGTACTTGGGCTGCGTTCATTCCGGTGATGCGGATGGAAATGCGACCAAACTGGATCTTGCCCGGAGGTTTACGACCGTGGCTGGGGTCGGGGCCGAATGCGGCATGGGCCGGGGCAGGCCGGAACACTTTGACGATATGCTGGTACGGCACCGGAACCTGTCGGGAGTGTAAATCCTAGCCGACAGTTTCCGCCGAAAGGTCGTAAATATCCCCGGCGACGACACGGAGCATGTCCCAGGCAGGCGCCGGATCGATTGCCGCCGAACCCTCATCCGTATACGTATCCAGCAACACGCTGGCACAACCCATATCCGCCAGAGCGGCAAGATCGTCGCGGATCTGCGCAATGGTTCCCTCGCCTGCCACCCGATCTTTGTTCGCTAATTCCGTTTGTGTTATGCGCAGATAAATCCGTGGACACACATCTGGAACGCGCATGCCTTCCCGTTCCGCGATCGCCCGCAGCTTCGGCAGAGCCTTATCGCGCAGACCATCCACGGTGATACGGAAGGGGTGCCAGGCGTTGCCGAAACGCACAGCGCGCCGCATCGCCGCGTCGCTGCCGCCACCGACCCAGATCGGCGGGCCGGCATGTTGAGCGGGCGCAGGGCCGGTGTCCACATCGTTGAACGAGATATAGTCGCCATCGAAAGAAAAACGTTCTTCGGTCCAGTGTCCACGAATGACGGACAAGTATTCGTCGGCGATGCGCCCTCGCTTTTCAAAGGGAACGTTCAGGGCCGCGTATTCCTGTTGCGCCCAGCCAACGCCTACTCCCAGTATGCATCGTCCGCCGCTCAACCGGTCGATATTGGCGAATGCGCGGGCGACCTCCAGCGGGCTGCGATAGGGGAGGATAATAACGGATGCACCGATGGTGATGTCCTCGGTGATCCCGGCCAGCCAGCCCAGTGTCGTCAGCGGTTCGTAGAAGGGGGCTGGAAATCGAGCCGCAACATCCGGTGTCACGGTTACATGATCGGACGTCATCAGATGGTGGTATCCCAGTGACTGGACGATCTTCACCCATTGCCCCAGTACCTCCGGCGTTGCCGCCGGACCAAAATTTACCATGTTCACGCCGAGCTTCATCTTGCCTCCCCAATCTTCTTCCTCAGGGTATAGTGCAGAACCAATGAAGGGGAGAGCGGGATGCAGCGCGATGAACTGGTAGCCTTGGTCGAAAAATACTTCGCGTCTGTGGACGGGGGGGATTTCGAGGCGCTTCGATCGACGCTGACCGACGAATGCGTCTTCACGGTCGAAACACACGGGATCGAACTGAAGGGGATCAAACCCATATCGGGCATGTTCGACCGCTTATGGGCGGAACACAAGGCGGTACAGCACAAGGATTTTACCCATGTGCCAGATGTCGATGCCGGACGTATCGCCAGCCGATTTACGGTGGTGAATACCGAACTGAACGGCGACCTGACCTATAAATCCAACTGTAATTTTTTTGAAGTTGAGGGCGATCGGTTCAGCCGGGTCGCTGTTTATATGGCGGGACCGAACACGCTTCGCGATAGTTGAAGACAAAAGACCTAAGCCCGCCAAATAACTGGATAATCGTCTCCGTCTAACGGACCACCAGGTTTCAGTTCCGGCATCTCGGGGCGGGAGGGCACATAGTCACGCGGCTCAAATGTTGCGCGGCCGCCGGCATAGCGGAGTGACAGCGCACGGCGCCGCACATCGGACGAGCGGTTGGGTTCTGCCGCGTGTAGGGTCGCTGCGTGAAAGAACAGTGCATCTCCGCGTTGCATTTCGAACACCTCGACATTGTACCTGTCCGGATCGGCGTCGATATCCGGCGCATGCCCGTCGAATTCGGCCGCGCCTTCCGCATCCTTGCCGCTGCCGATCATAACTGGTTTGTAGACCTTTCCCCATTTATGGGAGCCCTTGGCGAATTTCATCGCCCCGGTATCCACCGTCACCGGGTCTAGAGGAATCCAGAAGGATGCGAAGTCGTCCCAGGAGATTTCAAAATAGGGCAAATCGTGGTGCCAATAGGTGGGCACGTCCGTGCCGGGTTCCTTCACCAGCAGATGTTCGTCGACAAGGTTCAACTTGTCGGATCGCAGCAGGGCGGCTGCGATTTCACTGGCAGGGGAATCCATCATGAACCGTCGGAATGCGTTGTTGCGTCGGCTCATGTGGTGGTCGGTGAAAAACCGCCCGTCGCCGGTCTGAACGTATTCCCGAGAAAGCGGGCTGGGATCACCCATGATGGTATCGACGGCGCTTTCCAGCAGATCGAGCCAGTCAGCTGAAAAAGCGCCGCGTACGCAAACGACGCCGTCGTTTTCGAAAGCCTTTATCTCGTCTTCGGCGATCATCGACATGTCGAACCTCAGTTCACCTGTTCCGCGGGAAGAGCCTCTCTTCCCAAAATCATATCAGACGCTTTTTCCGCCATCATCATGATCGTCGAATTGATATGGGCGGAAGTGAGATCCGGCATGGCAGAACCATCCACCACCCGAAGACGGTCAATACCGCGAACCTTCATATCCGGGTCTAGCACGCAATCTGCGCCGGTGCCCATGGGGCAGGTGGAGGCCGGGTGTTCGATGGTCACCACAGTATCGCGGATGAATTTGTCCAGATCGGCGTCGGAAGTAATTTCCGGCCCGGGTGTCAGTTCGCGGCCGCGATACGGGGCTAGGGCGCTGTGATTGGCGCATTCCCGGGCGACTTTCAGGCCTTCGCGCAGGGAAACGATGTCGTCAGGATGCGACAGGAAGTTGAAATCGAGCACCAGTGGATCCAGCGGGTTGATCGATCGTAGCCTTACCTCGCCCCGGCTTTTCGGATGCACGATGCCACAGCGGATCGCATAGCCATCCTCGAACTTCTTCTTGATGCCGGGGAACCAGGGATTGGCATTCAGTGGCGTGCCTCGGAACAGGAATTCCCAGTCGGCGGCCTCTACCCCCGGCGCGCTTTTCAGAAACGCGTGCATGCCGCCGGGGACGACGGTACCGGGGCCGGTACCGAACAAATAGGCACGGATCATGCTGATGGCGACCCGGTCGTATCGCAGATCTTCCCGGAACTTGCTGGTGTTGTTGGGGCGCGTCCAGAAATTGGAGGCTACGAGATGATCCTGAAGGTTCTGGCCGACCGGCAAGTTCGACAGGCAATTGATCCCGAATTCCTTCAGATGGGCCGCCGGACCGATCCCGGATAGCATCAGAAGCTGTGGCGTGTTGAAAACACCGCCGCATAGGATCACTTCTGCCTCGGCCTTTACTGTTACCGTTTTTCCACGGCGCAAATATTCGACGCCCTTCGCGGTTGTACCGTCCATCAGAATGCCGGTCGCGTGGGCACGGGTGCGGACGGTTAGATTGGGTCGGTCCTTTGCGGGTCTCAGATAGGCATTGGCGGATGACGATCGCCGGCCGTTCCGGATGGTGTATTGTCCTTTGCTGAAACCGATTGGCTGGGGACCGTTGTAATCGTCGGTAACGGGAAGGCCCATATCGTTTGCAGCCTCGATCCAAGCGTCATAGATCGGGTCTTTGGTTTTTGCGTACTGGGTGCCCAGGGGGCCATCGCCCCCCCTCCACGAGCTCGCGCCCATTTCCCATGTTTCGGCCCGCTTGAAATAGGGCAGGACCTCTGCGTGGGACCATCCCGTTGCCCCGTTCCGTGACCAGCGGTCGTAATCGTCCGGATGGCCGCGGGTATAGGCCATTACGTTTACCGATGAGGATCCACCCAGAACCTTGCCGCGCTTTATGTGAAGTCGCCGGCCGTTCAGGTGCTCGTTGGGCTCCGTCATGTAGTGCCAGTCGTGCAGCTTGTGTTCGTGAATTTTTCCCATTCCGATGGGGATGTGGATCAGTGGGTTCCAGTCGCGCGCGCCAGCTTCCAACAGTAGTACCGAAATATCCGGGTTTTTCGTCAGGCGGGCGGCAAGCGTGCAGCCCGCCGATCCCGCGCCGACGATGATGTAATCGTATCCGTTTGCCGCCATGACGTTTCTCTTGTTTTTTCGGCGCTTTGGTCAGCGTTTCTGAGCGCCGACTTCCTGCATCAGTTTTTCCAGCACTTCATATGGCTGCGCGCCGACAACGCCGTATCCGCCTGCCACATATGTCGGGACGCCGGTCACGCCGTATTGCCGGGATTTGTCCCAGTCCGCGTCGACGGCTTCCTCGAAGGTACGGTTTTCGACCACGGACTTGGCCTCCTCCACCGACAGACCAGCCGCTCCAGCTATCTCGAGCAGCACGTCGACATCACCGATATTGTTCGAATTCACGAAGTACGCTTTGTATAACGCGTCATCCATCTTCTTGCCTTCGCCATTGGATTCAGCCCACTTGCCGAGTTCTTGTGCTAGGCGGCTGTTATAGGAATGGGTGCGCTTGCCATAGGGCAGGCCCTCGGCATCCATCCGTTCCTTCATGTCGTTGTACATTTTGTCTGGGTCCAGCCCGCGCTCCTTATAGAACCCAGCCATTTCCCGGCCTTCGGCCGGGGTATCCGGGTGCAGAGGAAAGTGCACCAGCTTTATATCGACGTCGAAGGTCTGCCTGAGTTTTTCAATACGCACGGTACTGAGATAACACCATGGTCAGACGTAGTCGCTGAACAGCTCCAGCGTGACGGTCTCGGCCATCGGTTTCTCCAATTGTTTGTCGCGCCAACATGCCATGTCCTGGCGCGCGCGGCCAGCGGGGTAGGTCAGGCGTTTTCCCGTTCGCTGACGTCATTGCCCTGTACGTATTTCAGATCCCGGTATTTGCCGGCTACAACGGGCTCGTATTTAGGCGGGTTACCAGGGTCGGTGCAGGTGGGGATGCACTCGATCACCGCGTTGTAGTTGGGCTGGAAAAAATAGCCGACTGACAGGCGACCGCGGGTCGGTTTCGATCCGGCTTCCGGGTTCACCACGCGGTGCATGTTTGATAGCCAGGTATCGTTGGTCCAGCGCATAAGTTGATCGGCGATATTAATGACGAAGAAATCGGGCCGGGTTTCAACTTCGATCCATTCGCCTGATCGGGTACGCACCTGCAACCCGCCGGGTTCGTCCTCGCCCATCAGGATGGTCAGCATGCCGTAGTCAGTGTGTTCGCCCGCCCGTATATGTCCCGGCGGCGGGCCGTCGGCGAGCAGTGGGTAATAATTCAGCCGGGCGGCGGTGGCGTGCTTGTCGGTTTTGTCGTCGAACCAGGTCTCCGGCAGGCCTAGTGCCAGCGCGATAATGTGGATTACATCCACGACCAGCCGGTCCATTTCCCGATAATATGTCAGTGCCGCCTCGCGGAAAGCTGTTGGTTCGTCCGGCCACAAATTAGGGATGAAATAGTTCTTCGCGTCGGGACTGGTGAAATAGGGCTCGTCCGGCCAGGTTTCCGGCCCGTAATGGTAGAATTCTTTCAGGTCGGGGGTCGCGTCGGGACGAACGGTGCGGCCCAACGCTTCACCGGCGAGGGCCCGGAACCCGCGCGGCGTGTCCGTGACCGGGTGCATAGATCGCCGCTTGACGTCCTCGGATTGTTCGAAAAACGTATGCGATGCTTCCCGCAAATCTTCGATGATGTCCTGCGGC
>CAJWUK010000148.1 GCA_913047365.1 uncultured Alphaproteobacteria bacterium | reverse complement strand
CTTCCAAATTAAGAGAAGGTCTTGCGCAAAACGAGCTTTAAGCCGAGCCCGACCTGCGTGGTGAAAGCCTATCGCTACAGCACAATCGGCAAAGTGGAATGCTACGCCCATGTCCGGGAAGAAGAACGGTACCACCTGAACGGTTGTTTCGGATCGTCTCCCGAATAAACCCGCTTTTACCCTTAAATGACGATTCGGTGACCCCGGAGTAACGTTCTTCAACCTAAACGTTATCCGGCACAGGCATGATCCATCCGGTCTCTGCGGTACTTGCTATGCTGACTATGGGTGCCACTGTTCTATCGGGCCCGGTTCAGGCGCAGTCGGGCGGGTATGGCGGCGCTATGAATTGGTACGAGCGCCAGGCGAAAAAAGGCGATGCCAAGGCGCAGTTTCTGCTGGGCATATTGTACGAACGCGGCGCCGGTCCCCGTGAAAAAAGCGCGGAATTGGCCTTCGGCTGGTTTCTGAAGGCTGCGACCCAGGGCCATGCCCAGGCACAGTACAAAACCGGTATCGCTTATCAGTCCGGTATTGGGACGCCAGCCGATGAGGCCAAGGCCGTCGGTTGGTACCGGCGCGCGGCGGGGCAGGGGCTGTCCGAAGCGCAACACAATCTTGCTTATATGCTGGAAAATGGACTTGGCGCGGACAAATCATTGGACGGGGCTGCCCACTGGTACCAGGCGGCGGCGGAAAGGGGGCTTGCGGCCTCGCAGATGGCGCTGGGATTAATTTACCTGCGGGGCGAAAGGGCCGGTCGCGACAATGTGGAAGCTTGGGCCTGGTTCGAGGCTGCGCGTAGCCGCGGCCATGCCCGCGCGCTGGAGGCCCGGAAATCGGCGGCGGAAGGTCTGTCGGATGCAGAACTCGCCCGTGCTGAAAAGCTTGCTGACGGGCGGGTGGCCAAATAGCCGCACCCCCCATCGAATATTGGACAGACCGGCCGGTCTCGCGCATGATCTGGCGCTGAAAGGTTTGTCATGGATACCATAGAACGCTCCGCAAACCGTGTACACGCGGATGATCTCGTTGCCCGCGCGGCTGCCCTGAAACCGGTTCTTCGCGAACGCCAGCGAGACACTGAGCGCGCGCGCCGTGTCTCAGATGAGACCGTGGCCGATCTGAAGGCCGCGGAACTCTATAAGGTTTTGCAGCCAGCCCGCTATGGGGGATATGAGCAAGATTTATGGACGTTCACGCGCTGCGCGGCGGAAATCGGTGCAGGGTGCGGGTCGACCGGCTGGGTCTATGCCACGGCCGCGCAGCACCAGTGGCAGATTGGCATGTATGACGACGCCGCACAGGCAGAGGTCTGGGGAGACACGCCTGAGGGGATTTCTGCGTCTTCATATTCCCCGGGAGGTACAGCGGTTGAAACCGATGGCGGATACCGCATCACCGGCAAATGGCTTTATTGTTCCGGCGTCCTGAACGCTGACTGGATGATCCTGGGCGCGCGGATCGCAAAGGATGCGACGTCCGATCCCTATACCCAGGGTTACATATTGGTGCCGAAAGCCGAATTCTCGGTCGAGGATAACTGGGATGTGGTCGGGCTGATCGGAACCGGCAGCAACGATGTCATCGTGGACGATGTGTTTATACCGGCCCACCGGATGCTGACGCTTGAACAGGCGCTGTCCGGCAGGCCGCCGGGCGCGGCCGTCAATCCGGGGCCGCTGTGGCGAATACCGTTCTTCGCGGCGATTTCCCTGTGCCTGAGCGCGCCGGCTATGGGCATGGCTCAAGGCGCTCTGGAAACCTATATTGACATGATAGGCGTCCGTAAAACCCGCGGTGCCGCCCTCAGCCAGCCGCAAAGCATGGCCGATTTTCCCACCATCCAGACCCGTGTGGCCGAAGCGGCGGCGGCGATCGATGCTGCAAAGATGTTAGTCCGGCGTGACTGCCTCGACATCATGCGCATCATGGAAGAAGGCCGCCCGCTGACCGAGGACGAACGCGCCCGCAACAAGGGCGACCTGAGCTTCGCCGTCAAACTGGCGCGCCGGGCGACTGATTTGCTGTTCGAAAGTGTCGGTGGGGCAGGCCTTAGCAACGATGCCATGACCCAGCGCTTCTGGCGCGATCTGCACTCGGCGTCGAAACATATCAGCCTGAACTGGGATATGTGTTCCACGCTATACGGACGGGTATCGTTGGGGCTGCCGTCGGGGACGGCGCAGTTTTAGAGACTATCCGTTTTCCTGCTTGATCTTGCGGACCCCTCACCAGGCGGTCCACCCGCCGTCTATGACAATGCTTGAGCCGGTGATCAGGGCCGAGGCGGGGGAGGCGAGGAAGACGACCGCGCCCATAATGTCCTCCAGATGGCCTAGCTCGCCCATGGGGATCCGCCCCAGTGTGTCGTTTCGGAACGTCTCGTTCTCGAAATAGGGGGCGGTCATTGGGGTCAGGATGAAGGTCGGGCCAATGGAATTCACGCGGACCTTGTGGGGTGCCAGTTCCACGCCCATCGCCTTGGTCAGTCCTTCGATGGCGTGCTTGGACGTGCAGTACACCGTGCGCGTCGGCGCGCCCACGTGGCCCATCTGCGACGACATGTGAATGATCGAGCCCCCGTCGCCCTGATCAACCATTTTGCGCGCCGCCGTCTGGGCGACAAAAAAGGCCGACCGCACGTTCAGATCCATCACCTTGTCGAAGTTTTCCTCCGACACATCAATGAAGGGTTCCGGCGCATTGGTGCCGGCGTTGTTGACCAGAATATCGATGCGGTCCAACCTGCGGATTTTGTCTCGGATTTCGTTCATGTCGGACACGTCGCAGACTAGCGGCCTTGCGGTCCCGCCCTCGGCCGCGATGTCGGTGGCAACCTGTTTCAGATCGCTTTCCGTCCGGCTGATTAGAACGACCTCGGCGCCCGCGCCGGCAAGGGCGAAGGCGCAGGCACGGCCCAGTCCGCGGCCCGCACCGGTGACCACGGCGACCCTGCCGTCTAGTCGCATTTCCGGCGTCTTCAGCGGCAGGTTCTTGGTTGAAACTTTTGTCATTTGCTTAGTCCACCTCCCCCGCGAGGTTTGTGCAAGCCCACTCTTGATGGGGCATGCTATCGTCGGCAATATTGATCGATTGATAAATAGGTTGGCGCCAGACCGGTCTGATTTGAACGACATCGCTTCTCGGCTAATCTGGCCACTGGGACACACCGAGGCGATAGGGAAAAAGAACGATGGTTCATAAAAATACCGAAGGCAATCTCAATATGAATATTCTCCGCGAAACCGCAGAGAAGTGCAAAAACTGGGGAAAGTGGGGCCCGGACGACGAGGCCGGCACGCTAAATTATATAGGCCCGGAAGAGATCATTGCCGCCGCGGGTCTTATCAAGAAGGGCAAGACATTCTCGCTCGGCCTGAATTTCGACAGCCAGGGCCCGCAATCGGGTCTCTGGGGCAACCGGTTCAATCCGATCCACACTATGCTGGCTACCGGAACGGATGCCGTCGCCGGCAACCAGGACGAGGGCGGTATCCGCTATGCCGACGATATGGTGTCGCTGCCGCTGCAATGCGGCACCCAGTGGGATGCGCTGGGCCATGTGTTCTACGACGACAAGATGTGGAACGGCTATGACGCGGCGCTGGTGGATTCCAACGGTGCCCAGAGGAACGGCATCGAAAAAGTGAAGGACCGCATGGTGGGACGAGGCGTGCTGCTGGATATCGCCAAGCACACAGGGGTAGAGGCGCTGGCCGAAGGCGATGCGATATCGCGTACCGATCTGGACGCCTGTGCCGAAGCACAGGGCGTGGAGGTAAAGAAAGGCGATTTCGTTCTCGTCCGGACCGGTATGATGGAAGAACGCCTGAGGGATGGCTGGGGCGGATACGCCGGCGGCGATGCGCCCGGCCTGTCTTTCGACACCGCCGAATGGCTGCACGAAAAAGAGGTCGCCGCGATCTGCTGCGATACCTGGGGCTGTGAGGTGCGACCCAATGAAACCACGGATGCGCAGCAGCCCTGGCACTGGGTCGTGATCCCGATGATCGGCATCACCATGGGCGAAATTTTCGTGATGGGCGACCTGTCAGACGATTGCGAGGCCGACGGTGTGTGGGAATTCTTTTTCTGCGCTCCTCCGCTGCCGATCACCCGCGCGGTTGGTTCGCCGATCAACCCGATCGCAATTAAATAGCGCGTTATATCCCCCCTCTCCTTATCCCTATTCCTCTCCTTATCCCCGAGGGGTCGAGGGGGCCTGTTTCGCGTACGTGATTAATCCGCTCCCCCTTGAGAGGGGGAGGCCGGGGAGGGGTTGAGATAGGAAAGACCATGGCCAAACACTTGAAACAGCGCACCGGCGAAGCGGAAACCCGCGAGTATAACGCCAATGTCCGGAAAACGGTGGAGGAAATCCTGTCCGATATCGAAAACCGAGGGGATGCGGCGGTCCGCGATCTTTCAGAAAAGTTCGACAACTGGTCGCCGGAAAGTTTCCGTCTGTCGGACGATGAAATTGCCACCCTGGTGGCGAGCGTACAGCAGAAGACCATCGACGATATCAAGTTTGCGCAGGAACAGGTGCGTAATTTTGCACAGGTGCAGCGCGACGCCATCAAGGATGTGGAGATCGAAACCCTTCCCGGTGTGATTCTGGGTCATAAGAACATCCCGGTGAATTCGGTTGGATGCTACGTGCCGGGAGGGCGATATCCCATGGTCGCGTCGGCGCATATGAGCGTGGTGACCGCCAAGGTCGCGGGAGTCGAGCGCGTCATTGCCTGCACGCCTCCGACAGACGGAAAACCCCATGCGGAAACCATCGCCGCCATGCATCTGGGCGGCGCAGATGAAATTTACCTGTTGGGCGGCGTTCAGGCCGTCGGTGCGATGGCCATCGGTACCGAAACTATCGCGCCTGTCGACATGCTGGTCGGCCCCGGCAACGCCTTTGTTGCGGAAGCCAAGCGCCAGCTTTATGGCCGGGTCGGGATCGATCTGTTCGCGGGGCCAACCGAAATTCTCATCGTGGCGGATGAAACCTCAGATGTTGAAATCATCGCGACGGATCTGCTTGGACAGGCTGAACACGGTCCAACGTCGCCTGCGATAATGATTACCACTTCGCAAAAACTGGCGGACGACCTGCAGGCGGAAATCGACAACCAGCTATCGCGGCTGCCGACAGCTGATGTCGCGGGCGATGCCTGGCGCGATTACGGCGAGATCATTCTGGTCGAAAGTCTGGAAGAAGCGGTAGTCGAGGCTGACAAGCAGGCCGCGGAGCATGTGGAAATTCTGACCGAGAACCCGCGCTATTTCCTGGACAATATGACCAATTACGGCGCGCTGTTCCTGGGACCAGAAACCAACGTATCCTATGGCGACAAGGTTATCGGCACCAACCACACGCTGCCGACCAATGGGGCGGCCCGCTATACCGGCGGTCTGTGGGTGGGTAAGTTCCTGAAGACCTGCACCTATCAGGAATGCACCGAGGAAGCGAGCGTGGTGGTCGGCGATTATTGTTCACGCCTCTGCGCCATCGAAAAATTCTGGGGCCACAAGGAGCAGGCGGATCTTCGTCTGCGACGCTACGGGGGCCGGAATATCGGCCTTGGAGCGGACGTGGCAGAGTAGGGATCAAAACCAACCGGAGGAGGACAGCATGGCAGATGTCGTTGTTAGTATGGACGAAATGAAGAAGCGCTATGCGAAATTTAGCGATCTGAACCCGTCGAAGCAGGCATTCGTCGATACCCGCCTGCCTGAACACGAGCGCGATATCTTTAACGTGATCGGCGAGGGGGTGACCGAAGACCCGGAACTGAAACCAGCGATCAGCGCGGTCGAAGGATTTAACGTCACATATGTGGGGGCTGATCCCGGAAAAGGTGCGGCGTTGCACGCTCATACGACGGTCGAGGTATTTTATGCCATGTCCGGCCGCTGGGCTGTGTTCTGGGGCGACGAGGGCGAGAATGAAATCGAGCTGGATACCTTCGATATGGTGTCCGTTCCCGTCGGAGTGCTTCGCGGTTTCCGGAACATCAGTAATGAGCACGCCCATCTGATGGCGATCCTGGGCGGCCAAGATGCCGGCAAGGTAAGCTGGGCGCCGGCTGTGCTCGAGAAAGCAGAAGGGACGGGCCTTAGCCTCGATTCCGCCGGCAACATCATCCAAGCGGCCGAATAACCTGACCAGGTTCCGGAGCCATCGGCGTGCGGTTTAACGCCTCCCTGTTCGGGGGCGTCGGCCGGGCGCTTTCAAGCCCGCACTACCGTCTCTACGTCAGCGGCCATATCGCCAATGTGTTCGGGTGGTGGGGCAATCGCCTGGGCGTCGGCTGGCTGACCTGGGACCTGACCGGCTCCGCCGGTCTTCTTGGCGTCGTCGCGTTTTCCGGGATGATCCCCGTCACACTGGTTGCCCCTGTTGCGGGCGTGCTGGCCGACCGTTACGGGCACCGGCAAATAGCAATACTGGCGGGTATTACGGGGGGTACAGTCACCCTGGCACTGGCGCTGCTGACCCTGGCCGGACAGATGACGGTGCCTATCCTACTGGTCCTCAGCGTGCTTCAGGGGATTGGCTTCGGTGTCGAATTTCCCGCCCGGCAGGCGCTGATACCTCAGCTATGCAAACCTGAAAATGTGCCCGCCGCGCTTGCATTCAACTCCACGTCTTTCCAGGTTGGCACCTTTCTGGGACCGGTTTTGGCCGGTTTTCTAATCACCCATTACGGGACCGGTGCGTCGATCCTACTGTTCGCCCTGACGAATTACTGGATGGCGTTCATGGTATTTATGAT
>CAJWUK010000147.1 GCA_913047365.1 uncultured Alphaproteobacteria bacterium | reverse complement strand
CAGACGATTACTACGGCGAGGTTATCAAGGCATGGGTGACGATTGCACCGGGTGATTCTGTAACCGAAAAAGAATTACTGGATTATTGCAGCGAAAATCTCGCCAATTACAAAGTGCCGACGGAGATTATCATCGCCACCCATATTCCAAAGACGACTGTCGGCAAGATCGATAAGAAAGCGTTACGGAAATAAGTAACTTGCATGGGACACTTTCATCATCCCCGCCCCATACGCGATCGACGGCAAGACACCTGAAGACCTCGTAGCTGTGCGATCGGCTCTATGTCGGCATCGATGGCGCGCCGTCTTTCGTAAGGCCTTGGCCACATGCGTTCCAGCCCACTACAAGGCGGATTTCGTCAAACGTTTACGCGCCAGGGTTTTTCGAAAACGGTGAAAAGCCGTCCTCCAGTTTTTCCACCGCAAATCCGTCGCCGATTTTTTCCAGGCCGATAATTTCCAACACGTTCCGGTCAGGGTCGTGGAAATAGCATTGCTTACCGTGAAAAACGCCTTCGTGGCGCTCTTCTTCGAAAATGATGTCGACACCTTGATCGGTGAGATGCTGCTTGGCGGCCTCGTATCTGTCGACATCGACACGAAAGGCGTGGTGTACGAAAAATTCATCGCCGGGGTTTGGATTCACTGGTGTTTTGCTCTTGGTCAGGATGACGAAATCCTGCCCCGAGCGCATGAAAACCATGCCGATGGGCGCAATAACCTGCACCGTCTCAAGGCCCACAACATCACGATAAAATTGTTCGCTTTTTACCGGATCCGACACGGAAATGGTGAAATGGACTATACCTTTTGTTTCGATCATGGGTTTCCTCCCTGAGGTGTCAGCATTCTATACTGTGGTCATAACAAACAGGAAGGCATGCCCATGCACCCGGTGAAGCTGTTCTGCTGGCATTTTATGGCTTACCCCTATCTGCCGGAGGATTTCGACGAAAAGTATGATACCGGCTGGGTCACGGTGCCCAATTCCCTGTGGGACCGGGATCAGGCACGTGGGCTGTATCAGGAATATATCGATCAGCTTGTCTACGCCGACGAACTGGGCTTTGACGGAATGGTGCTTAACGAACACCATCAGAATATATACGGGCTGATGCCGTCGCCGAACATGATCGCCGCCGCGCTCAGCCAGCGAACAAAGAACGGCAAGATCGTGGTTCTGGGAAATATACTGCCGATGCACCTGAACCCGCTTCGCGTCGCGGAGGAATACGCGATGCTGGACTGCATGTCCGACGGCCGCCTGATTGCCGGTTTTGCGGTCGGCGGCGGGCCAGAAGCGTTCAATTACGATGTTCCCTCTCCCCGCGCCCGCCGCCAATTCTGGGAAGCCATCGACCTCGTAGTCCGTACCTGGACGGAGGACGGGCCGTTCACTCATGAAGGTCTTGAATACCCGCTGCGATATGTGAACGCCTGGCCGCGCCCCCAACAAACACCGCATCCGCCCGTATGGGTGCCCGGTGCGCGTTCACGGGAAACCATGGAGAATGCTGCCCAGCGCGGATACGCCTATTTCCTGTCATCCCGCAGCCATGGAGATCAGACCCGGCAGGCGGCGCAGGCCTACGCCAAGACCATGGCAAAATACGACCGCACCTATTCGCCCTTCGATTTTGGCATCCTGCTATCGGTCTACGTCTCTGAAACCGATGAACAGGCCAAGATCGAAAGTCAGGAAGGCATCTGGTATTTCCTGCGTAACTGTCTGAAAGGTCATTTACGAACGAAGGGGCGTACACTTACCTGGGGGCCAGGCGTACCCTCAACCAGCCCCGATAGCTGGCGGGGGTTTCTGGAACAGTGGCAGTTCGGCGCGGGCCAACTTGGCGACACCAAGGACTGGGAGGAACTGGATCAACGGGCATCGATCATCGTGGGCAGCCCGGAAACCGTTCGCGATAAACTGCTAGCCCTTGTGGAGCGCGCCCAGACCGGAAACCTGCTAATCCAGTTTCATTTCGGCAACATGAAGGACGAACTGGCGCGAAAAAGTATGCGGCTGTTCGCGGAACAGGTGGCGCCGGCGCTGAGGGAACAATCGTCGGACATATTTGCCCGTGATTTCCCTGCTCTGTCTTATCTGGAGCCGGCGGAATGACCAGTTCTCACATCGATATCAACGGCCGCAAGGTCTGGGTCACCGAGCAGGGTAGAGGAACACCCGTCATCTACCTTCACGGCATCGCGGACCTTCACGGCATTGACGCCGAACCGGGTGCGTTTCACATGGCCCTGGGGGATCAGTGCCGTCTAATAGCGCCGGCCCACCCGGGATGTGCCGCAAGCGACGAGGACGAAGCACTCGAAACCATCGACGATGTCGTCTTTCACTACCTGCGCGTTCTGGACGCTCTCGACCTAGATCGGTTCGCCCTGGCAGGCAGTAGTTTTGGGGGCTGGATAGCAGCGGAAATTGCGGTTCGCTATCCGGAGCGGGTTGAAAAGCTTGCCCTGATCGGTCCCACCGGCCTCGCCGTACCCGGCCACCATATCGGCGATATTTTCTGGTATGCACAGCCAGATGACGGCGTCCGGTATGACGGGCTGCGTGATCTACTGTTCGAGGGCCCGAAGACGGAAATCGGGATGGCCGTCATCCCGGATAAGAAAGACGACATCGAACGGGAAATGGGCAAGTACAAAGTCTTCCGCTTCGCCAGCCTAATCGGCTTCAAGCCACCTTATCTGTACAATCCGAAACTTCGGTCACGGCTAGACCGGTATCGAAATCCTGCCCTGGTGATGTGGGGTGCGGAAGACAATCTTGTGCCACGCGCACATGCTGATGCCTATACCGAAGGACTGGGAGATGCACGTCTGGAAACCGTCGAAGGCTGCGGTCATAGCCTGATCGTCGAAGCGCCGGAACAGATCGCCAGATCGGTCACCAATTTCCTGAACGAATAGGCTACCAGCGCTCCACGGACGGGCGAATATCCATTTCGAACGTCCAGGCATCTTTGGGCTGGGCATGCATAGTCCAATAGGCTTCGGCGATATGATCGGGGTCCAGCATGCCGCCCTCGGGAAGAGCCTCTGTTTCTTCCGGAAACTTCGTGCGAATGGCTTCTGAATCAATCATCCCGTCTACGATGATGTGGCCGACATGAATTCCCTTGGGTCCGAGTTCCCGTGCCATGGACTGTGCCAGCGCCCGCAGCGCATGCTTTGCACTTGCAAATGACGCGAAATTCGCACCGCCCCGGATGCTCGCCGTTGCTCCGGTGAAAATTATCGTGCCGCGGCCCCGTTCCACCATGCGCCGCGCCGCTTCGCGACCAGTAACAAACCCGGCGAGGGTCGCGCTCTCCCAAACCTGACGGTAAATTCTGGTAGTCATATCCAGGATCGACGACCGGTGCTGAGCGCCAGTGTTGAAGACAAAGACCTCAACTGGGCCGATTTCGTTCTCGGCCCGGTCAAACATCGCCGCAACCGCTTCCTCGTCCCGCGCATCACAGGGAATCCCCTCGACCTCGCCACCTTCGGATTCAATCTGGGCAACGAGTTCGCCCAGCGGTTTGATCTTCCGCCGCGACGGGATCGCAATCAATCCGCCGCGGGCAAACCGCCGGGCAATAGCGCCGCCCAGCGCATCTCCTGCGCCGACAATGATGGCCGACCCCTTCACCACGATTACAGGGGAATCACGATCGCGCCCATCGGCGCATCGCAATTGAGTAAGTTCACACGTTTCTGGACAATCCCATATCCTTTACCTGAACGCCGAAGCGAATGTACATATTCGCCCGCGAATATACGCTGCTCGTCGTTTTGGAAGTCGACCATAGTGAAATTAGAACGCACCACTGGTTCGTCCCGATCATCCGATTCCAACATTACATTGCCAATTATCCGCCGCGATCTCATGTGTGGCTGGTCCGAATAGTTTTCCGGGTGCCTCAATCGCCGGACACGCACATCGATCAACTGTAGATCTTCGTAAGCAATCGACGCCTCGCCTAACGGGTCTTCCTGTTCCGGCATCGCCGGTATCCAGTAAACCCCGTCTTTGGCAAACAACGCCATCCAGTCTTCGAACTGTCGGTCGTCCAGAAGCCGCGCTTCATGATACAGAAATTCTTCGATTTCACGGACGAAAACGGGATCGCTTGGCATGGGGGTCAGTTCCGCCGGGTCTTGAGAACTGCAACGACCTCATCCACGGTCATCACATCTCCGAACTGCTGGATAACGTTTTCTAGCGCGGCGCGGTGCTCTTCATCCGACAACGCCGCATTACAGTCTTCGACCATGACAACGTTGTAATCCAGCATCATGGCATCCCGGGTCGTGCTCTCGCAGCATATATTCGTCTTCGTTCCGCCAATCAGTACGTTCCGGATGCGATGGCTCGACAGTATGCTTTGCAGCATTGACGAGCCCGGTGTCAGCGCCGAATACCGGTTCTTTCGGATAACAAGGTCGCCGTCTTCTACAACCAGTTCCTGCCACACCTGTTCGCCATGTCCACCGGGCTGAAGCGCCTCAATCGTGCGTTCCTGAATATCTTCGGCCACGAAATTGCGGATGAAGTGTTCCCAGTCGCTCTTGCCGTTCGCGGAAGTGGTGGCACTGGTGATCCAGATAACCAGGCCGCCCAGATCGCGCAATTCTTGGCACAACCGGTTAATGGGTTCGCAGATGCCGCGGGAAGCCGGCACTTCCGCAGGCGCGCCTGGCTCGCAGAACATATTCTGCATATCGATAACGATAAACGCTGTTTCCGAAGGATCCAGCGCATCATAGAGATGCTGCCGCCCACGGCGGGCGAGCACCCGATCGATAATTTCCTGCCGAACGGTGACCGGGTGAACCATACCGGGCTATTCGGCCGCCCGGGCCGCTTTTAGCGGATGTAGGACGATATCGTGTTGGATGTCGCAGAACGGCGCCCAGATGCCAATCTTTTCGGCTTCTTCCTGGGAAGCATTCGTATCCCAGTTCAGGACCAGCGTATCCTTCACCCCGAATACGGCGTCATCATCTAGATATTCGTCTCCATCGATGAACAATTCAGTTGTCAGTGTCTCATAGCCACTGGCTTCGATTCGAACATGCAGATGCGCCGGGCGCCAGACGTTCCGGTTCGAAAACTGCATCATCGCTGCCGCCGGTCCGTCCAGCGGTATGGTGTAGGGCAGCGGCTTCGTGGTTGTAAAAGCGTAGCGTCCGTCGTCGCCGGTGATGATCCGACAGCGCAGGTTGTAGCCTTTCTCCGGTTCTTGGACGTCATACAAACCATTCGGCGCGTTCTGCCAAAAATCCAGTGAAGCGCCCCTAATGGGATTACCTGCCGCATCACGGACAATGCCGTGCACATAGCTGGGAACGCCGTCCTTGTTGCGTTCGCCGATCAGGTCATCGCCATTCTGGATTACCGGCACTTCACCAAGTTCCCCGGCCTCCGCAATGTAAAACGGGCCGAGGACAGAGTTTTCAGTTGCACCGTCCGGGCGCCGGTTATTGATCGTGTCGACCAAGGACGACACTCCGAGAACATCGGATGTCAGAATAAATTCACTGCGTTCGGGCGACGAAATATCGGCGCATTTATGCAGGTATTCGATGGCGGCGGCCCATTCGGCTTCGGTAAGCTGCACCTCGCGAACAAAATCATGCAGATGCTTGATTATAGCATCAACGATTTCTTTGAACCGTGGATCAGGATTCTTCGACCACGCATTCAGGACGACGTCGGTGGTGTTTTCCTCGGTAAGATTGCGCATGGACCACTCTCTATTCATTGCGTGGAATCAGGATAATCGGCGCGAATTGTCAGAGCAATGCGAGGCTCAGTTCCGGCCAGCATATTACCTATATCAGCACGATCAGCATGATTACGGCGAACCGAAATACACCTAACTCAGGAAGAAATATTCCAGTTTTCGGTGATGGTCGTCCCGGATTCTCGGATCACCTTCGCAATCGGACAAAATTTTTGCAGATCTACCTTCACCTTCTCGAATTCATCCGCAGAGTTTGGCGACTTGATGTTGATGTTCAGCGTCATAGACGGAAACGGCACTTGCACGTCGTCCTGAAGGGTTACGCCCCGACGGTCGAACTGTGCTTCAACATCGACATCCATCGCATCGATTTTCATATCATAGCTATCGACAATCTTGTTCGTGATGACGTTAGTGCAGCCGATAAGGGCAGCAACCATCGTTTCGGTCGGGGTAAGTCCCAGATTGGTTCCGCCACGTTCCGTCGGTTCGTCAATAACCGTTTCGACATCGCGCACACTGACATCGGCACGCGAATGATGCGGACAAGTCGCCGATATTTTCATGGTGACTTCGGTTTTCACTTTGGCTTCGGCCATTTTTGCTCTCCCTTCCTGGCTGATAAGATAAAGATTTCGTTCTGTCGGACGGCCTCAATCTATTCCGGCCGCCTCCCCTGGAAAGCATCCTCCAACAGTTGCCGGACACTATCTCTGTCGACGGGGTGCGGGTTGTAATAAGGGGATTCCGTCGCGATGTCAGCCGCACGATCTAGATTTTTCTCCTCGAACGCTAAATCTTGAAGGCTAGTTGGCGCGCCGATCCGTTCGATTAGGTCGAATAGTCCACACGCCGCTGTGTCTGAGCCCAGCGCCCGACAGATGGCATACATTGCATCCGGTGCCGCGTCCCGGTTGTAAAATGTCGCATGGGGGAGAATGATGGCGTGGGTCTCCGCATGCGGCATTCCGAACGCACCGCCGATTACGTGGCAAAGCTTATGATGAATTCCCATTGTAGCCTTGGCCAGCGCCAAACCGCATAGAAACGCCCC
>CAJWUK010000146.1 GCA_913047365.1 uncultured Alphaproteobacteria bacterium | reverse complement strand
TTGTATATGGGCCCGGATCTCCACCGATTGCGAACGTGTCCTATCCGCCTATAATGAAATTCGCCGCCGATCCAGCTCCACCGGACCGCCGGCAAGGCACTTATGAGGCAACTGTCATGGAATCCCGGACATCGTCCAGGCGAAAATCCGCGAAAAAACCCGCTGACCGGCCAAAGGTGGGCGTCATCATGGGCAGCAAATCCGACTGGCCGACCATGAAGCACGCGGCCGATATATTAAAAGCGCTGAAGGTACCGCATGAAAGCAAAGTGGTTTCCGCCCATCGCACACCAGATCGGATGTTTGAGTACGCCAGATCCGCGGCGGACCGGAAGATAAATGTGATCATCGCCGGCGCCGGCGGCGCGGCGCACCTTCCTGGCATGGTGGCATCGATGACAACCCTGCCAGTGCTCGGCGTTCCTATTGAAAGCACAGCGTTAAGCGGCATGGACAGTCTGTTGTCGATCGCCCAGATGCCGGGCGGAATTCCAGTCGGAACACTGGCTATCGGCACATCAGGGGCCAAAAATGCCGGCCTTTTAGCGGCGTCCATCATCGCGTTATCGGACTCTGCACTTTCCAAACGTCTAACGACTTGGCGCGAGAAACAGACCGCTGCCGTACCGGGATCGCCCGCGGGAAGATAACGTGACCGCACCTCTTCCGCCTGGATCGACAATCGGCATTCTCGGAGGCGGCCAGTTAGGCCGTATGACGGCCGTTGCCGCAGCACAGCTCGGCTACCGCTGCCATATTTTCAGTCCGGATGCCGATGGTCCGGCAAAGAAAATCGCCACCGCACAGACAACCGCCCCCTATGAAGACGAAAACGCTGTACGGGCATTTGCGGATGCGGTGGACGTCGTTACCTTTGAATTTGAAAACGTCCCCGACGCGACGCTCGCGGCAATTTCTGAAAGGATGGAAGTTCGGCCAAGCATCGATGCACTGCGTATCTCCCAAGACCGTGCGATCGAGAAGACCTTTCTAAACGACAACGGTATCGGAACCGCCCCATGGGCGCCGGTAAAGGGGCCAGATGACTTTAATACCGCAACCGAGGCGGCAGGCACACCTGCAATCCTTAAAAAGTCCCGCTTAGGCTATGACGGCAAAGGCCAGATAAGAGTAGACGCCGCCGCAGCACTGGAAACAGCGTGGGTATCAATCGGGGCCGTACCGGCAGTGCTGGAAGGTTTGGTCGATTTCGAGCGCGAGATTTCAGTCATCGTCGCCCGGGGACTGGATGGAAATTCCGAAAGCTATGTCCCGGTCGACAATGTTCACCGCAATCACATTCTCCATACCACCACCGCGCCGTCGACGGTCGATCCGTCCATCGCCGACACGGCCCGATCGATAGCAGACAACATAGCCAACGCCCTTGGTCTGGTGGGTCTGCTTGCCGTCGAGATGTTCGTCACCAGAGACGACAATGTCCTGGTAAACGAAATTGCCCCGCGCCCGCACAACTCCGGACACTGGACCCTGGATGCCTGCGCTGTCAGCCAGTTCGAACAGTTCGTGCGCGCCGTTGCCGGCCTGCCGCTGGGCGATCCCGAAAGACATTCCGATGCGGTGATGGCGAACCTGATCGGCCAGGAAGCGGCGAGGTGGCATGAATTACTGGCGGAAGGGAACGCTTGTCTTCACCTGTATGGCAAGGCGGAAGCCCGCCCCGGCCGGAAAATGGGTCACGTGACCTGGCTGTCTCCCGCAACCGGACGCCCATAACGCATTTCAATAACCTCCCGGACAATCCTAAGCGGACTGATCGCCCGGTCCCTAGCGGTCTCAACGCATTTACGGGCTTTATGAATCTTCATCACGTCCGCCAGACGCCGATGGAGAAACGCGGAAGTTTCCAACCGGTCCTCGCTGTCATCGTCCAGCCAGAACAGGGTTGTGGACGCAACAACGCCCGCCAGCAAACCACGCTTGGTATAAAAAGAAAAATCAGGTGACCGGTCGCCAACGGCGTACCAGATGTCATCCACTGTTTTATATAGAAGTCGGGTTCCAAGAGGAGAGTTTTGCGGCAGCGCCACAAACGAAAAACCGCGACGGACCACTTCTCGGTGAAGCGATAGAACCTCGAACCGTGTTTCCACCGCAAGCGCCACGCGTTCGTGAATTCTGAGCGCCTCCAAGTCCGCCCCAATAACGGTCTCCACCATGCGCAGGTCCACCGCCCTGGAGAAGGCCCTGATAGCATCCCGCGGTCCACCGGGAAAGATATCTGCAACACTGCTGTCTTCCATACCCACGTCCCGCGCGCCCGCCCTCAATGCGGCAGCCGACCAGCCGTCGAAGGGGACGTGCCGCAGGACCGCCTGTAACAAGCGGTCGGGCATCCCGTTCAAATCATCCGCCATGTTTTTCAGTTTCATCGGGGTTCAGTTCCACGGTCATATGCTCCATAAACGCTCTTAGCTCTTCATTGAAGCTGAGCAGGGAAAGATCCGACATTCGCATCGGAAACAGCACGCCATCCAGATGGTCTATCTCGTGCTGAACCACACGGGCGTGAAAGTTGGTCGCCTCCCTTTCCACCGCCTCGCCTGACGGGGCATATCCGCGATAGACGATACGGGAAAAGCGCGGGACCGCACCAGTGATACCTGGAATGGAAAGGCATCCTTCCCATCCCATCGCAATGTCGTCGTCAAGTGGTTCGAATTCGGGATTGATAAGGGCTGTCAGGGGAGAAAAATCCGTATCCAAGCCGCCTTCCTCGCCCCGCTCCCTCGGCGACTTGAAAATAATCACCCGTTTGCCTTCATGGACCTGCGGTGCGGCGAGCCCGACCCCGGTGGCATCTTCCATCGTTTCAACCATATCTTCTAAAAGCCTGCCAACATCCCGCGAAGTTGGGTCAGCAATGGCTTCCGCGGTTTTTAGCAATACGGGATGGCCCATGCGGGCGATTTTGAGAAGCGTCATGGAGTAAATGGATCCTAAGAGTTGGAAATCGGTAGTTTCGGTATAATTCAGACAATGGCGTTAAGGACTTTAAAATCAAGCCCCGTTTATGCTATACCCCGCGTGACGAACCGGCGGAAACGCCGGTTTTCGCTGTTTACAGTGGTTTAAACAGGAACAAAATCCGCCGGAAAGGAGAAATTTCTGCTGTGGAAGTATCTGTAAGAGATAACGACGTCGATCAGGCTCTGCGTGCACTGAAGAAGAAGATGCAGCGTGAAGGCATCTTTCGGGAAATGAAAATGCGCCGGTCATACGAAAAGCCGTCGGAGCGCCGTGCCCGCGAGAAGGCTGAAGCTATTCGCCGCGCCCGCAAACTGGAACGTAAGCGTCTGGAACGCGAAGGGTTCTAAGCTTCACCGGACGAAACGAACGGAAAGGCCGCCTGGAGCGGCCTTTTTGATGCCCGAAACCGAGGCCTTCATGCAGTAGGCACCCACCAGATCGGGGAGAATTTCCGAAAATGAGTGTCATCAATTCCGGTCAGATCGAATTCTGGAACAGCGAGTATGGGCTAGCCTGGGCGCGATACGCCGATACCGTCGATGTCATGTTCGCCGAGTTGTCGGACGCCGTGCTGGGTGCAACCGTGACCGGCGCCGGCGATCGCGTTCTGGATTTAGGGTGCGGCAATGGCGGCACCGCACTCCTTGCGGCTGACCGGGTAACCGCTATCGGCAATGTAACGGCGATCGATATTTCCGGACCGATGATCGACCGGGCGAGTGATCGCCTGACCGAGGCCGATATCGTCAATGCGATCTTCATTCTGGGCGATGCAGCAACTTACCCATTCGCCGAAAACAGTTTCGATGTAATCGTGTCCCGACTCGGCTGCATGTTCTTCGACAACCCCGATTCCGCGTTCCGGCATTTTTCCCCATCGCTCGATACTGGCGGCAGAGCGGCCTTCGCCGTTTGGCGGGCGCCGCGTGAAAACCCCTGGGCAATGGCGCCGGTCTCCGCTGCCCGGGATTTCCTGGAGATGCCGGCCCGGCCCGGCCCGGAAGAACCAGGACCGTTTTCCTTTGCCGATCCCGACCGGGTGAACCGCATCCTTTCGGCCACGGGCTGGACCGATACTGACATGACACCCTTCGACTTTCGAATTCCGCTTGGGAATACGCTGGAGGACGCGCTGAATTTCTGCATAAAAATGGGCCCCCTGTCAGCGCCGCTTTCTGCTGTCAGCGGAACAAACCGGACCAAAGCGATAGACGCGATAACCGGAGTTCTGGAGCAGAACACGGATGACGACGGCATCGTCCGGCTAGACGGTGCTTGCTGGATTGTTACGGCGAAGGCGCCGTAAATTTCACCGTTTCCATTGGAATTCCGTCGATAAATCTTTCCAGGGCATACCGTGTATCGGAAAGCGGAATATTGCTATCCGTCCCCTCGTTCACGATCAGCCTGTCGATCCTGATGTCTGCACTTTTCAATGCTTCGATCGCCGTCAGGGTGTGGCTCAGGCTTCCCAGATAGCTTCCGACAACCAGAACTACCGGAATATCCAGCGACGTCATCAGGTCCCGCATTGTGCGGTGTCCATCCAGCGGTACCATCACGCCGCCCGCTCCTTCGATCAGTAGCGACCTGTTCAATCGTTCAGCCTCTACAATACGTGCCCGGCAGAAAGAAATCATTTCGTCCACGTGCACCGCCCGTCCTTCGAGCGCCGCGGCCATATCGGGAGAAAGCGGCGCCTGGTAACGCCATGGAGACGTAAGATTGATAGTCTCCTCTGTTACGTCGAATCCAGCAGCCTTCAGAAGCAATCCGGTATCGGACTCCTCTGCCGTTTCCATTTCGAACCCTGAGATCACCGGCTTCAGTACATCGACGGTCTCTCCTACCGCGCGCCAATTGGATATCAGTTTTTCGGAAATATAGGTCTTGCCCCGTCCGGTGCCGCAGGATGTAACGAAGCGGATCGGCATTTCAACCTTTGACCGCTGGGCGCGCTATCATTTCCTGCGATAGCAGCCTTTTCAGTGCGTTCGCAAGACCCTCGACCTGTTCATCCGAATGGTCCGCCGTAAATGTGATGCGCAGACGGGATGTTCCGGCGGGAACGGTTGGCGGCCGGATGGGAGTTACCAGGAAGCCCGCTTCTTCCAAGGCAGAGGATGCATCGAGCGCCGCGGCCTCATCACCGACAATAACGGGAACAATAGGGCTCTGTGGCGGTGCCAGACCGACCGTATCGCAAAATGTGTGGGCGTGGCTCATGGGCCTGGCACGCCTTTCTGTATCCGATGCGATGAGATCCACCGCCACTATCGCGCCCGCAACGACAGAGGGCGGCAATCCCGTCGTATAGACCAGGCTACGGGCCCGGTTTTTCATCAATTCCACAACCGGTGTGCTGGCGCACAGAAAAGCGCCGTAAACGCCAGCCGCTTTAGACAGCGTACCCATTTGCAACGGGATACTGGGTGGGGGTTCAAAGTCAAACACGCTTCCCCGCCCGTCCCCAAGGATGCCAAAACCGTGGGCGTCATCCACCATCAGCCAGGCTTCATGTTGTTCGGCGACGGCCGCGAGCCCTGGCAGGGGAGCGCGATCGCCGTCCATACTGAACACGCCTTCGGTAACCACTAGGCAGGTCCCTGCATCGCAGCGCGCTCGGCAAAGCACCTCAGCGAGGTCATCGGGATCATTATGCGCAAACGTCTCGATCCGCGCCCGGCTTGCCCGTGCGCCCATATGCATCGATGCATGCCCCAGCTCATCGATGACGATCAGATCGTCCGGCCCCGCCAATGCCGGGAGAATGCCACTGTTTGCCATGTATCCGCTGCCGAAAACACAGGCTGCTTCCGTCCCTTTCAACCGGGCGAGTTTCACTTCCAGTTCCGTATACAAATCGTGATTGCCCGTGATGAGCCGGGAAGCGCCCGCACCGGCTCCAAATTTTTCAACAGCGGCGGCAGAGGCCGCCTTGACCGCCGGGTGATGGGTCAGACCCAGGTAATCGTTACAGCAGAACGACACTAGATCGCGCCCGTTCCGGCGAATATTTACGGCATCGATCCGGTGGGTATCCACTATAGACCGCCGCAATCCATGCGCGATAAGCTTATCGAGTTTCGATTTCGCGAACCGGTCGAGCGATTCGTTGGGCATGCGGAATCCCGCTTGTCGTGTCCCTTGCCGCGCGTAGTATAGCCGACATGACGATTATATCGATTCTCAGCGAAACGCCTCGCCACGACTGGACCAAGGATGAAGCGCATGCGCTGATTTCAGCTCCGCTTAGCGATCTGGTTCACGCCGCACAGACGGTCCATCGGCGTCACTTCGACGCCAACGAAGTTCAGGTGTCCACGTTATTGAGTATCAAGACCGGCGGCTGCCCAGAGGACTGTGCCTACTGCTCGCAAAGCTCCCATCATCAATCGGATGTCGGTGCCGACAAGCTGATGTCCCTGGGGGCCGTGCGAGCCGCCGCTTTGCGGGCAAAAGACTCCGGTGCCACCCGATTTTGCATGGGTGCCGCTTGGAGGGGGCCGAAGGACAGAGATATGGATGCCGTCTGCGAGATGATTGCAGAGGTAAAGTCACTGGGCATGGAAACATGCGTCACCTTGGGCATGCTGGAGGATGATCAGGCCGTCCAGTTAAAAGACGCCGGGCTGGATTACTACAACCACAATATCGATACGTCAGAAGGCTTTTACGAAAAAATCATCTCTACCCGCACCTTCGACGACCGGCTGGGTACTCTGGCCCGCGTTCGCAATGCGGGCATAAATGTCTGCTGCGGCGGGATCGTCGGAATGGGAGAGGCACGCGACGACCGGGCTGACATGCTGCAGGTACTCGCCACCCTGCCGGAACATCCAGAGAGCGTTCCCCTGAATATGCT
>CAJWUK010000145.1 GCA_913047365.1 uncultured Alphaproteobacteria bacterium | reverse complement strand
CCCACCAGCGCACACCCTTCGGGCAGGCGCATCGACTCGATGGAATCGAATGGGTAGAACGGCACTTGGGTGGTTGTATCGGATGTATCGGACTGGCTGGTGGTGACGTCATAATTCGCGGCAACGGTGAACACGAAGCTCGCACCCAGCGCGTGTGCGGAACGCACGAGGTTCCCGACGTTGATGGCCTTACTGACGCCTTCGATGCCTATTCCGAAATAGCCGCGCATAAGGCGGGATTCTACAGCCGGCACTGAATCGCGCAAGGCAACGGAGAGCAACATAAGATGAACGACGACCTTCGCGTTCAATACGAGATTTACCCCTATCCGCCGCGGGACCCGGAAGAGGAAGCCAATCGTTTGATTACAGGTTCTCCTAGCCATATCGCGGAGATCGAACACCATATTTTCGCCGGTACCCGACCGGCGGCGGACACGCTGAATATCTTGGTCGCGGGCGGGGGCACCGGAGATGCCACCGTAATGCTGGCGCAACAGCATGCTTCCGCGGGTATCAGTGTCGACATCGTTCATCTCGATATTTCAGAGGCGTCATCGGCAATCGCCAAAGCACGAATTGATGCCCGCGGGCTAGATAACGTCCGGTTCGTCCAGGGGCCGATCGAGAGCCTGCCCGATCTCGGTCTCGGCCCGTTCGATTACATCGACTGCTGCGGGGTTCTCCACCATCTAGCCGATCCGGGTGCCGGGCTGAAAATCCTCCGAAACGCGCTGGCGCTCCGGGGCGGGATGGGGATTATGGTATACGCACCGCTGGGGCGGAACGGCGTCTATCACGCCCAGGCCATGCTGAACATGATCGCGGGAAATGCCCCCGACGATCAGCGCATTGCCACCGCGAAACAACTTTTGAGCAACCTGCCAGCGTCCAATTGGCTGAAACGCAATCCTCATGTGGGAGATCACACATCGCTAGGTGATGCCGGTATATACGACTTGCTGCTGCACCGGCGTGACCGCGCCTATTCGGTGCCGGAACTCGTGGGGCTGCTGCAACAGGGCGGCATGCGGCCTGTCAACTTCACTGATCCGGCCCGGTACGAGCCGAGCATCTATCTGGCTGACCGCGATCTGATCGAAAAATGCCGTCCCATGAATTGGCTGCAGAGATGCGCGTTTGCAGAACTGCTCGCCGGAAACATGAAAACCCACATCCTCTATGCCGTTCGCGACGATAACGGCAACAACACCCTGGCGGTACCGGACACACCCGATGCCATCCCGGTAATGCGCGACGACGACGGCCTAACCCTGGCCGCCCAAGTCAAGCCCGGCATGTCACTGAACATCGATTTTGAAGGGGTGAAAGTGTCCCTACCCCTGCCGGAGCGAGCGGGGGACATTCTGGCGCTGATCGACGGCGAACATCCACTATCCGCGATTCATGCACAAATGGAGAACGCACCTGACTGGGAGAATTTCAAGCGGGATTTCGACCGGCTATACGGGTCTTTCTACGGCCTAAGCCGCATGTTCATCAGCAAACCCGCCGGCTAGTTGACTTTCACGGCTTCGCCCAACGCGGGTCCAATTTCCAGATTGAGCACCAAATCAGCGATGCGGTCCAGTTCGGTAGGGTCGCGGTTGATAATGGCGAGCTTCGCCCCGTTCTGCTTGGCCATCGTGGGAAATCCAGCCGCCGGATAAACCACCAGCGAAGAGCCAATGGCGAGAAATAGGTCGCAGGCCAAGGTTTCATCCCGCGCGCGCTCCATTGGCCTGTCCGGCATTGCCTGACCGAACGATATCGTCGCGGTTTTAACAATCCCGCCGCACTCGTCGCAATGGGGCAGCGTCTTGTCAGCCTCGAATGCGGCCTTGATTGGTTCCAACTCGTAGCGCTTTGCGCAGTCCAGGCAGGTCGCATAAGTGCCGTTTCCATGCAGTTCGATGACCCGATCAGCGGGCACACCTGATTGCTGGTGCAGCCCATCGATATTTTGGGTGATGACCGCGGACACCTTGCCAATTCGGGCCAGCTTCGCAACCGCCCGGTGACCGCGATTGGGTTCCGCACCGATCATATCGCGGTCGATTTCGAACTTTCGGCGCCAGGCCTCGATCCGGGCATCCGCGGACCGCACGTATTCGTCGTAATAAATGGGCGTGGTTTTGGCCCAAATGCCGTTCGGGCTGCGGAAATCCGGAATACCGGATTCTGTGGAAATACCTGCACCAGTAAATACAACCACCCGGTCCGCCGCCTCGAAAAGGTCGGCAAGTTGTTCGATTTCCTCACTCATCAACCCATATTACTCGGCGGGAACGGCCTCCGCACCCCCGGCCTTACGCTGCTTTCGCCGCTCGACGACCCCGACCGTGATCGACATCATGGGCGGCACGATAGCCATGGTCAGGACGGCAGACAGTGAAAGTCCGCCAAGAACTACAGAGCCTAGCCCACGATAAAGCTCTGACCCCGCGCCAGGGAAAGCCACCAGCGGCAACATGCCGAATACCGAGGTCAGCGTTGACATGAAAATCGGCCGGATACGGTTCCGTGTCGCGGTTTCGATGGCCGTGTTCACGTTCATCCCGTCTTCGCGGATATGGAACAGGGTCTGATGAACCAGGAGAATCGCGTTATTGACCACAATCCCAATCAGGATGACGAAGCCGAGCATTGTCAGCATATCCAGTGATTGAGCCACATAGGTGTTCAACAACGCGAGGCCGCCCAGACCCCCCGCGGCAGCGACCGGCACCGTCAGCATAACGACCCAGGGATACAGGAAGCTCTCGAACAGCACCGCCATCACTAGGAATACGATGATAAGCGCCAGCAGGAGATCGAGCTGCATGTGGTTCCATGTCGTTTTCAGTTTGTCGGCACTACCCGCCAGCCGAAAACGCACGCCTTCCGGCAAACCTCTCGCCCGCAGCGGCGCCAGAATTTTTTCCTCCAGAAGCTCGGTTGCAGCTTCAAGGGGGAGACCGTCATTGGGGCTGACACTGACAGTCATGGTGCGTGCCCGGTCAATTCGTTGAATCTCCGTCGGGCCGGTGGTTTCCTTCACATCCGCCAAATTCGCCACGGGTACAATCCGGCCGTCTGACGCTACAACCGGCAACGATCTGATTGCTTGCGTCGATTCACTCTGGCGATCGGGTCCTTTCAGGGTGAGGTCGATCCGCTTTCCGTCCACCGTCACCTCGGCAACCCGGATTCCGTCATTGAACGCATCGATTGACTCACCCAGTTCGCGGGCGGTCAGCCCGTTATCGGACAGGCGCACACGGTCCGGCGTGATCCGGACTTCCGGTTCGCCGAGCGTCAGCGCCGGTCGCGGTCTGACCCGGTTGCCTTCCCGCGGTGGTAGGATCGAAAGGGTAGAGAAAAAGACCTCCCGCCCCACCGCATAAACCGTCTCCAAATCGGGCCCGGCGATTTCGATATCGATGGAACGGCCCGATCCGATCGAGCGGCCGAACAGCGAAGGCTGGAACATGAAGGCGAAGACGCCAGGTTCTGCCCGGGCGGGGCCTTCAATTATTTGCTCAAGTTCGCCGGCTTTTTCGGGATTCACATGGGTCGCCGCCATGAACATGCGTCCCAGACGGGCAACATAGAAGAACCGGTCGATCTTCTGATCTTCGGGTTTATTGATTTCCTTATACGCGCCACGGGTCCAGTGCTTCTTGGTCGCGTCGGAAACGTTCTGGGCGATGCCCTCATTGGTATCCAGATTATACCCGGCGGGCGGCATGACGATGCCAAAGACCAGATTCCGGTTGCCCTTCGGCAGGTAATCCAGCTTGGGCATAATCAGGATAGATATGGATCCGGCAACGATGACCATTAAAGCCACCAGCGCCACCGCAAATGTTTTCTGGCGCACCACAAACCGGGCATAGGCGGTCCAGAAATTGGTGAACCACCTGGCAAAATCGTCAATCAGCGGAACGCGGAAACCGGTGTTTTCGGATTTGATGCCACCCAACAACCCATTCGAAAGCGCCGGGATCAGCGTCACCGCTACCAGTAGCGACAGCATCACCGAAACAGAAATTGCGACGGCAATATCGCGGAACAATTGGCCGACTTCCAGATCCATAATCAGGATAGGGATAAACACCATGACCGTAGTCAGGGCGGAAACGAGTACCGCAGGCCAGACCTGCTGCGCGCCGTAATAGGCGGCTTCGACACGGGACCGGCCTTCTTGGCGCAGCCGGAAGATGTTTTCCAGTACAACGATGGCCGCATCAACCACCATGCCCACCGCAAAGGCGATGCCGGCAAGACTGATCACATTCAGCGACCGTCCAAGGATCGCCATCGCAACAAAGGATCCGACCACTGAGACGGGTATCGACATCGCCACGACGGCAGTCGGCCGCCACGACCGCAGAAAGATCATCAGCACCAGAATGGCGAGAAAGCCACCGTAGAGTATGTTTTGGCGCACTAGGTCAATGGAGGAGTTGATATAGACGGTCTCGTCATACACCTGCTCCAGCAGAAGGCCCTGCTGTTTGATAGGTCCTTCGGCTAGCCGTTTAACCACCTCGCGAACCTCGGCCATGGTCTTGATAACGTTTGCGCCCTGTTCACGCGTGATATTGAAGGCGAGGGCCGGCTGATCGAGCATCCGCAAACGGGCCTGCGCATTTTTGTACCTCACCGATACCTGGCCGATATCGCGCACAACGACACGCCCCAGCCCTCGGTTCGAGCCTTCGCCGTCGCTGCGCAGAACCACTTCCTCCACCAGCCGCGTCGTATTCAGATCACCCTCGGTCCGGACCACATAGCGGCGCTTACCCTCTTCGACATCGCCGCCGGTAATTGACGAATTTGCCGCGCGCAGGCGCCGCAAAATCTCACTGACCGTCATGCCGTAACGGGCAAGGCTTTCTGGCTTGATGGTGATCGTCATCTCACGTTCGGTTTCGCCGAAAATATTTACCCCGGCGACGCCCTCGACGCGCTCAATGCGTTCCTGAACGATATCGATCAGGAAATCACCATAAGAAATCATCTCTCGGTTGTTGCCGTCCTGCCTGGTGATGACGAACCAGGCGATGGCATTATCTTCCGTACCGGACGTGGAAAGAACCGGCTCATCCGCTTCTTCCGGATACCCGGAAACCCGGTCCAAGCGATTGGCCACCAGGAGCAGTGCTCGGTCGAAATTAATCTCGGGGCCAAACTCCAGCGTTACCTCGGCACGGTTCCGCCGCGCCCGGGAATTCATCTTTTTCACGCCCTCGAGGCCCTTGAGCGCGTCTTCCTGCTGGCTGACGATCTCGCGCTCGACCTCCTGCGGCGCGGCGCCTGGCCAGTTGGTCTTGACAATAATGACTGGCTGGCGAACGTCGGGCGCCATCTGGATCGGTATCCGCTGCAGCGCGACATAACCGAACAACAGAATCATAAGCACCATCGCGACAATCGCGATGGGCCGTTCGATCGAGAGGCGGATTACATTCATCGCAATGCTCCGTTATCGCGTCTAAGCAGTTAGCGCGGTCTCAGTTCGTTTGCTGTCGCGGCTGCGGGGGTAACCCTGTTAAAATGCGGATTTCCGCACCCGGCGGCAGCGTCTCATTCCCATGAGTAACCACCTGATCGCCAGATTTCAGCCCGCTAAGGACGACAAACCGGCCTCCCACCGCCACACCTATTTTCACAGTTCTCGGAAATGCCTTGCCCCGGCGCACAATGCGCACGGCAGTTTTGCCGGCGTTATATACGATTGCATCCTTGTGGACGGTCGCGACCTGTCGGATTTTCCCGATGGGCACTCTTACCGTCACCGTCTGGTTGACCGCAAAGGGCTTGGTCGTCGCGCCGAATTCCGGCGTGAAGCGAACCGGTCGCGTCCGCGTGCGTACATTTTCGCTCGGCACCACAGAGCGCACCCGCGCCCGATGCCAGGTGCCATCATCCAGCTCGAAGCGCACCTGCGCGCCGGGTATCAAACCCGGGATCTGGCGCGACGGTACTTCGGCCTCAACTTCAATGTCGTTGTCACTGATCAGTGTCACAACCCGGTTACCAACATTTACGTAAGCGCCGACTTCCGTATGTTTTTGGCTAACGACGCCGTCGTAGGGCGCGCGGATTTTAGAATTGTAGAGATCGATGGCCGCCTGATCGAGCTCCGCCTGGGCTTCTTTCAATTGCGACCGTCGTTCGGTCAAAGACGCCCTGCGCGCTTCCGCATCCCGTTCCAGGTCCTCGAAGCGCGCCCTCGAAAACGCGGACGATTTGCGAAGGTTGGCCATGCGTCGAAGTTCTTGGTTCTTTTTCGAATACTCCGCTTGCGCTACTTGAACCATGGCCCGGCGGGTCGTCAAAGCGGCAGCGTATTTATCCCTCTTCGCCGTTAGCCGTTCCTGCGCCAGCGTGGCAATCACCTCACCCTTTTTCACCCGGTCACCGACTGCGGTGGGCATGGAAACCACGGCACCATTGATACGGGCTGCCACATCGCCGGACTGGCGGGCGACCAGCCGCCCAATCACGGGCGCAGTCTGTGACAGCGGTTCGGTGATAACGGCATCCACACGAACAGCCCGCGGCGGGCGGCCGCCTTTGCGTTTCTTAGCACCCGACGCCGCCGATTGTTTGACGGGCGCGGCGACAGCAGGTTTCGGACAGTCCTCGCCGGTGAAAAACCCCCGAATTTCCCTACCATCCAGCGTGCCGGACTTGTCACAATCCATGTCATCGAAATTGGCTTTCAGCGGGCCGCCAGCTTCATCCCGGTCGATAACGCCGTTCTTATTCTTATCCGCTGCCTTGCCGCGATCTGACAGCGGCGGCAGGGATTTCTTCGGCGGAGGAGCAGTGGCGACAGCAGGTTTCGGACAGTCCTCGCCGGTGAAAAACCCCCGAATTTCCCTA
>CAJWUK010000144.1 GCA_913047365.1 uncultured Alphaproteobacteria bacterium | reverse complement strand
TCCACGACTACGCTAAGCCGGTTTTCCGAGACCGCGAGGCGCCGGATGGCGTTTAGAAAATTTTTTCCTTCTGCGGCATAGACCCAACTGGTCCGTAAAACGATATGGCGGGTACAGGTATCCAAAGTTGCCTGTTCCCCGGCCAGCTTACTTTCCCCATAGACATTAACGGGACCCGTTCGGTCTTCTTCTCCATAGGGTTTTGCCGCGTCACCGCTGAATACATAGTCGGTGGAAAAGTGAATAACCGTCGCCCCGCATTTTTCGGCTTCCATTGCGATTGCTGACGGAGCCTCTGCATTCACCCGAAACGCTGTTTCCCGGTCCGTTTCGGCGGCATCCACGGCGGTATAGGCAGCGGCGTTCAGGATGACGGAAGGTTTGAGTGACCGAATTGCCTCCGCTGCTTGGCTCGGCCGGGTAAAATCCGCGTCCTCGCGGGAAAGGGAAATAACATTCGGGCGATTACCCAATCGCGATACCAGCGCAGAGCCCACCTGTCCGTTCTTGCCGAATATCAGGACGGGGCCGGTCGCGTCGGACATCAGGTTGCGTCGTACCGAGGCAGAACGCCGTCTTCGAACTCTGACAGGCGAATTCCTGACCGATCCCCTTCAGAAAGGACCGGCCCGGAGGTCGGCCACAGCCCGTGGGGCCAATCGATCCGAACTTCAGGATCGTCCCATTTCAGGGTCAGTTCCGCCTCCGGCGCGTAGGGGGCATCCACTTTGTAGGAAACCAGCGCAGGGCCTTTCGTTACGGCGAAGCCATGAGCGAAACCGCGTGGGACATAAAGTTGTTCCCCGCCCGCTGCGGTGAGGTTGACTGCGGTCCAACGCCCGAATGTCGGCGAACCGACACGAACATCCACCACGGCGTCGAAAACTGCGCCCTGCAGCACTGTAACCAATTTGGCTTGCTGATGCGGGTTCTGAAGATGCATGCCTCGCAACACATGTGGTGCCGACGACGAAAGATTATCCTGAACGAATGGACCCTCGATTCCCAAGTCGCGGTAGGCGCCGTCGCCCCAAGTCACTAGGAAGTATCCCCGCTTGTCGGGGAAGGTTCGTGGAAAGATTTTTATAACGCCCGGAAGATCGGTTTCCTGGAATTCCATCGATCTCAGACCTATCCCAGCAATCGTTTCAGGTAGGCCCCGTAGCTGGAACTGCCAAACCCATTTGCCAGTTTAGATAGACGTTTACTGTCAATCAGATTCATTCGCCAGGCGATTTCTTCCGGACAGGCGATTTTCAGGCCCTGCCGGGATTCGATCGTCGCAACGAACTGCGAGGCCTCCAATAAGGAATCGTGGGTGCCAGTATCCAGCCAGGCCGATCCGCGACCCAGCATTTCAACCGTTAGGTTTCCTTGCTCAATGTAGGTCCGGTTGATGTCGGTGATTTCGAGCTCTCCTCGCACTGACGGTGTCAGGGATTGGGCGATGTCGACAACTTCCGGGCCATAGAAATACAAACCTGTGACGGCAAGATCCGACTTTGGCTTCTCGGGTTTCTCAACGATGTCAATGGCGTTGCCGCATTCATCCACTTCGACTACGCCGTAACGTTCCGGGTCCAGAACGCTGTAGGCGAAGATAGTTGCAGATTGCCGGTCTGACGCCGTCTGCAGCCGTTCGCTAAGACCCTGACCGAAGAAGATATTATCTCCCAGTGCCAGGCAAACGGGATTGGCGCCGATAAATTCCTTCCCAATCAGAAAGGCCTGGGCAATGCCTTCGGGCGCCTCCTGTACCGCGTAGCCTACGTCGATTCCCCAATTGCTGCCGTCGCCGAGTAGGGCGTCGAACTGCGATTGAGAGTCAGAGGTCGTGATCACCAGTATGTCCGTAATTCCAGCCAGCATCAGCGTGGAGAGTGGATAATATATCATCGGCTTGTCGTAGACGGGCAGCAGTTGCTTGCTGACCACCTGGGTGGATGGGTACAAACGTGTGCCGGCGCCGCCAGCTAGAATGATTCCTTTACGCCTACCCATCAGTTTCCCCCCGCCAACCCGTGGGCGAGGCCCAGTCTTTCGCCTCTGTAATTGCCGTCCATGATGTTCGTGCACCAAGTTTCATTTTCAATGTACCACCGAACGGTTTCACGCAGTGCTTCGTCGAGGCTATGTCGCGGCTGCCAGCCCAGTTCGTTAGCAATTTTCGACGCATCCAGCGCATAGCGAAAATCATGTCCGGGGCGATCGTCCACGAATGTGATCCGGTCTGCGTGCGATGCGCCGTCCAATCGAGGTTCGAGATCGTCCAGCGCTTCGCAAACACGACGCGCGACATCTAGGTTCGTCAGTTCATCGCTGCTGCCGACATTGTATGTCTCGCCAGTCTTGCCGTTTCGTACGACCTGGAGCAGGGCTTCCGCGTGATCGTCCACGAAAAGCCATTCGCGCACGTTGCTCCCATCTCCATAGATCGGAATGGGTTCCCCGTTGCGGGCTTTCATAATGATGACGGGAATCAGTTTTTCCGGGAACTGAAAGGGGCCGAAATTGTTTGAGCAATTGGTGATGATGGCGGGCAGGCCGTAGGTTCGGTTCCAGCTTCGCACCAGATGGTCTGCGGATGCCTTGCTGGCCGCGTACGGAGAATTCGGGGTATAGGCGGTTTTTTCCGTAAACAGACCTTCCGCACCGAGGCTGCCGTAGACTTCGTCAGTCGAGACATGCAGAAACCGAAATTCGTCTTTTTCAGCGCCCAATAATCCAGCCCAGTATGCGTGTGCCGCTTCCAGAAGGCTGTAGGTGCCGACGATATTGGTGGTGATGAAAGCGGCAGGCTCTCCGATGGAACGGTCAACATGGGTTTCGGCGGCAAGGTGAAGCACAGCGTCCGGCCGGGCATTCTTAAAGACGCTATTCATTATTTCCGCGTCGCAGATATCTGCCTGTATCCAACCGTACAACGGGTTGATTGCTTCCGTGGCGAGGGTTTCTTCGCTGGCTGCGTAGGTCACCTTGTCGACGTTGACGACACTGTGCCCATCCGCCAGGCAGCGACGCACGACCGCGGAGCCGATAAAACCCATCCCGCCGGTCATCAGGACCTTCATGCCCTGGTGCCTCTGGTGTTTGCTTCCGGTATCGGCCGGCGGATATCGCGTGACCGCCCGAATGGTTCGCATGCCGCCTGCATCATCGTTTCACTGGTCGAAATCAAAGGCCAAGACCCAATTCTGAGATTGGCCAGAAGGTAAAGCAGATTTATGCGCGAAACGACATGGGCATTTTCGTGCCGCCTGGCCCAATTGCATCCTCTGCCCAGCGCGCTGCGGGTGATCCGGTTTTTCAGACTACGCGAAAAATCGGCCTGATCGCGCAACAGGTTGGCCAGTGCGGCATTCATGTCGTGCAGAGTTTGTGCCCCGTCGAATGAAAGCCGTGCCTCGTCACCCCCTGGGCCATACGCAACGTCGGCTGCGACAGAGACAAACACGCCGTGCAGCGCCATGCGAAGACACAGCGAATAATCTTCGACGAATATCCTTTCATCGCTGCCGCCTGCGGTCATCGCGACTTCCCGGTCCAGCAGTACGCAGGACGGGTTGAAATCCATAGATTTGAGCAGGAACATGAGCGGATCATTAATCAGGGTTGCAGAGCCCTCACCGGGCTCGGCCATCAGGTTTTCCCAATAGGCGGTATCTTCTAAACCGGTACGAAAATCGAACGCTTTCAGCCGGCCCATGGCGAAGACGGCATTGTTTGCCTTAATATTGCTGTGCAACAGGCGTGTGGCATCCGGATGAAGCAGGTCGTCGCCGCCGACAAGTTTGACATATTTTCGCGTTGCTTGGCGCAGTCCCTGGTTCAATGCGTTCGACGGACCCTTGTTGTCCTGGCGATGGACAAGTGTGTTTTGCCAACCTTCCGTCGCCCGGCGGAACGCCACCACCGTATCATCGGGAGAGCCGTCATCTATGAATATGAATTCAGCATCTTCCACGTCGTTCTGGTGTTTCAGAAAATGCGCAACGCGGTCCGCATACCGCGCATGGTTGTAACAAACGACTACGAAAGAGACGTCTTTAATCGCCAATCTTGGCCACTACCTTGTTGAGACTGAAAACCGGTTCGCAAAATACCAGAGGTACCCGGCCAGCGCGAACCGGTTTGAAAGTTGGGTCAGGCTGCGGCTGTGGCGCGCCGGCGCAGCAGGTAATGTTGGGTACAGTGTTCCGCACAATAGTGCCGACCTGGCTGAACGGTTTTTCCACAGATATGCAGCCCGTATTTACCAGCGTCCTCCGTTGGCCAACGACACATCCAGGATTCCACATCTGCTGAGGGGTGATGGAAGATTGGTTCCTCGAAGATCACGGGTTCCGGCTCCGGCTCCTTCTTGGGCATTTCCGTACCGCGCTGCAGGTTCAACCGGTGCGCCTTGCCGATTACCGCGTTACGCGTCACGCCCCCACCCAGTTTTTCCGCGATCTGCCTTGCCGACAGACCCTCGGACCATAGGCGTGTCAGCGTCTCTACCCTTTCGGGGCTCCACTGCATCGAATTCCCTCCTGATACTCAGACTTATTGTGCCAACCCAAACTACGTACGCTATATGCAGTAGGTTACAAGCTAACGAATACTAAATATGGGAAGCCCTGAGAGCAACCAGAAACTGCGGAATTCCGCAAATTTCCTGTGGAAAGCGCCGGTTGGGGAAAAATACGCGTAACGTCTTGTTATTGCACTGCAAACAGATCGAATCGCCAAGTCCCAGCCTGTGGAAAGGCGAGATACCCCCAACCCTGTGCGCAACTCGGCTGGTTTTTTGACGTTTTCGGGGCGGTTTATGAAGGGTCTTCGTCGCCCTTGTAACTGGTCAAATTGATGATCTCGAGCACGTTGCCGTCAGGATCGTGAAAATAGGCCCTCGGTCCGTTTACAGCGCCGCCTTGCCGATCCTCTTCGAAGAAAACTCTGACACCGCTGTCTTCCAGATCCTGTTTGGCGGTTTCGTAGTCATCCGCCTCTACGACGAAAGCGTGATGAACGTCTTGATCGGAGGGATCGATTTTTGCGGCTGACCGGGCGAGGATGACACAGTCGCCACCGGTATCCAGAAAAACCATTCCGCGATCGTGGTTCACCTGTATAGGTCGCATCCCTAAAATGTCGGCATAAAAAGCCATGCTGCGCTCGGTATCGGTGACCGGGATTGTAAAATGGGCGACGCCCCTGGTTTTTATCATTTGCTTCTCCTGTAGTTCGATTTCAACAAAATGCACGTCTGGGTGCACCCTTTTTCTGGTACAGCACCCATGAACTGCCTCCCCGGTCTCGCGCTGTTCCCGGTGTGTCTGTTATGTTGGATGACCAGAAATAAAGAGGTTCGGGATGACGTTCGACATTGCCATTATAGGTGGCGGGTTCGCTGGGTTAACGGCGGCTAACCATGCCGCGCTTTCCGGGTTGAAATCCGTGGTTTTCGAGGCCGGTGGCGGAGAACATTACATGTGCAATTCCAGGGTCGCGACCGGTGCGCTTCATGTAGCCTTCCGTAGCCCGGAAGATCCGGCGGACGAACTATATGAATCCATAATGGCGGGGACCGATGGCACGGCTCACCCCGATATTACACGCTCGCTGGCTGCCAGCGCCCAGGCAACCATCGACTGGATGCGGGACGAAGGCTGCGACTTCATCCAGCACCCCCGACGGTCCTACGGCCTGCCAATGATGGCGCCCGGTCGCGAAATGCGCGCCGGTCTCGATTGGGAAAACAGCGGCCCCAATTTATTTCTTAAGGCCCTAGCCGAAAAACTGGCCGGGCGGGGCGGGGAACTGCGCCGGGGAACGCGGGTAGCTGCCCTCGAGATCGACGCAGGTTCCGTGTCAGGTGTTCGGCTGGAGTCGGGGGAACCGGTTTCCGCCCGGGCAGTCGTAATCGCGGATGGCGGATTTCAGGCGGATCTGGATCAAATCGGACAACACATCACGAACGCCCCCGATAAAATCCGCCAGCGCAATACCCAGACCGGACGCGGCGACGGATTACGGATGGCGATCAATGTCGGCGCGGCTACGGTTGGTCTCGACAAGTTCTATGGCCACGTTCTCAGCCGGGATGCGCTGACCAGTGAGAAGCTATGGCCCTATCCCCAGGTCGATGTGATCTGCGCAAAGGGCATTGTAGTGACGCCCGAGGGCGCCCGGTTCGCCGATGAAGGGCAGGGCGGCATTTACATGGCCAACTGCATCGCAAGTCTGGATGATCCGTTGTCCGCGACTGCCGTGTTCGACCGCACCGTCTGGGAAGATGCCAAAGAGACCGATATAGTTCCGCCCAATCCGTCTCTAGCAGAAAATGGCGGGACCGTGCTTCAGGCCGATGCGCTGGAAGATCTTGCCGCCCTCGCCGGGATCGACAGTACGGGTCTCGTCCGGACGGTGGAAGATTTCAACGGCTTAATCCGCGCCGGCAGCTCTCCCGCCCTCGATCCCGCGCGGACCACGCTGACCTATCCCGCACATACAATCGATAAGCCGCCGTTCTACGCAATTCCGCTGTGTGCGGGTATCACGGTCACGTCCGGCGGGTTGGCAGTGGACGGATCGGCGCGGGTTCTGTCCAAAACCGGGAAACCGATTAGCGGTCTTTATGCTGCGGGTTCCGTGGTTGGTGGTCTCGAGGGTGGCCCGCGTGCCGGCTATGTCGGCGGGCTTATTAAGGCGTTCGGCATCGGCCGGATCGCCGGTCGCACCGCGGCAGCGGATATGGCGGTCTAGTTTCCAGCGGCATTCCCCGAAAGAACCCAGTCGGCGATCTCGCTACCGGTTGCCGGCCACACCCCCTCGTGTTTCATGATATGGGATAATGCCCGGTCCAGGGCCTTGATGCGATGCGGCACACCGATAATGTAGGGATGCAGCGAAAACGCGACGACCCGCCCGCTATCCGC
>CAJWUK010000143.1 GCA_913047365.1 uncultured Alphaproteobacteria bacterium | reverse complement strand
GGTGCTTCCTCCAACTGGGAGAACGGTCCGATCGCTATTCGTGGTCTGACGCCAGGCATGGCCGTTCATTATGCCTCCTGCTGTCATCCACTGCCGGGTGACAAGATCATGGGCATACTAACACCTGGTAAGGGCGTCACGATCCATACACGTGATTGCGAAACGCTGGAGAGTTTTGCCGACACGCCCGAGCGATGGGTGGAGGTGAACTGGGACCTGGGCCCGGAAACATCCGTTGGCCGGATAAATCTAGTCGTCGCGAATGAACGCGGCGCGCTAGGAACGCTGACAACTGTTATTGGGAGGCATCTCGGCAACATCAATAATCTGAAAATCACGGGCCGGTCTGCTGATTTTTTCGATATGGTACTGGATATCGAAGTAGGGAGTTCCGGACATCTGAATGACATCGTCGCGGCGCTTCGGGCCACGCGCGAGGTGAACTCCGTGGAGCGGGCGCGATGATTTTACTTTTTAGGGCCCCCGAGACACTAGGGAATCAGTGATGGAACCGAGATACCTTAGGCTTGGCGTAAACATTGATCATGTCGCAACGATCCGGAACGCCCGGGGTGGCGTGCACCCCGATCCAGTTCGCGCAGCGCTTGCCGCAGCGGCCGCCGGCGCCGACGGTATAACCGCCCACCTTCGCGAAGACCGGCGGCACATGACGGATAACGATATCGTTCGCCTGACCGAGGAAATCGAGCTGCCACTTAATCTCGAAATGGCTGCAACCGATGAAATGCTGCAAATCGCCCTGAGGCACGTGCCGCATGCCGCCTGCATCGTTCCTGAAAAACGTCAGGAGCAGACAACCGAGGGCGGGCTGGCCGTCGCGGGTGCCCAAGAATTTTTGGCACCCTTCGTCCGCGAATTAAGCGGCGCCGGCATACGCGTTTCGCTTTTTATTGAACCGGATATTCGCCAGGTCGAAGCGGCCCATTCATTGGGGGCGTCGGTAGTGGAGCTGCATACCGGCGCTTATTGCGAGGCAGATAAAGACGACCGGTCGCGTCAGTTCACACAGATAGAAACTGCGGCGGCCCGGGCGGAAGAACTGGGTCTCGAATGCCATGCCGGTCATGGGCTTACCTTCGATACGGTAGCATCGATTGCGGGAATCCCGACGATCGTAGAGTTGAACATCGGACATTTCCTGATCGGCGAGTCCATTTTCGGCGGATTGGAAAGTTCAATAAAACGGATGCGTTCGCTTATGGATAAATCCCGGGCGTCGGCCGCCGGGCAAAACAGCTCCTAATTGTGGCAGAGGTGGTAGTGTGATTATCGGCATCGGCAGTGATCTGATCGACATTCGCCGGATCGAAAAAACCTTGGATCGGTTCGGGCAGCGTTTCACCAATCGCTGTTTCACCGATGTAGAACGCACCAAAAGCGACAAACGATATTTGCGCGCGGCCAGCTATGCCAAGCGTTATGCGGCCAAGGAAGCCTGTTCCAAAGCGCTGGGAACGGGCTTTCGTAAAGGCGTGTTCTGGCGCGATCTGGGCGTTGTCAATCTACCAGGCGGTAAACCGACGATTAAAATGACCGGTGGCGCGCTTAAAAGGTTGGAGGAGATAACCCCGGATGGCATGGACGTGCAGATTGATCTGACCATTACGGATGAACTGCCCTTCGCAGAGGCAATGGTGATAATTTCCGCGGTTCCGCGATCCAACCCTTGACACTCGCAGGCTCCCGCCACTAAACCCAGCCGGTCCAATCGCACCAGCGCCCTTGATAAAAAAGGGCCCCACCGTTTTGAAACCAAAGAATTAATATGGCAGCGAAGAAATCCGGCGGACTCTGGGAAACGGTCAAGACGGTAATCTACGCCATCCTGATCGCGCTGGTCATTCGCACCTTCGCCTTCGAGCCGTTCAACATTCCGTCCGGTTCCATGATCCCTTCGCTTCTGGTGGGCGATTATCTGTTCGTGTCCAAGTATTCGTATGGGTACAGCCGCCATTCGCTGCCGTTCAGCCTACCGTTGATTCCCGGCAGGGTTTTCTCATCCGAGCCGAAACGCGGCGATGTGGCAGTGTTCAAACTGCCGAAGGATAACGAGACCGATTATATTAAACGCATCGTGGGTCTTCCGGGCGACCGCATTCAGGTGCGGGCAGGCCGGTTGTACATCAATGACCAGCTAGTCGACCGAAGGGCCGTAGGCCCCTATCAGACGCGCGGGCGCCTGGGATCGATAATTCCGTCTCCACAGTATGTTGAGACGCTACCCAATGGGATTGAACACCGCATTCTGGAAAAAGGCGGCGACCAGTTTGAATTCGATAATACCAGGGTATTCATGGTGCCGGAGGGTCACGTTTTCGGCATGGGGGACAACAGGGACGATTCTCTGGATAGCCGATCCCTGCGCGATGTCGGCTATATACCCATGGAGAATCTTGTCGGTAGGGCGGAGTTCATTTTCTTTTCCTACGATCCAGACGGAAATTCTTGGCCCATCACCATCCGGTGGTTGCGGCTTTTCAACGCAATCCAATAGGCAGTTTTCACCGGATGATAACCGCCGGTAACGATATCGATGCCCTGCAGGGGAAACTGCATTATCGCTTCCAAGACCAGGGAGTGCTCGTCGAAGCACTCACCCATACAAGCCTGAAGCAGTCGAAAGATGATACTAGCTACGAACGGCTAGAATTCTTGGGTGACCGCGTCCTGGGACTGGTGATTGCCGAAATCCTGATCCAACGCTTTCCGCAGTATGCCGAGGGAAAACTAGCGCCACGCCTTGCGAAACTGGTAAGTGGGTCGGTTTTGACCGACGTAGCTCGTTCAATCGAACTCGGAACACATATCGGATTGTCGCCCGGCGAACAGGCGGCAGGAACTGGTACACGGAGCTCGGTTCTGGCGGACTGTCTGGAAGCTGTGATAGGCGCGATCTATTTGGACGGTGGGTTGGAGTCCGCAAAATCGGTGATCCGCGAATTCTGGCTGCCGCTGGTGGATACCATCGAGCCGCGAGTGTTCAAGACCGAACTACAGGAATGGGCCCAGGCTCGTTCATTGCCGCTTCCCAAATACACGGTAATCAATCGCGAAGGCCCCAGCCATGAACCTGTTTTTACGGTTGAACTTTCCGTCAACGGATTGAATCCTGTTCAGGGCGAAGGGCGGTCCAAACAGGCAGCAGAACAGGCGACGGCGGAAATGATGCTGAAACAGATATCGGAAATTTCGTGACGTCCACAATCAAGGGCGTACCACGATGTGGTTTTGCCGCGCTGCTGGGGGCGCCCAACGCCGGTAAATCCACACTGATGAATACGATGGTCGGCAGCAAGGTGTCGATCGTCACCCCGAAAGTTCAAACAACCCGCACCCGAATTCTGGGCGTGACAGCCCAGGATGCGACGCAAATCATTTTTGTCGACACGCCGGGTATTTTCGATCCCAAGAGGCGGCTGGACCGAGCGATGGTGGCGGCCGCTTGGGGAGGTGCCTCAGATGCGGATATCGTTGTCCTGCTGGTGGATGCGAAATCCGGCATCGACGGGAACACACGTCGGATTATCGAGGGATTGAGGAAAAACCACCGAACAGCCGTCTGCGCGCTGAACAAAATCGACACGGTAAAGCACGCCAACCTGCTGAGTCTGACGGAAGAATTAAATGCCAAAGAGATTTTCACCGATTTTTTCATGATCTCGGCGCTGAACGGCGATGGCGTGGAAGATTTGAAATCCCATCTGATATCGCAATTGCCCCAAGGTTCCTGGCATTTTCCGGAAGACCAGCTTTCCGACATGAACGACCGGTTGTTTTCCGCTGAACTGACCCGTGAAAAACTGTTTCTAAACCTGCACCAAGAACTGCCCTATGCGTTGACGGTTGAAACCGAGTCCTGGGAACCGTTCGAAAATGGCGCGGTACGGATCGAACAGGTCGTCTACGTCGAACGCGATAGCCAGAAAGGCATCGTTCTCGGCAAGCGGGGAGAACGCATAAAACGAGTCCGCGAACTCGCACAGGCCGAGTTGCAGCAAGTCCTGGACCGCGAAGTTCATCTGTTTTTGTTCGTCAAAGTGCGCCGGAACTGGGGCGACGATCCCGAACGATATCGAGACTGGGGGCTAAATTTCAGCAAGTGAACCGTGAACTGGTCTGACGAAGGTATCGTGCTGTCTACGCGCAAGCACGGAGAAAACGCGGCAATCGTGACGCTGATGACCCGCGCTTACGGTCGTTACGCGGGGCTGGTGCGGGGTGGGTCGGGATCGCGGGCGCGCGGGATTTATCAGACGGGCAATCTGGTTACCGCCGACTGGCGTGCACGTCTGAGCGAACATCTCGGCAGTTATACCTGCGAGCTTTTACAGCCCCATGCAGCGTTGTTGATGACCGAACGCCAGCAGTTGATGGCCCTGTTGTCAGCGACGGCGCTGGTCGAACGGCTACTGCCGGAACGTGAACCGCACCCGGAAGTGTTCGAAAGCCTAAAGGCCCTGATTACGGTCCTGGAGGAAGATGTAAACTGGCCGAGTGGGTATGCGCTATGGGAGGCTGGTTTTCTGAATGATCTGGGGTATGGGCTCGATCTTTCGCAATGCGCGGCGACCGGCAGCAGGGAAGACCTTGTCTATGTTTCCCCGCGAACCGGGTGCGCGGTGTCGGCATCGGCGGGAGAACCCTACAAGGACAAGTTATTTCCGCTGCCCGCCTTTCTGCTGGGTCGCGGCGAAATTGCAAACACCGATGAAATTCTGCAGGCGTTTAGGGTTACCGGCCATTTCCTGAACGTTTGCGCCCGCGATGTGGATGGGGGCGGTATTCCGGAAGCACGCGGCCGGTTTTTGGACCGTTTTTCCCGGTCCTGACCCCGACCGAATCACCTGACTCTGTTATAACTCTTCCGTTGGTATCCGGCCGTTTCGGCCGATGTAGAACGGAATACTCCATGGCTGATCAAACCGTCGCCCCCCGGGTGGAAGAGGTCGATTTCTCCGATGCGCTGGGGGAACGCTATCTCGCCTATGCTTTGTCTACGATCACCTCGCGGTCGCTGCCGGATGTGCGGGACGGGCTGAAACCGGTTCACCGGCGCCTGTTGTTCGCGATGCGCCAGCTTCGGCTAGAACCGGATTCCGGGTTCAAGAAATGTGCGCGGGTCGTGGGCGACGTCATTGGTAAATATCATCCCCATGGCGATGTCGCGGTGTATGATGCGCTGGTTCGTTTGGCGCAGGATTTCGCGGTCCGGTATCCGCTAGTCGAAGGGCAGGGGAATTTCGGCAATGTCGACGGCGATAACGCGGCCGCGATGCGGTACACGGAATCCCGGCTGACAGATTACGCGATGGCGATGCTGGAAGGCATCGACGAAGACGCCGTCGATTTCCGCGAAAACTATGACGGCTCGGAAGACGAACCAGTTCTATTGTCCGCCAGTGTGCCGAATCTGCTGTGCAACGGGGCGGCCGGTATCGCGGTGGGCATGGCGACCAATATCCCGCCGCACAATCTGGATGAAGTCTGCGCTGCGTTACTGCACCTGCTGAAATTTCCGAACGCGACTATCGCCAAGCTGGTCGAAATGGTGCCGGGACCGGATTTTCCCACTGGCGGCGTGCTGGCAGAAGACCGGGACGCCGTCGCTGAGGCCTATGCCACGGGCCGGGGCTCGTTCCGCGTGCGCTCCCTGTGGGAGGTCGAAAAGCTGAGCCACGGCCAGTACCAGATCGTCGTATCCGAAATTCCCTATCAGGTTCAGAAAGGCCGGATCGTCGAGAAGATGGCCGATCTGTTGAACGCCAAAAAACTGCCATTGCTGGGGGATATCCGCGACGAAAGCGCGGAGGATATCCGGCTGATCCTGGAACCCCGCAATCGGTCCATTGAACCCGAACAACTGATGGAACAAATATTCCGAGCCACTGATCTGGAAACCCGGGTCGGGCTGAACATGAACGTGCTCGATTCCAATATGGTGCCGCGGGTGATGAACCTGCGGGATGTGCTGCAGTCGTTCCTCGAACACCGGGAAGTGGTTCTCGTCCGCCGGACCAGGCACCGACTGGGCCGTATTGAACATCGCCTCGAAGTGCTGGAAGGCTATCTGGTCGCGTATCTGAACCTGGACGAGGTTATCCGTATCATCCGGGAAGAGGACGAACCTAAGCCGGTGATGATGAAAAAGTGGAAGCTGAGCGACGTTCAGGCCGAAGCGATCCTGAACATGCGCCTTCGCGCCCTGCGCCGGCTGGAAGAGATTGCGATCAAGGAAGAGCACGAGGAACTCACCGCCGAGAAAAAGACGCTGAACGCGCTATTGAAGAATAAGAAGAAGCGCCAGATAATTATCGCCGACCAGATCAAGGATATCCGGAAACGCTTCGGCAAGAAGACCGATATTGGCGCCCGGCGGACCGAGATCGGCGATGCACCGGAAGAGGTTGTCGTTCCCCTGGATATCCTGATCGAACGCGAACCCATCACGGTAATCTGCTCCCAAAAGGGGTGGATTCGCGCCGCCAAGGGGCATCTGGGGGAAATGTCTGAACTCAAATTCAAGGAAGGGGACCGGGGACGGTTTGCGTTCCATGCCCAGACGACCGACAAGATTGTGATGTTCGCGACCAATGGCCGGTTTTACACCCTGTCAGGCGCTAAGCTGCCCGGCGGGCGCGGACACGGAGAGCCGGTGCGCCTGATGGTCGATCTGCCCAACGACCAGGACATCGTTGCGCTGTTCGTTCACCGGCCGGGCGAAAAGGTTGTCGTGGCCTCTTCGGACGGGCGCGGCTTCATCGTTGCGGAAGATGACGTGATCGCCCAGACCAAGAACGGCAAGCAGGTGCTCAACGTCGGTAAAGGTGCAGAGGCCCAAGCCTGTGCTCCGGTCCGTGGAGACAGTATAGCCGTGGTCGGGGAGAACCGGAAAATCGTTATTTTCCCGTTGTCGGAGTTGCCGGAAATGGGACGCGGACGCGGCGTCAAACTGCAAAGCTACAAGGATGGCGGCCTCGC
>CAJWUK010000142.1 GCA_913047365.1 uncultured Alphaproteobacteria bacterium | reverse complement strand
AAGGACAACGCGGCACAATGACGTCAAAAACGGAGAAAGTTCGCGTCGAACTCGGCGACCGATCCTACGACATCCTGGTGGACAGCGGACTGATCGACAGCGCCGGTAAAGCTATCCGCGACGCTGCGGGCGGCGGAAATTGTTGGGTCGTCACTGACGACACTGTGGCGCCGCTCTATCTGGACCGGCTGACGACGTCGCTAGCGGGTGCGGGACTTACGGCCGAAACGATAACCCTCCCGGCCGGCGAAGCCAGCAAGTCGTTTTCGACAATCGAAAACGTCGTGGAGACCATCCTGGACGGCGCGCCGGGAAGAAACGCGACCCTTATCGCGTTGGGCGGCGGCGTTGTCGGCGACATTACCGGCTTCGCCGCCAGCATCGTTCTGCGCGGCATAAATTTCATCCAAATTCCGACCACACTGCTGTCGCAAGTCGATAGCTCGGTCGGCGGGAAGACCGGGGTGAACACGCGTCACGGCAAAAATTTGGCAGGGGCGTTTTATCAGCCGAAACTTGTCATCGCCGACACGTCCGTGCTGGACAGCCTACCCCGCAGGGAATTGCTGGCCGGATATTCAGAGGTGGTGAAATACGGCCTGATTCGAGATGCCTCTTTTTTTGGCTGGCTCGAGCAATACGGCGACGCAGTTATTGATGGTGACGCGGATGCGCGGCGCCATGCAGTCAGAGAGAGCTGCCGCGCAAAGGCCACGGTTGTTGCGGAGGACGAACGTGAAAGCGGTGCCCGGGCACTGTTGAATTTCGGACACACATTCGGCCATGCGCTGGAAACGGAAACCGGCTTTGGCAGCGACTTGCTGCACGGCGAAGCGGTGGCAATCGGAATGATGCTGGCGCTGGAACTTTCCGCGTCCCTCGGCCTTTGCCCGCCGGAGGACGTCGTCCGCGCGCGCGCGCATTTCAAATCCGTAGGATTGCCGGATGGATTGCCGAGCGATCAGGGACGGCGCTGGAGCGCGGATGTGTTGATCGGCCACATGGGTCACGACAAAAAAGTTCACGACGGGCGCATAGCCTTTATTCTGGCCAATGGTGTCGGAGATGCGTTCGTTGACCGCGATGTCGATCTCGACGCCGTGAAGACAATTTTGGAACTCGCGATCGCAGCATGAACACAATGCCCAGCACTTCGCCATGCAGTTGATTTCAAGCGGCAGCTAACACAATGGAAATAGCCACCCTCGCCACCATCGGTGGTATCGCCGTCCTGCTGTTACTCTCAGGGTTCTTCTCAAGTTCGGAGACAGCACTCACCGCAGCGTCGCGCCCGCGGATGCATCAGTTGGAGGCCAAGGGCAACAAACGCGCGTCCCTGGTGAACCGCCTTCGCGACGACCAGGACAACATGATCGGCACCATTCTGCTGGGCAATAACCTGGTGAATATTCTGGCCTCGGCTTTGGCCACCAGCGTGCTAATCAGCATTTTCGGCGAAACCGGCGTTGTCTATGCGACATTGGCGATGACGTTGCTTGTCCTGATATTCGGAGAGATTCTGCCTAAGACATACGCCTTCCGGAATGCCGATCGCCTAGCCCTCGCCATCGCACCTACTTTTCTGATGCTTGTCCGGCTTCTAGGGCCGGTGATGTCGGCCATCCAATATTTAATCCGGGGCGTCCAGCGCCTGTTCGGCGCGAAATTCGAGGACTCGAGAGACTGGAACGCGACGATTGAAGAGCTTCGGGGAGCGATTGAGATGCATCGTGGGCGGGGCGTCATGGCGCGTCAGGAAAGGGCCATGCTGCACAGCATTCTCGACCTGGCGGACGTCGATGTAGAAATGGTCATGCAGCCGCGCGGCGATATCTTCATGATCGACGCCTCGCTGCCGACCAGTCAGATTGTCGAAGAAGCGCTGGTCAGCCCATTCACCCGAATACCGCTGTGGCGCGATACGCCAGACAACATTATTGGCGTCATACACGCGAAGGCGATGCTACGGGAAGTGCATGCCCATACGGGTGATCCGGATGCCCTGAATGTAGACAACATCATCACACCGCCCTGGTTTATTCCTGAATCGACCACATTACTGGATCAGCTTCAGGCTTTCCGGCGACGGCGCGAACATTTCGCATTAGTCGTCGACGAATACGGTGCGTTGATGGGCGTCGTGACGCTGGAAGATATTTTGGAAGAAATCGTCGGGGACATATCGGACGAACACGATGTGGTCCCCGTCGGCGTAAGACCCCAGCGCGACGGTTCCTATCTGATCGCCGGCGACGTGACGGTTCGCGATTTGAACCGCAGGTTCGCGTGGGATCTTCCGGATCAGCAAGCCGCAACCATCGCCGGGCTGGTGATCCACGAAGCAAAGGTCCTGCCCCAGGCCGGACACATTTTTCACTTTCACAACTTCCGGTTTGAGATCGTCCGGCGGCATCGCAACCGAATTACGTCGATCCGGCTGACTAAAATGGAAAAGGACCAGGACACAGATACGTCCATCTAACGGAGAAGTACCGAAACATGCCGCTGTCACCGAATGTCGACCGGGACCCCATTCATACCCGGGCAATCGAATGCAAAAGCTATCGCAGATCAGACGGATTGTGGGATATCGAAGGCCATCTGACCGATGTGAAAGCCTATCCCTTCCTCAACGATTTCCGGGGCGAGGTAAAAGCAGGCGAACCGCTGCACGATATGTGGATCCGGCTGACAGTCGATCGCGAATTCATCGTGCAGCAAGTAGAGGTCATTACCGATGCCGGTCCCTACGCCCTTTGCCCTGCAATTTTGCCGTCGTTTCAGAAGTTGAAAGGATTAAAGATCGGTCCCGGCTGGAACCGGCGGGTACGGGAAAACCTGGGTGGCGCCAGAGGATGCGCGCATCTGGTCGATATGTTGAAACCGATGGCCACTGTTGCGTTTCATACGGTCCGGTGGTCGGATTCTGCGCCATCCAATTCTGATCGGGAACCCGACAAGCTGGTGCGCCCCCCGGTGAACACATGTCATGTCTGGGCGTCAGGCGGCGAAAAAATCAGGGACGAATATCCAGCTTTTTATACTGGAGACACGACAGGTTAACCCGGACTGCATTGGACGTGTCGGTCTAATCTACAAACACCATTACCTCCCATTAACGGTTTCGAATCACGGTATTAAATTTGCACGACGACCGTTCTCTCAGGACGGGGATGCGGAAACCGACAGGGCATGAACCGGGCCATCCAGTTCCTCCTGCAAAACCTCGTATACCCGGCGTTGTCTCTCCACCCTGTTCAAATCCGCGAAAATTTTCGCCGTGATTTCAACCCTGAAATGCGTCTCGCCTCCGGGCCGGGCACCCACATGACCAGCGTGCTGATGGGATTCGTCGATCACAGCCAGGGAAACCGGATCAAAGGCTGCCCTTAATTTCTCTTCAATCGATTGTGCAACGCTCAATGCCTTTTCCTCCGATTCCAAACACTGCAATTGGATTTCTTGCACCGAAATTTAGGGCGGACCATACTGCAAAAATGACCGAAAGGCCGCTGAATTCGGATATCATTGCCCACGAGAACGACAAAACCTCGCGCATCTGCGCCCACGCGGACTGCAATCTGGCGGCAGAATACCGGGCACCTGTTTCCCGCCGGGCCTTGACCAATTACGTCTGGTTCTGCCTGGAACATATCCGGGAATTTAATGCGGCATGGAATTACTACGCCAACATGGACGACGATTCCATCGAACGCGAAATCCGAGAAGATATCGTCTGGCGGCGCCCGACATGGCCACTGGGTACCCGGCCAGCAACAATATCCGAACATATTCGGGATCCCCAGAACCTTCTGGACGGAGCGGAAACAGACGGGCCGACCGACCGCGAAACGGAAGTTCAGATGCGACGATTTTCCGCGGCGGAACGCGAAGCGCTGTCGATTCTGGGCGTTGTTGCACCGGTCACCATGGTCGATGTAAAACTGCGCTACAAAACGCTTGCGAAACAGTTGCATCCCGATGCGAACGGGGGCGACAAAAGGGCGGAAGACCGGCTAAAATTGGTCAATCACGCCTACAGAACGTTACGGGACAGCGAGCGCGTCACCTAGCGCAGCTCGTTTTTTTGCGCTCTAGTTTGGGGAATGGAGTTGAATGGCCACTAAGAAAGAAGAAGCGATCGTGGAGATCAGCGAGATCGATACGCCGGATACCACCGTATCCGCAAAGGAAGCATTCGACCTCGACATCGATATGGAAATCCCTGCCTTCACAAAGAGGACCGAACACGTTCCAGATTTGGACGACACCTATTGCTTCGATCACGACACCACGCTGGCGATCATGGTGGCATTTGCCCATAACCGCCGGCTTCTTATCCAGGGATATCACGGCACCGGAAAATCGACCCATGTGGAACAGGTAGCGGCACGGCTGAACTGGCCCTGTATCCGCGTCAATCTGGACAGCCACATCAGTCGTATCGACCTGATCGGAAAGGACGCCATTGTCCTGAAAGACGGCAAGCAGGTAACAGAGTTCCGCGACGGCATTCTGCCCTGGGCGTTGCAAAGCCCGATTGCCCTGGTGTTCGACGAATATGACGCTGGGCGCCCGGACGTGATGTTCGTTATCCAGCGCGTATTGGAAGTAGACGGCAAGATGACCCTGCTAGATCAGAACCGCGTTTTGCGGCCTCATCCGGCGTTCCGCTTGCTGGCGACGGCCAACACCGTTGGTCTGGGAGACACCACGGGACTTTATCACGGCACCCAGCAGATCAACCAGGGTCAGCTTGACCGTTGGAATCTGGTCACCACGCTGAACTATATGCCGCATGAAGAAGAAACGGCGATCGTCCTTTCTAAATGCCCGGCCTATGACAAGGACGATGAAGGCCGCCGCACGATAAGTTCCATGGTTCGGGTGGCGGATCTTTCCCGCGCCGGTTTCATGGCGGGGGATATATCGACCGTGATGTCGCCGAGGACGGTGATCACCTGGGCGGAAAACAATCTGATCTTCGGTGATATCGGTACATCTTTCCGGATGACTTTCCTGAACAAGTGTGACGAGCTGGAACGCACAACAGTCGCCGAATACTACCAGCGATGCTTCGGTGAAGAACTGCCAGAGCTAAAAGCAACGCAGACAGCCGCCTGATCCAAAGATGAGCGACGATCAACCGGCAGAAGAGTTTCGGCGCGTTACCGCGGCCGCAATGCGCGCCATTTCGGAACGTGAAGACATCACGCTTGTCTATGGCTCCGAATCCCGACTAGTCGATAATCAGGCGCGCCTACCCATCCCATCTCGGGATTTTACCGAAAAAGAAGTCGCCGCCCTTCGCGGCGAGGCCGATGCGATGGCCTTGCGGCTCCGATTTCACAACGAAGCGGTGCATGCCACCCGGGCGCCCCGAGGGGAAAACGCCCGCGCGGTGTTCGAATCCCTTGAAAGGGTGAGGTGCGAAGCGCTGGGCAGCCGCATGATGGCAGGCGTTGCCAACAACTTGCGCGCATCGCTTGAGGAGAAATGCGATTCCTTCGGCTACACCCGGGTTAATGTACGCGAGGACGCACCGCTGTCCGAAGCCATCGGCCTGATGGTGCGGGAAAAGCTGACCGGGGAGCAATTGCCGGAAGGTGGCAAACAGCTTGTCAGCCTTTGGCGTGATTGGGTCAACGACAAGATCGACACCGATTTTGATTCCCTGGCCGCTTCCATCGAGGACCAGGAGGCCTATGCCGAGGCCCTGACGGATCTGCTGGTCGAACTAGAACTGATCGACGAGGAAGCGGAAGCGACCGATCAGCAGGAGGGCGAGCAGGGCGAGGAATCCGAAGAACAGGACGCCCAGGATGCCGACGCGGATGACGCGGATATGGAAGGCGTTTCAGCTGAAATGGCCGGTGAAGAATCCTCCGAGATGGAGGATATGGAGGTTGAGGAGGGCGACGAATCCATGTCGGAGCAGGGGCAGGAAGAAATGATGCCCGGCACCGGTGACGAAGACGGCGACCAGTCACAGCATCAGCAGCATCGGGACGGTCCCGGCGACGGGAAAAGCCGCCAGCCACTATACAGCCCCTACACCCCTGAGTTCGACGAAGTGGTCGAGGCCGAAGACCTCTGCGATCCCGACGAGCTGAACCGGTTGCGCCATCATCTGGATCAGCAGCTTGCCAATCTGCAGGGCATCATCGGACGTCTGGCCAACCGGCTGCAACGCCGCCTGCTGGCACAGCAATCGCGGTCCTGGGAGTTCGACCTGGAAGAAGGCCTACTGGATGCGGGTCGTCTGTCGCGGGTGGTGACGAACCCGATGCATCCGCTTTCCTACAAGATCGAAAAAGAGACCGAATTCCGCGATACCATCGTGACGCTTCTGATTGATAACTCCGGTTCCATGCGGGGTCGGCCCATCACGGTGGCGGCGATGAGCGCCGATATCCTGGCACGAACGCTGGAACGCTGCGGCGTGAAGGTCGAAATCCTTGGGTTCACCACCCGGGCATGGAAAGGCGGTCAAGCACGGGAACGCTGGTTGGCGGACGGCAAGCCCGCCAACCCGGGCCGGCTGAATGATCTGCGGCACATTCTCTACAAGCCGGCAGATGCGCCTTGGCGGCGGGCCCGGAAATCTCTCGGCCTGATGCTGCGCGAGGGCCTGCTGAAGGAAAACATCGACGGCGAGGCGCTGCTCTGGGCCCATAGCCGCATGGTGAACCGGCCGGAACAGCGGAAAATCCTGATGGTCATTTCCGATGGAGCGCCGGTCGATGATTCGACTCTGTCAGTCAATCCGGGAAATTACCTAGAACGCCATCTGCGCGAAGTGATCGATATGCTGGAAAGCCGGTCGGATATAGAACTGACGGCCATCGGCATCGGCCACGACGTGACGCGCTATTACAACCGCGCCGTGACGATCATGGATGCGGAGCAACTGGGCGGCACCATGATGGACCGACTAGCCGAACTATTCGACGACGGCACCGGGCCCACCATGCACCGGCGGGATCGCGCGGCGTAACCTGAACTCTCGGATCGATCGCACCTC
>CAJWUK010000141.1 GCA_913047365.1 uncultured Alphaproteobacteria bacterium | reverse complement strand
AGTTATCGAATTGTATTGGAAGTCCTACACGTAAGTCGGGTTTGGCAACAAGTCCATATTTTTGGAACGGCACGACGTACTTTTCCCAAAGCTCGGACGATAATTCCTGACCCTTGGCGATCTGCGCGGACGCCATCATTCCCCTGCGCGGCAGAGATGCTTGTCCACGCGTAGGCTCGCATATCGTCCTCGGGCACGCCTTCGCCATTGACATGCGAGGATGGGATCAACACATGCCCTTTCGGCGGTTGTTCAACAACCGGAACAACTGAATGAATTCGAGGAGGGAAAAAGTCGATGATCAGGGGGTTACACCATAATGCCTACCGCTGCCGTGATTCCGAGGAAACCCGGCAATTCTATGAGGACTTTCTCGGACTGCCGCTTTCCGGTTCGCTGCAAATCGGCGAAACCAAGAGCGGCCGCGAGACGCAGACCCTTCATACATTTTACGGCATGGACGATGGTTCTTATCTGGCCTTCTTCGAGGCGCCTGATATGCCGTTTGAGTTCAAGAACCAGCACGACTACGACCTCCACATCGCCCTCGAAGTCAGCCCCGAGGACCTGATTATGATGTTCGAGAAGGGAAAGGATGCCGGAATCCATACCCGGGGCGTCTCCAATCACGGGTTCGTCGATTCGATCTATTTCCGCGATCCGAATGGCTATGTAATCGAACTGACCGCCAAGCGTGAAGGCCATGACATGGCTATGGATCCGGCCACCAACGGCGCGCGTACGATTCTCGATGGTTGGAGTGCCAATAAGGTTTCGTCAAACAGCTAGTTCGCGGTCGAAGAATACTCACCGACACTGAAATGCCCTCCACAGTTAAAGGGCTTTTAGATCGCCAATGATGAGGTCCCGCACCCACTCAAATATTGGGACTTTCCCTACGGACCCGATTGAAATCGAGTGCGAGGAATGTGGTCGTTATGGCCGCTATTCCAAGGCCGTATTAATCAAACGATACGGCGAGGACCTTGTGCTGCCTGATTTGCTGAAGGCGATTTCGGGTGACTGCGAGAACCGATTGGGCCCGGCTACTCTTGCCTGTGGCGCTATTTATCCAAGACTTGTTCCTCGCCGACGCGAGGGTGGTTAGTCCTTAATATGGTTTTTGGAGGGCGTATTTCCTCTTTGAACCACGCCCTGTGGTAGACTCCTGAAATTACGTCCTGGACGTGGCGAAATTGCAGCGGACGCATGAGAGTGTCAGCAGTCGACAGCAGATCTCTGGAAGAGCTCACGCAGGTCGCGCAGCGGCGCGAGTTCCTGGCCCCTGAAGTCGTGCATCCGCTGCGGCAACGCACCGACATACACGGCCTGTTGTACGCGGCAGGGCACTATGGCGCCCTGGCCGGGACGGGATATCTGGTCTTCCTGTCAAACGGCACGTGGTGGCTGCTTCCGGCCATGCTGATTCATGGAATTGTGCTGAACCATCTATTCGCGCCCGTGCACGAGTGTGCGCACGGGACCGCATTCAAAACGCGCTGGCTCAATGAAGGTGTGCTCTGGGTCTCGGGCATCCTGACGTTTTGGGCCCCGCTCTACTTCCGCTACGAGCACTGGCCGCACCACAACTTTACGCAAGAGCACGGTAAGGACACGCAGTTCGTGCTCGCGAGCCCGAAGACCAGCTGGGACTACGTCAAGTGGATTTCAGGCTACACCCGCTACAAGGTCAATCTCGGTTGGCTGATTCTGCATTCAATGGGACGCATGCGACCACAGGAGAAAAAGAACATTCCCCCGAAGTTCCTGCCCCAGATCTATTTAGAGGCGCGCGTCATGTTGGTGATTTATGTCGGCGCCGCCCTTTACGCGGTGATCGCGCAGTCATGGCTGCCGGTTGTCTATTGGCTGGGCCCATTGATCCTCACGAGGCCGCTGGCGCATTTTCTTCGGGCGGCAGACCACGTGGGTTGTTACGAGGGACCCGATCTTAGGCGGAACACGCGTACGGTGATGACCGACCCCATCACACGCTTCTTCTCCTGGAACATGTCCTATCACAGCGAGCATCACGTGGCGCCGGCCGTGCCATTCCACGCGTTACCCAAGGTTCACAAGCTGATCGACGGCATGACCTACAATTCACGATGTGGCTACTGGGCGGTGCAATGGGACATCCTGCGCCATCATCTCACAGGCCGATCTCAGACGCCGGAGGATCTGCCCGACGACGGCCGACGGAGACCCACGACGCAAACAAGCCATAAACCCTCAGGGCATCCCGTAGTGATCCGCCAAGGTGCGGAGACCTAACCGCAATATCTCCACATAGCGCCGTGCTGGCTCCCCGTAGACGCAGCAATCGACCAACACTAGGCGGCAAGTTAATCAAACATACTTACCATTATCGTTCTCTGCGGATATTGAGGCATTTTAATAGTATTGGAACGGCATGACGTACATTTCCCAGTACACCGATGATAGACCCTTAGCTTTTGCAATTTGCTCGGACTTCATACGATATTCCAAAATGGTTTTGTTGTGCTTGGCATCATCGTTTCCTTGTTCCGTCGCGATGTCCCACCACGCGTAAGCTTCTACGAAATCTTTCGAAACGCCCAAACCAGTCGCATACATTAGGCCGAGGTTAGATTGCGCCTCAGCATGTCCTCTCTCGGCTGCTCTTCTATACCAGTGCATAGCTTTTCCGTAGTCCTTCTGCACGCCATTGCCCTTAAAGTACATCATTCCTAGATTGAACTGTGCTTCTGCATGTCCCTGCTTAGCTTGTGGCGCTAACAGTCTAAAAGCTCTCTGGTAGTCACCTGCTTTGTATGCAGCAAAAGCATCCTCTAGATCCTTTGCTGTTGAGGGCGCAGAACACAACATAAGTGCGGTCAGGGCGGTGAGGAGGGCGCGCATCCAAAGATGCTAATCCCAAATATCATGGTCGTAAATTGCTACCATGATTCTGCTTACTTGAAATTCATCCCGATAAAACCCATATAAATTATGTCATCGAGAGAGGGCTGACGCGCCCCGCCAACCTGCAGCTCGTGCAAGGTGGTTTTCCCGAAAGGGAGATGCGGCTCAAGAGAGCAATATCGAGCGTCAGCCCTCCACGGTTAGCCGTTGGAGGGTTTTATTATGTCTGCAGAAATTATTGATTTCCCGATTGACCGGGAGGAAAGTGGTTTTCCACCGATCCCAAGGAAGCGTGTGTTTTATCTTGGGCCTCATCACTACGCAGCAGGCCCTGGCTTCTCATGGAGCACTGAGTATTGGGTGAAACGTGTTGAACGCGGAAAAAAATGGGAAATCTACTGCACGCACCCGCAAGAGTCGGGAAGCCAGCGACTGTTCTTTCGGCTCTGTGATCCTGAGGAAGTTCGAGAATATTTCGAGAGTGTAGAATTTGAAATCAGTGATGAAGAATGGTGGGAGATAGGCTGGCGACCGGCGGAGGGCGCCGAGGTCATCGAGTGGGAGTACTATTATCGGGAGGCAAACCCAGAGAAATTCTGCTCAATGTGCGGAGAAATTTTTGTGCGCGGACCCCTGGATATTGAAAAATGCGAGTGCGCTATGACTTGTGCCATTTGTCTGGAGTTGTTGCCCGAAGACCCGTTTGAGACGCACGAATGTGAATGAGCCCGTTCTGGGCGGTGAGCAGCTGAAAGAGCCCTTGGTCACCTAACAATTTGCCAGTGACCAAAGCGCCTGGTCGTTAACGCTTTGATTTAAAATATTAAATGGTCTCTGGCAGTGGCGGTTTTTCGCTCGAAGAGCTTTGGATTTGCTGCCTGGCAAACCACAATTTTTTCCGCAAAGGTGAGGCCACAAATCTGGATCGGCACCATATCGATGATTTATGCCGCTGCACCATCGTGAAAGCCAAGCGAAGGAAGACAAGAGTCATCAAATTAAACGATGCCGCAATCGGCACAGTTACCGGCACAGTGCCTTACAGCGGATCGCGGGTGCTTTTTTGGGAGAGTGAGGGAGAGCGAATTAAGGAAATGTCGAAGCGGTTTAGCTATTACACTTTGCAAACCGACAAGCGGCACGCCGACTTCCGGCGCTTCAGATGCCACGATTTGCGCCATTTTTTCGCTGTCGAATATCTGAGAAATAAAACCGGCAGCATCTACGATTTGCAAAAGCACCTCGGCCACTCCAGCATAAAAACGACAGAACTGTATTTGGATTATCTCACGCCAGAGGAACAAAAGGAGATAATGCGGGTCGCGTAGACCGGCACAAATACCGGCATAATCCAACGGTTTACAGCTTATTCCAGCGGTGCAAAAACCAGCTAAGTCATTGAAATGGCGGAGAGAGAGGGATTCGAACCCTCGGTACGGCTTGACACCGTACAACGGTTTAGCAAACCGTCGCCTTCAGCCGCTCGGCCATCTCTCCGGAGGCAGTTTCCCAGTCTACTTAAAAGCGGCCCCTGCCCCTGTCAACGCCAGGCAATCGCCTAGCCGATATAACCAAGAGCTAGAGGCAGTTTTGGCATAGGCACCATGCAAGTCTGGTCCAATGCGGGCCGCCAATAAAGTTGTTACAAACATTTTCACGGCCGATACAACGTTTGACACAACTCAACACGTCCATCGACTAGCCTGTTCTTCGAAAGAATCTTGTCATCGAGGCTGGCAGTGAATGGAGAAAATGCCACGGTTTTGTGACGCTCATCACAGGTTTGTAAGAAAAACGTGACGAAAACTTCACATTTTCGACCCGGGTATTAAATATAAAAATATCTTTGAATCAACACGTTACGTATGATTAACAACGAATGCTTGGTTAACGTTTTGGTCATCACTTGGCTTCATCCTGTAGTCGCTTAGTAATCGATCCAGTAGATCGTGGGTAAATGAGTAGAGCCGGGGGGGGGGATTGTAGCCGGCGCGAGTGTGGCGCCGGGATTGGAGGTAAGCCATGACGAAATCCCTCGTAGCAGCCGGCGCGCATCCATGTTGCCCTTCATGCCCGCGATGTTCAGCCACTTGTGGGCTGAGATGTAATCCAGCGGCGCATCATGTCCGGTCGAATAAAGAAGACCCAGGCTGTATTGGGCGTCGGGGATTCCGGCCTCTGCCTCGGCCACGAATGTATCGATAGAGCTTTGGTCCATTTGAGCCATTTTTGTCTCCATCCAACACTTGGTTAACGGGCCGCTCCGTCCCTGGAGCACTGTCGTCCCACTTCCCGTTTACCAGTCAGACTCTGGGCTCTAATGGTTAACAAAAGGTACTACGGAATCGAATTCGAACAGGGTTGTAACGTGCGTCACAAATCCTGACCAACGTCATCGTTAACGGCGCCCCCGGACAGGCGCACCAACTCATCGAGAGTGGTGCCAAAAACGCAGTGAGAGTGCCCCGCTGCGGCATATATGGCGTCGAACCGCTGAAGGGCGCCGTCGATCACCGTCGGCAGCGGCGATGGATGGCCAAGTGGCGACACACCCCCGATCGCATACCCGGTTGCTGCCCTTACCGCATCGGCATCGGCACGAGACACCTTGCCCTCCAATCCGGTCAGCTGCGGAAGGATCTTGGAAACACAGCGGCGGTCACCCGAGATCAAGGCCATTACCGGCTGGTCGCCCACAGAAAACACCAGGGATTTGACGATGGCCCCCAACGGACAGCCCAGCGCGGCAGCCGCATCAGCCGCCGTACGGGCCGTCTGCGACAAGGCGATAACACGCGCCGCGCTGCCCGCCGCCGCAAGCGCGGTCTGCACGCGCTGCACCGAGGGACGGTCCAGAAGGCTTTCAGGGACCCCGCTAGAGATGTCGGACTCCAGGCCGCAATGAAGGAGCTTTACCGCTGAGCGAACTGTGCAGCCCCGAACATGTTGCTCTGAATCTCCTTGGGATCGAGTTCCGCGTTCGCTTTCTCGCGATATTCAACGAGGATCTCTTTCCCCTTCGCCACGGCCGGCCGCGCATCGATCGCGTCGTGCCAGCGCTTGATGTTGGGAAATTCGTCGAGTTCAATGTCGAAGCGCTCGTTGAGACGCAGCCAGGGAAAGGTCGCCATATCCGCAATGGTGTACTGACCGGCGGCAAGCCAGTCATTGTCCGCGAGTCGTTTGTCCACGACCCCGTAGAGGCGCCGTGTCTCATTGGAGTAGCGGTCAACGGCGTACTGGACCTCGTGGCCCATGTCTTTGGCATACATCCGGAAATGATTGTTCTGTCCCAGCATGGGGCCCACTCCACCCATCTGGAACATGACCCAGCAGATCGTCTCGTAGCGCAGGCGGTCGTCCGTTGGATAGAACATGCCCGTCTTCTCGCCGAGATAGATGAGCATGGCGCCTGATTCGAACAGCGAGATCGGTTCGCCCCCGGGCCCGTCAGTATCGATCATCGCCGGCATCCTGTTGTTCGGGCTGAACTTCAGAAACTCCGGATCAAACTGGTCGCCCTTTTGGATATTGATGGGATGTACGTTGTACTCGAGTCCCGTCTCTTCGAGCATGATGTGCACCTTCACGCCATTGGGCGTGGGCCACGTGTAGAGTTCGATCATTGCCAGGGTCCTCCTGAAACAGCACCTGCCCTGTTGAAAAGACTACCGGTTTGGCCAATCGCGGCCAAATCGGCTCCAAGCCTTACCGCGCGGTGTATTGGGTGTTGCCGAAGAAGTTCTCGAGCGCGACCTTGGGGTCGAGATCGGCGTTGACCTGCGCCATATGGTCCTCCAGCACGGCACAGCCACGCTGCACACCCGGACGGGCCGACAAGGCATCCGCCCAGCGCTTGACGCTGGGATAGTCCGCCAGGTCGGTGGCGTGACGCTCGTACAGCCGCACCCACGCGAACGTCGCCATGTCGGCGATAGTGTACACGTCGCCAGCAAGCCACTCGCAGGCGGCCAGCCTCTTGTCCATGACACCATAAAGCCGGGCGGTCTCGTTGGCTTAACGCTCCTGCGGATAGGCCAGGTCCTGAGCCAGATGCGGCGCATACCGTCGGAAGTGATGGTTCTGCCCGAACATGGGCCCGACGCCCCCCATCTGAAACATCAGCCAGCACAGGGTCTTGTACCGGTCGCGGGGATCGGCGGGATAGAACTGTCCCATCTTCTCGCCGAGATAGATCAGGATTGCTCCGGTCTCGAACAAAGCGATCA
>CAJWUK010000140.1 GCA_913047365.1 uncultured Alphaproteobacteria bacterium | reverse complement strand
GCGAACAGAATGGCAGCCCTTCGTGCGTTGGAACGCAAGGTTCTCTGGCTATCGACCTGGATGATCCATCACGCCAATCACATCCGCCCGTCCCGGGACGGGTTGAAGGTCGGCGGTCATCAGGCCTCCAGCGCATCGGTTGCCACAATGATGACGGCGCTTTATTTCGATGTGTTGCGACCGCAGGACCGTGTCGCAGTAAAACCGCACGCCTCGCCGGTCTTTCATGCCATCCAGTATCTGCTCGGCAATCAGTCGAGGGAAAACATCGAAAAGCTTCGTGCCTTTGGGGGCGCGCAGTCCTATCCGTCGCGTACCAAAGATACCGATGATGTTGATTTTTCCACAGGTTCGGTTGGGCTCGGCGCTGCGCACACCGTTTTTTCGGCGCTGGTCCAAGACTATGTGCGACTGAAGGGTATGACGCCAGAAGCGTCGCAGGAAGGGCGTATGATCGCCCTAGTGGGCGATGCGGAACTCGATGAAGGGAACATGTATGAGGCCCTACTGGAGGGGTGGAAAAAGGATGTTAGAAATGTTTGGTGGGTGATCGACTATAACCGTCAGAGCTTGGATTCGGTTATTTCCGACCGGCTGTTCGGACAAATCGACCAATTGTTCGAAAACATGGGCTGGCGGGTCGTCAACATGAAGTACGGTAAGCTGCTGGAGCGGGCATTTGACGATCCTGGCGGCGATGCCCTGCGCAACTGGATCGATACCTGCCCGAATTCCCTCTATTCGGCACTAACCTTCAAAGGCGGGGAGGCCTGGCGCCAACATCTTCGGCGCGATTTGAAGGGCGTGGCAGGGGTTAAGAGCCTATTAGATTCCCACGATGACGTATCGTTGCACACCCTGATGACCAATCTCGCGGGGAACGACCTGGACTCCTGCCTTGAAGCCTTCCATGCGGTAACGGACGATGTTCCCACCTGCTTTATCGGTTACACCGTCAAGGGGTTCGGTCTGCCGTTCGCCGGACACAAGGACAACCATGCCGGTCTGATGAATATCGATCAGATGAAGGGTTTCCGAAAGTCTCTGGGCATCGGAGAAGGGGAGGAGTGGGAACGATTTGCCGGTTGCGACTTGGATGCGTCGGCTTTGCAATCCTTCCTGGATAATGTGCCGTTCGCACAGGAATATCCCCGGCGCTACGAAACGCCCAAGGTTTCGGTGCCGGCGAAGCTGCACGTGCCCATGCGCCCGAAAATGTCGACCCAAGACGGTTTCGGCAGAATTCTTAACGAGATCGCGCAGAGCGAAACAGAGCTGGCCGACCGCATTGTCACAACCTCGCCCGATGTCACGGTGTCCACCAATCTGGGGCCCTGGGTGAACCGGCGTGGAATTTTCAGCCGGTCGGAAGCGTCCGACACATTTGCGCAGGAAAGCGTCGTGTCCCCGCAAAAGTGGCAAATGGCGCCCGACGGCCAGCATATAGAGCTCGGCATCGCTGAAACCAACCTGTTTCTGCAGCTTTCCGCGCTTGGCCTGTCCGACAGCATGTTCGGCGCACGTCTGCTGCCCATCGGCACGGTCTACGATCCGTTCATCCGGCGCGGCCTCGATGCGTTGCATTACGGCTGTTATCAGGACGCACGATACATGCTGGTGGCGACGCCGTCGGGAATCACACTGGCGCCAGAAGGCGGCGCCCATCAGTCATCTGAAACACCTCTTATCACCCTTGCTCAACCTGGCATGGCAGCATTTGAGCCCACATATGTTGACGAGTTGGCGGAAATCATGCGCTGGGGTTTCCAGCACATGCAGGTTGACGACGGCGGTTCGGTCGCGTTGCGGCTTTCGACGCGTATGATCGACCAACCCGACCGGGAAATGACGGATGATCTACGGCGCGGTATCACGTCCGGCGCTTATTGGTTGCGCAAACCGATAGCCGGGACGGAACTGGTTATTGCGTTTTCTGGGGCGATCGCTCCGGAAGCGATATCGGCGTATGAGGATATCCTAGAGGACATACCGGGGGCGGGCCTTCTCACGATAACGTCCGCTGATCGGGTTCATGCGGACTGGATTGATGTGCGCCGTAAGCGTATTTCGGGCCGAGAAAGCGCGGTGGCGTGGATCGAAGAATTGCTTTCCGACCTTCGGCCCGATGCCGCGCTGGTTACGGTCTGCGATGCACATTCCGGCACACTTGACTGGATGGGTTCGGTCGGGGGACACCGGATTTATCCACTTGGCGTGGATAGTTTCGGGCAGTCCGGCGATTTGCAGGATCTCTACGGCCACTACGGTATCGATGCCGATGCCATTCTGGATGCGGCGGCCCGAGCCTGTGTTCGTCGGCTTCGGGGGCGATAAATCGATAGATACCATTGCCCGAAACGGCGGTTTGATGTAGACCCCCGCCGCACTGGCCGCGTCGGTTGACGGGGATAGTGGCAACGGATACGTGTGTGCCCGGCTTTCTGCGGGCGTGGTGGAATTGGTAGACACGCAGGTTTTAGGTACCTGTGGCGAAAGCCGTGGGGGTTCGAGTCCCTTCGCCCGCACCAGCTTCCCCGGCACGGAATGTGCCGCCGGCCGCGGCAGGATGGTTGAAAGAGAGATTAATGCAAGTTACCGAAACAAGTAACGAAGGTCTGAAGCGAGAATATTCCGTTGTAATTCCGAAAGAGGATATTGACGGTCGGATGAATGCGCGGCTGACAGAAGTCGGCGCCACAGTAAACGTTCCGGGCTTCCGTCCCGGCAAGGTTCCGCTCGCAATCCTGAAACAGCGGTTCGGCGACGCCGTTCGCGGAGAGATTCTGGAACAGACGATTCAGGACACGGTCCAGCGCAACCTTGACGAAAAGGAGTTGCGCCCGGCGATGGAGCCGAAGATCGACCTCGTGACTTTTGAGGACGGCGCTGACCTGGAATACAAACTCACCGTGGAAGTTATTCCGGATATCGATCCAATAGATTTCGGCGGCATCGAACTGGAACGCCTGGTTGTGGATATTCCCGACAGTGAAGTGGACGAGTCTATCGGTAAAATTGCGGAGCAGCAGAAGGCCTACGCGGTTGAAGAAGGGCGCGCGGCCGAAGACGGCGATCAGCTTCTTATGAATTTTATTGGGCGTATTGACGGGGAAGCCTTTGATGGCGGTACCGCTGAGGGCATGGAATTGGTGCTAGGTAGCGGCCAATTCATTCCCGGCTTCGAAGAACAGCTTATCGGCGCCAAGGCCGGCGAAAACAAAGAAGTGAACGTCAAATTCCCCGATGATTACGGGGCGGAAAACCTGAAAGGCCAGGATGCGATCTTTGAGGTCGATGTGGTGGAGGTCCGGGCCGCCGGCGCGGTTGAGATTGATAACGACTTCGCGAAAACACTGGGCCTGGACGACCTGGATGCGCTCAAGGGCATGGTGCGTGAACAGATGTCGTCGGAATACAGCCAGGTATCCCGTGGACGGCTAAAACGAGAATTACTGGATGGTCTATCCGACCGTATCGATTTCGAAGTGCCGCCCGGTATGCTGGACGAGGAATTCCAGAACATTTGGAAGCAACTGGAAGAGGCTAAAGAAAAAGACAACCTGGATGATGACGACAAGGGCAAATCAGACGAGGAACTGGAAGAACGCTACCGCGAAATAGCAGCCCGTCGTATCCGTTTGGGGCTACTGCTGTCCGAAACTGGCCGGCTGAACGATCTGACGGTTAGCCAGGAAGACCTAAACCGGGCAATGGCCGAGCAGGCGCAGCGTTTCCCCGGCCAGGAGCAGCAAGTGTTGCAATACTATCAGGAAAACCCGCAGTCGATGCAGGAACTGCAGGCGCCGCTGTTTGAAGAAAAAATTGTCGACTATATCCTGGAACTTGCAAAGGTGACGGAGCGCAAGGTTTCGGTTGAAGAACTTCTCGCCGGTCCGGATGAAGCCGCCGCCGAAGGAAAGGCGAAGACCAAAAAAGCCGGAAAGAAAAAGGCGTCCAAAAAGGGGAAGGCCAAGGCCAAAGGGAAATAGGCTAGTCTAACTCAAGGGGGACCTTAGGCTTCTAACCCACGCTGTACGAATGCGCAGCGCAACAACATCGCTGGAGATCGAATGAACCTCGGCAACGAAACCAGAATGAACGCACTAGTCCCGATGGTGGTCGAACAGACCAATCGCGGTGAACGTGCCTATGATATTTATTCGCGCCTTCTGAAAGAGCGGATCATCTTTCTTGTCGGTCCTGTGGAAGATCATGTTTCAAGCCTGATCTGCGCGCAGTTGCTTTTTCTGGAATCGGAAAACCCGACCAAGGATATCGCTTTCTACATTAATTCTCCAGGCGGGTTGGTGACCGCGGGTCTTGCGATTTACGACACCATGCAATACATCCGTCCTGATATTTCCACCGTGTGCATCGGACAGGCGGCATCGATGGGATCGCTGCTGATGGCGGCGGGTGCGCCGGGGAAGCGGTATTCGCTGCCGCATTCGCGGATCATGGTTCACCAGCCATCCGGCGGGTTCCAGGGTCAGGCGACCGATATCGAAATTCACGCTAAGGAAATCTTGTCTCTGCGGGCGCGGTTGAACGAAATTTACGTGAACCACACCGGCCAGAAGCTAGACGTGATTGAAGACGCTATGGAACGTGACAAGTTCCTTTCGCCGGAAGAAGCAAAGGATTTCGGCATCATTGACGAAGTCGTGTCTGAACGGCCCGTTCCGGGCGATTCCGAAGACGATTCCCAGAAATCTGACGATTAATCGGTATCCATACTTTTCGTTAACGTTCTATTGATGTCCGCACTGACACAATTGAGCTATTTTGGAGAGATTCGCGTAATGTATCAAAAGGAGTTCGATGTGCGCTCAAACAGGGAAATTAAAGAGGCTTCAGCTTTGGGTTTGCGGATGGACGCTTGGGGCGGCCTTGTTTAAAATGCGCGCGTCCGTCCTAGGCATCCAGGTGAATTCATGAGCAAGTCCGTGAGCGGCGATTCCAAAAACGTTCTTTACTGTTCTTTTTGTGGAAAGAGCCAACACGAAGTAAGAAAGCTGATTGCCGGTCCGACCGTCTTCATCTGCGATGAATGCGTCGAGCTATGCATGGATATCATTCGCGAAGAACACAAGACGACACTTGTGAAATCGCGCGACGGTGTGCCGACACCTCGAGAAATATGCAGCGTTCTGGATGACTACGTTATCGGGCAGGCCCACGCAAAGCGGGTGCTGTCCGTTGCGGTGCATAACCATTATAAGCGCCTGTCCCATGGGCAGAAAAACAACGATGTCGAAATCGCTAAGTCGAACATTATTCTTATCGGTCCAACCGGTTGCGGTAAAACGTTGCTGGCGCAGACGCTTGCCCGCATTCTCGATGTTCCATTTACGATGGCGGATGCAACGACCCTGACCGAAGCAGGGTATGTCGGTGAGGATGTCGAAAACATCATTCTTAAACTTCTGCAGTCTGCGGACTACAACGTCGAACGGGCGCAGCGCGGCATCGTTTACATTGACGAAGTAGATAAGATTTCCCGTAAGTCCGATAACCCCTCGATCACGCGGGATGTATCGGGTGAAGGTGTTCAGCAGGCCCTGCTAAAGATCATGGAAGGTACGGTCGCATCGGTGCCGCCTCAGGGTGGACGGAAGCACCCGCAGCAGGAATTCCTGCAGGTGGACACGACCAATATCCTGTTCATCTGCGGCGGAGCGTTCGCGGGTCTCGACAAGATCATCAGCGATCGCGGGCAGGGGACCAGCATCGGCTTCGGCGCGGATGTGCGCGACCCCGATGACCGCTCAACCGGCGAAATTCTTAGAGAAATCGAACCGGAAGATCTCCTGCGGTTTGGGCTTATCCCGGAATTCGTCGGCCGTCTGCCGGTGATCGCCACGTTGGAAGATTTGGACGAAGGTGCGCTCGTGCAAATTTTATCGACGCCAAAGAACGCGTTGGTCAAACAATATGGCCGCCTGTTCGAAATGGAGGACGTGAGACTAACCTTCAGCGACGACGCCCTGTCGTCGATCGCAAAGAGGGCAATCATCCGAAAGACGGGTGCGCGCGGTTTGCGCTCCATTCTGGAAAGCATCCTTCTGGAGACCATGTACGAACTTCCGAGCCTGGATGGGGTGGAGGAAATAGCGATCAACGGTGAAGTGGTTGAAGGGCGTTCTCAACCCCTCTACATCTACGCCGATACGCGCGAAGAGAGCGGAAACACTGCCTGAGCCTCGCTTCTTGATTTCGTCCGCTTACGACCCATTTAATTACAAAGAGACGCTGGCAGCGATATGACGATGCAGCGAGTGTAGACAGGATTAGATAATGCCGGAACCAGCTAAAACAGCTACTTTTCCCGTACTTCCGCTTAGGGATATCGTCGTTTTTCCGCACATGATCGTTCCACTATTCGTGGGTCGCGATAAATCGGTTCGTGCGCTCGAAGACGTGATGCAGGACGATAAGCAGATTTTGCTGGTTGCCCAGAAAAATGCTGGACAGGACGACCCCGCCACCGATGACATATACGAGGTCGGCACGGTCGGAACGGTGCTGCAGTTGTTGAAACTACCTGACGGCACGGTGAAGGTCCTGGTCGAAGGCAGTCAGCGCGCGAAGATCATTCGCTATACCGACAAAGAAGACTTCTTCCAAGCCGAAGCCGAAATGGTCGAGGAGGCGGATGACGGCGACAAGGACGTCGAAGCGCTCATCCGGTCGGTGATCAGCCAGTTCGAACAGTACATTAAACTGAACAAGAAGATCCCGCCGGAAGTTCTGGTTTCGCTGAACCAGATCGAAGAGGCTTCGAAGCTGTCGGATACTATTGCCTCCCATCTGGCGCTGAAGATTTCCGAAAAGCAGGAGTTGCTGGAACTGCCGTCCGCGTCAGAGCGCCTTGAACGTGCCTACTCCTCTATGGAGTCGGAAATTGGCGTTCTGCAGGTGGAAAAACGCATTCGGAACCGCGTCAAACGGCAGATGGAGAAGACGCAGCGGGAGTATTATCTGAACGAACAGCTCAAAGCAATTCAGAAGGAGCTTGGCGAGACAGAGGACGGCCGCGACGAAGCCGGTGAATTCGAAGAGCGCATCGAAAAGACCAAGTTGTCGAAGGAGGCTAAGGAAAAGGCGTTACAGGAACTGAAGA
>CAJWUK010000139.1 GCA_913047365.1 uncultured Alphaproteobacteria bacterium | reverse complement strand
GCGGCAGTGACACCGGCAGATAGGGATGTTCGCGCACCGCGTTGATCAGAATCGCAGACGCCCCCTGCCCGTCAGGATAGGCGTACTGGGCCGCGTTGTCAGACGGGGTGATAGATGGATCGAGCCGTGGTACCTTGCCCCGGATAATCTCCATATCCCGGTGGGGCTGGGTCGCGTAGCTGAGCGCCCAGAGGACTGAATGCATCGATTCCGGATCCACATCTAAATCGACCGCAATGAACATCTTGCCCAGTGACGCATCGAACGCAGCCGCGGCACGTAACGCCTGCCATGGCTGGCCCAGCTCGGGTCGGTCGAGCTGGATGACGAACAGCATGTTGCAGCTTGCCAGTTCGTGGCACGCCACCTTGATCACCGACGGTATGTTGCAGGCGTCGCGCAGGTGGCGCAGATAGATCGCGTCGAACGCGGCCTTGCGCATCACCGTGCTTTCGCTGGGCGGGAATTCGCTGATGATGCCCTGATAGACCGGGTTCGCGCGGTGGGTGATGGCCGTGACCTCGAACACTTTTTCCATTTTGCGAGGGCCCAGATAGCCGCTGGCTTCTCCGAACGGCGCTTCCGGTTCCAAGACATCGGTACGGATGATGCCTTCCATGACGATCTCGGCTTCCGCCGGGACCATCCCGTCGAAGGTTTCGGCTGGGACCACAGGGATCGCCTCACCGTTCAGGGCGCCAGCGACGCCGTATTCCTCCACCCCATAGGGCACCTTGCTCGCCGCCGCCAGTAACAGCGCTGGCGGACCGCCCAAGAAAACCGCACATTCCAGATGCTTGCCCATACGCCGAGCCTTTTCCCACTGGATTGCCAGATGTTGGGTGGAGACATCAGTGGCGCAGCCGATGCGATCGGGCGCCTTGATCATGCCGCGATAGATGCCGAGATTGTAAGCACCGTTTTCCGGATCACGTGTGATCCAGACCCCGGCAGTCAGAAAAGGTGCGGGATCGAAACCGGGTGTAGATATTAGATGGGGAAACCTGTCGACACCATTGTCGAAGCTATCGCCAGAATAGACGAATTCCTTCACCGGCGCATCACCGCGAGCCACCTCCACCGGTTCAATCGGATTGCCGTGGGTGCTGGCCCATTTCGCGCCGATTTCATCCGGCTCGACTCCTAGTGCCGCGCCATAGACCTGGCGCGAGCAGCCAAGTGAGCCCAGCACCACCGACGCATCGAAATCGCGATCAAGGGAATCGGTGACGTTTTTAAACCAGAATGCCTTGCGCTGTTCTTCCAGAAGGCCCCGGAACTGAAGCCGCACCAGCGGCACCAGTTCCGTATCCTTGCTGATACGGTCCTCCACCACATGCAGCAGATCGCCTTTTTGCAAGGCGTCCAAATAGTCGCGGAGGTTTCGGTAGCCCATTGGACCTACCTAAATCTTCAGGCGAGGGAAAACGTGGCGCACGTTATCTTCGAATACAGCCTTGCGTTGTCCGTCATCCAGGTTTGGTGTCGAATCTATATAGCGCTTGGTGTCGTCGTAGTTGAAACCGGTCGTGGGATCGACGCCGCGCACGGCACCAACCATCTCGGAGGCGAACAGTATGTTCTTTTCCGGGATGACCTTGGTCATGCAGTCGATACCGGCCTGATGATAGACGCAGGTATCGAAGAACACGTTGCTCAGCAGGTGTTCATCCAGCGGCGGTTTGCCCATGTCCTGGGCGAGGCCCCTATAACGTCCCCAGTGGAACGGCACCGCGCCGCCGCCGTGGGGAATGATGAACTTCAGACCCGGGAAATCCGCGAACAGATCGCCGAGGATAAGCTGCATGAACACTGTGGTGTCGCCCGCAATATAGTGCGCGCCGGTATGGTGGAAATTGGGATTGCACGATCCCGAAACATGCAGCATGCCGGGCACCTGTAGTTCCTCCATCTTTTCCCATAGCGGATACCACCATCTGTCGGTGATCGGCGGGTCGGTCCACATGGCGCCGGACGGATCCGGGTTCACGTTGACACCGATAAAGCCCATCTCATTCACGCAGCGTTCCAGTTCCGGTATCGATTTCGCCGGTTCAACGCCAGGATACTGCGGCAACTGGCAAACCGGCACAAACCTATCAGGATACAGATCGCACACACGGCGGATCATATCGTTGCAGATCTGTGCCCAGTAAATGCTGGTTTCCGCGGTACCGAGGTGATGGCCCATGCCGACCGCGCGCGGCGAAAAAATGGTGAGATCAGTGCCGCGTTCCTTCTGGAGCCTGATCTGGTTGGGCTCCAGTTTTTCACGGATCTGATCGTCGGTGATATCCAGCGCTGCCGCCGACGGCACAAAGTCTGGATCGTTGTCGACCCCTGCCAACTGCGCCTTACGGTAATCTGTGAGCGCATCTGGTTCGGTGGTGTAATGGCCGTGGCAATCAATGATCATCTTACATCCCCACTGTATTCGTCTTTAGTTTCAGCCCTTCAGACTCTGCAGTATCCCGTCCACGCTGTCCTTGGCGTCGCCAAACAACATTCTGTTGTTTTCCTTGTAGAACAGTGGATTGTCGACACCGGCATAGCCGCTGGCCATGGACCGCTTGAAGACTACAGATGTCTTAGCCTTCCAGACCTCCATCACCGGCATGCCGGCGATAGGGCTGTGTGGATCATCCTGCGCGCCGGGATTGACGATATCGTTCGCCCCGATCACCAGCACCACGTCGGTGTTGGGGAAATCGTCGTTCAGCTCGTCCATTTCAAGAACGATGTCATAGGGCACCTTGGCTTCCGCCAACAGCACGTTCATGTGGCCAGGCAGGCGACCCGCGACCGGATGAATGCCGAAGCGCACTTTTACGCCCTTGTCGCGCAGAAGCTTGGTGATTTCGCTGACCGAATTCTGTGCCTGCGCTACCGCCATACCGTATCCTGGCACGATGATGACCTCGTCGGCATCCGCCAGCATGGCACCGACCTCGTCGGCCGACGTCGGCACTACTTCACCCTGTTCTTCGCCCGAAGCCGCCATGCCGCCGGAGGTACCGAACCCGCCAAGGATGACGCTGACAAAGTGCCGGTTCATGGCGCGGCACATGATGTAGCTGAGGATAGCGCCGGACGAGCCGACCAGCGCGCCAACAACGATCAGCAGGTCATTGGACAGCATGAAGCCCGTCGCCGCTGCGGCCCAGCCGGAATAGCTGTTCAGCATGGACACCACCACCGGCATATCTGCACCGCCAATCGCCATCACCAGATGAACGCCGATGAGGAAAGCAATGGCCGTCATTATAAGCAGCGGCGTCAGACCGGCATCGTGATTCCCCGCGTTCAGGAATTTCCAGCCGAGCCACAGCGAAGCGATGATCCCGATCAGGTTCAGCCAGTGACGCGCAGGCAGCAGTAGCGGCTTTCCGGAAATGCTGCCCTGCAGCTTGCCGAAGGCGATTACGGACCCGGTGAAGGTGATTGCACCGATGAACACGCCGAGGAAAATTTCGACCTCGTGGATGGTCTTTTCAGCGCCCTGATAGGCGGAATTCGGATCGACATAGCTGGCCACCCCGACCAGCACCGCGGCCAGTCCGACGAAGCTGTGCAGAATGGCTACAAGCTGCGGCATTTGGGTCATTTCGACCCGCGACGCCACGAAAATACCGATGGCGGCACCGACAATCACGGCCAGTCCGAGGATCGTGTAATCGTCGATCTGTGTGGCCGCGATGGTCGCCGCAATGGCGATCGCCATGCCGACGACGCCGTAGATATTGCCGCGGCGCGCCGTTTCCTGATTGCTTAGGCCGCCGAGGCTGAGAATGAATAAAATGCTCGCCCCGATATAGGCGACGGTGGTCAATCCTGCGCTCATGTCCCGATCCCTGCCCTAGCTTTTCCGGAACATGCGGAGCATACGCTGGGTGACTAGAAACCCGCCGGCGACATTGATCGTCGCGATCAGGACGGAAATTCCGGCCAGTATGACCACAAGGTTCGACTCGTTAGATATTTGCAAAAGCGCCCCGATCACGATGATGCCGCTGATCGCGTTGGTCACGCTCATCAGGGGGGTATGCAGCGCCGGCGTCACTTTCCAGATGACTTGATAGCCGACGAAGCAGGCCAGAACGAATACGGTTAGATGCCCCATAAAGGCGGGTGGGGCCACGGTGCCAAGTGCGGCAAGGGCCAGCGCGGCGATCACCAGCGTGATCGCCGATTTAATGCCGACATTGCGGGGGGTGGCTTCTTCCTCGACCGGTTTTGCTTCGGCCGTTTTTGCCGGGGCCATGGCCGGCGTTTTCGGTTCGGGCGGTGGCCAGGTTATTTGGCCCTCTTTCACGACGGTTGCGCCGCGGATGACGTCGTCTTCCATATCGACGTTGATATTACCGTCCTTGTCCGGCGTCAGGTCGGACAGCATGTGCCACAGATTGGTGCCGTATAGCTGGCTGGATTGTGCGGCCATCCGGCTTGGCAGATCGGTGTAACCGATCAGTGTGACATCGTGTTTGACCGCCTTTTCGCCCGGCTCGGTCAGTTCACAATTACCGCCCTGCTCCGCCGCAAGATCGACGACGACAGAGCCGGGTTTCATCGATTTCACCATCTCGGCGGTAATCAGCTTCGGCGCGGGTTTGCCGGGAATAAGCGCGGTGGTGATGATGATATCCACGTCGCGCGCCTGTTCGGCGAAGAGCTCCATCTCTGCTTTTATGAATTCCTCGCTCATCACTTTGGCGTAACCGCCGGAACCGGAACCTTCCTCCTCGAATTCTAGCTCCAGGAATTCAGCTCCCATACTTTCCACCTGCTGCTTCACTTCAGGGCGGGTATCGAAGGCGCGGACAATCGCGCCCATGCCTCGCGCCGCCCCGATGGCAGCTAGCCCGGCAACACCGGCACCGATCACCATCACCTTCGCCGGCGGCACCTTACCTGCCGCCGTAATCTGGCCCGTGAAAAAGCGCCCAAAATTGTTGGCGGCCTCCACCACAGCGCGGTATCCGGCAATGTTCGCCATGGATGAAAGTGCATCAAGCTTTTGTGCCCGGCTGATCCGCGGCACGGCGTCCATTGCAATCGCCGTCCCATTCCGCGCCTTTATTTTTTCGAGAAGATCGGGGCTTTGCCCCGGCCAGATGAAGCTGATCAGCGTGCCGCCATCGCGTAGCAACTCGGTCTCGTCTACCCCCTGGCTAGGTAGGGCTTGTGGTTGCCGGACCTTCAGAACGATATCGCTTTTGGCCCAGACCTCTTTGCCATCGTCGATCACTTCTACGCCTGCCGCTCGGTAGGCGTCGTCGCTGAACTGCGCCGCTGCCCCAGCACCAGCTTCGATACACAGATCGAAACCCAGTTTCTGGATGCGCGAAGCAGTTTCCGGGGTCAGAGCCACGCGCTGTTCACCTACGTGAACTTCCTTCGGAACGCCAATTTTCATCTAACTGATATCCTTCGTCGGATCGGACATGACCGGACCGGTCAGTAGGCAATGCCGGGAACTGGACAAACGCGTCGCCCAGACCGGCAAATTATTGCTAACCTAATGGCTTGGCTGCTGTCATGACAAGGCGACATATGGCCGCCACGGCGAGTTTTAATTGGATATTTACCGGTCGGTGATAATTTATGCGACCATAACGCGAATCAATATTTAAGCGGGTGCGGATCACCTTCCGGCGCTTCCACCTGAAAGGTGTTCAGCACGATCGAAACCGTATGGTAGAAACCGACCAGCGCCGCCAGTTCAACCATGGCCGCGTCGCCGAAATGATCAAGCGCGCGGGCATAGTTTTCGTCAGACAACTGACGCGTTTCGGCCAACTCCTTTGCGACCTCGTAGACCAAAGTTTCGTCGTCATTCGGGAACGTTGGCACCCTGTTCAGGCGCATCTCTTCCACCGCATTCGCGTCTATGCCGTAATCAACCGCACGTTTCGCATGAATGAACCATTCGTAGTCTGACCCGAACACGCGCCCGACCGTGATGATTGCCAGCTCCTTCAGGCGCAGAGGGATGCGGGATTTTTCCTCGTCCAGGGAGAGATTGACGAAATTCGCGAAAATCTCGCAGATTTCCGGTGCGTGCAGTAGTACCCCGAAAGGCCCGCGCACCGGCGCATTCCGCTGCGCGGAAACCATATCCGCGATCTTTTTCTGTTTCGGCGAGTAATCGTTTTCGGCGACGGGATTCAAGCGGGACATCGGCACACTCCTCTCTTTGCTATTAGAAAAGGCCGATCCCTCAGAACCGGCCTTCTCAATGGACGAATATGGCTTTCGATTACTCCGCAGCCGTCCCATGAGCTGCGGCGTCTTCGATCATCTGATCTTTCAACGCCTTCAAAACCTTGGGCGGTGACATGGGATGATCCCTTAACCGGATACCTACCGCGTCATGAATCGCGTTTGCGATAGCGGGCAGCGGCGGAATGATGGGCACTTCACCGATACCGCGGATGCCGTAGGGATGATCCGGGTTCGGAACTTCCACTATCTCCGTGTTGATGAACGGCACATCCGAGGCAACCGGCACGCGGTAATCCAGGAAACCAGGATTTTCTAAAACACCATTGTCGTTGTAGATGTATTCCTCGTTCAGCGCTGTGCCGATGCCCTGCACCGCACCGCCCTGGAACTGGCCTTCGATAAATTCAGGATAGACGGCCTTCCCGGCATCCTGGATCAGTGTATAGCGAAGCACCTTTACGGCGCCGGTCCTACGATCGACTTCCACGTCGACGAGGTGAGTGCCAAAGCCGGGACCGCCCTGAGCCACGTTGATTTCGGCATGACCGGCAATTGTGCCCCCGAACCAGGATGCTTCGCGCGCAAGTTCTGCGACGCTCATCGGTTCGAAGTCGCCCACGTTCGCGCCCGCCGGGCGGCATTTGCCTTCCTCGAACACGACCTGGTCGGGTTCGACCTCCCACTTACGGGCGGCGATTTCACACATCCTCGCGATTGCCTTCCGTGTCGCCGTAACGGCAGCCATGGAACCGGCCGCGGTGCCGCGGCTGCCCGCTGTCATGAAGTTGAAGCCCAGCGCGCTGGTATCGCCTGACATCGTGCGCACTTTTTCATAAGGAATGCCGAGTTCTTCCGCCACGATCATGGCGAAAGCGCTGCGCGAACCGCCAGTCACATCGACCGTCCCGAAGATCAGCGTCGCCGTGCCGTCTTCCCCGATATTCACGGTGGCGGATGTTTC
>CAJWUK010000138.1 GCA_913047365.1 uncultured Alphaproteobacteria bacterium | reverse complement strand
AAAGTGGAGACGACTGAGTGGACCGGACACAGAAAGAAGAACTGGTCGCTTCGTTTAACGACGCTTTTTCCAACGCAACGCTCGTTGTCGTTACCAGTCAGAGCGGTCTGACGGTTTCGCAATCGACCGACCTGCGCCGGGAAATGCGGAGTGCGGGCGCTAGCTTCAAAGTGACCAAAAATCGGCTCACACGTCTCGCGCTCAAGGGCACGAAATTCGAGCACTTGAGCGACCTGTTCAAAGGACCGACAGGCGTCGCGTATTCTGATGATCCTGTCGCGGCCGCGCGTATTGCGGTCAAGTTCGCAGAGGGCAACGACAAGTTTGAGATCCTCGGCGGCGGTCTTGATGAACAGGCTCTGGATGTGTCGGGCGTTACTGCCCTCGCCAAGCTGCCTTCGCTTGACGAATTAAGGGGCAAACTCGTCGGCATGATCCAGACACCAGCCACCCGCATCGCGGGCGTCACACAGGCGCCGGCGGGGCAACTTGCACGCGTGATGTCCGCGCGTTCCAAGCAGGGCCAGGCTGCCTGAGCCGATAACCAGTCAAGTAAGTTCAAGCCAAAGGAGAAATGAAAATGGCTACCAACCTGGAACAGATCGCAGACGATCTTTCTAACCTCACCGTCCTCGAGGCGGCTGAACTGTCGAAAATGCTCGAAGAGAAGTGGGGAGTTTCCGCTGCCGCCCCAGTGGCTGTTGCCGCTGCCGGCGGAGGTGCTGATGCAGGTGCTGGCGCTTCGGAAGAAAAGGATGAATTTGATGTCATTCTGGCCGGAGCTGGCGACAAGAAGATCAACGTTATCAAGGAAGTGCGCGCGATCACAGGGCTTGGCCTGAAAGAAGCCAAAGACCTGGTCGAGGGCGCACCTCAACCTGTGAAAGAAGGCGTCAGCAAGGATGAGGCTGACGAAATCAAAGGTAAGCTGGAGGAAGCGGGAGCGGCGGTCGAAGTCAAATAATGACGCGTCGCGCGCTTTCAGCAAAGACTATCGAACGCATGTCGCCCGCGCCTCGGCGCGGTGCGGCGTCGTTCGACCTATTTTTGACTGTCCGCGGATCGTCGCGGACCTATTCGGATTCTTGAGAGGTAGCCATGGCAAAGTCGTTTACGGAACGTAAGCGCATTCGTAAGGATTTCGGTCGTATTCGCGCAGTAGCGCCAATGCCGAACCTGATCGAAGTTCAGAAAAGTTCTTATGACGCCTTTCTGCAGATTCATACCCAGATAGAGGATCGCGAGGCTTCAGGGCTTCAGGAAGTCTTCAAGTCGGTCTTCCCGATCAGCGATTTTTCCGAACGGGGTACGCTGGAATTCGTTTCCTACGAATTGGAACAGCCCAAATATGACGTTGAGGAATGCCAGCAGCGCGATATTACGTTTGCCGCGCCGCTGAAGGTCACGCTGCGTCTGGTGGTGTTCGACGTGGAGGAGGAAACTGGCGCCCGCTCTGTTCGCGATATCAAGGAACAGGACGTTTACATGGGCGACATGCCCCTGATGACCAACATGGGCACGTTTGTGGTCAACGGCACCGAACGTGTGATCGTGTCCCAGATGCACCGGTCGCCCGGCGTGTTCTTCGATCATGACAAGGGAAAATCTCACTCGTCCGGCAAATTCCTTTTTGCCGCCCGCGTGATCCCGTACCGGGGTTCCTGGCTGGATTTTGAATTTGACGCGAAGGACATCGTCCACGTTCGTATCGACCGCCGCCGTAAGCTGCCGGTTACGACGTTGTTGATGGCACTCGATTCCGACGAAACCGCGCAAAAGCGGATCGAACTTGCCGAAGAAGGCGGTCAGCTTCCACCTGAACAGGCCGTCGGGATGAGCATCGAGAACATTCTCGATTACTTCTACGGCGCCATCGATTTCACGTTGGGCAAGGACGGCTGGAGAACCGCGTTCGACGCCGAAGCCATGCGCGGCGTCAAGCTGGACCATGATCTGATCGATGCCAAAACCGGTAATGTTGTCGCTGAGGCGGGTGACAAACTGACACCGCGGGCCTGCCGCAAGCTGGTTGAAGACGGGCTGAAAGAAATTCTGGTGCAGGAGGAATACCTCCACACCCGGTACTTTGCCGAAGATATTATCAATGCCGAAACCGGTGAGATTTTCGTTGAAGCCGGTGACGAGATCGACGAAGAAAAACTCGCGGTTGTCGTCGATGCCGGGGTGAAAAAATTCAAGACCCTTGCGATCGACCACAACAATGTCGGCCCTTACATTCGCAATACACTTGCCGTCGACAAAAATCGGTCGCGTGAAGAAGCCCTGATGGATATTTACCGGGTAATGCGCCCGGGCGAGCCGCCGACGCTGGAAACCGCCGAGGCCATGTTCCAGAGCCTGTTCTTTGATGCCGAACGATACGATTTATCGGCTGTTGGCCGGGTTAAAATGAATGCGCGCCTGGGTGTTGAAGGCGAGGACAGCCTGCGCGTCCTGCGGCGGGAAGATATCCTGGCCGTGGTCAAGACACTGGTCAATCTGAAGGACGGCCGCGGTGAAATCGACGATATTGACCATCTTGGTAATCGCCGCGTCCGGTCTGTGGGTGAACTGATGGAAAATCAGTACCGAATTGGATTGCTTCGGATGGAGCGCGCGATCCGCGAACGGATGAGTTCGATTGATCTAGACTCCGTCATGCCGCACGACCTGATCAATGCCAAACCGGCCGCGGCCGCTGTGCGCGAATTCTTCGGATCGTCGCAATTGTCTCAGTTCATGGATCAGACCAATCCGCTGAGCGAGATCACGCATAAGCGTCGTCTCTCCGCGCTTGGTCCGGGTGGTCTGACGCGCGAACGCGCGGGCTTCGAAGTCCGCGACGTGCATCCGACTCATTACGGCCGCATCTGCCCAATCGAAACACCGGAGGGGCCGAATATTGGTCTGATCAATTCGCTCGCCACTTACGCTCGGGTGAACCAGTACGGCTTTATCGAAACCCCCTACCGCGCGGTCGAAAACGGCAAGGTATCGAACGAGGTCGTCTATCATTCCGCGATAGAGGAAGGGCAGTACACTATTGCTCAGGCTAACGCGCCGCTCGACAAGAACGGCAAGTTCACTGAAGAGCTGGTGAGTTGCCGCCAAGGAGGTGAATTCGTCATGGCTCGGCCCGAGACGATCGACATGATCGACGTGTCACCGAAACAGCTTGTGTCTGTGGCCGCCGCGCTAATTCCGTTTCTAGAAAACGATGATGCCAACCGCGCGCTGATGGGATCGAACATGCAACGCCAGGCGGTGCCACTTGTTCGTGCCGAGGCCCCGCTGGTCGGAACCGGCATGGAAGAAGCTGTTGCCCGCGGTTCCGGCGCGGCGATTACGGCGAAGCGCCAAGGGACAGTCGACCAGGTCGACGCTACCCGTATCGTTGTCCGCGCGACCGACGAGACTTCTCTGTCGGCGCCGGGTGTTGATATTTACAACCTGCTTAAGTTCCAGCGTTCCAACCAAAATACCTGCATCACCCAGCGGCCGCTGGTGAAGGTGGGTGACCGGGTCGATGCCGGCGATATCATCGCGGACGGTCCGTCGACAGAACTAGGCGAACTGGCCCTTGGCCGCAATGTCCTCGTCGCGTTCATGCCATGGAACGGTTACAACTTCGAAGATTCCATCCTGATCTCAGAGCGCATCGTCCGGGATGATGTGTTCACGTCGATCCATATCGAAGAGTTCGAGATCATGGCCCGCGATACCAAGCTGGGTCAGGAGGAAATCACCCGCGATATCCCGAATGTCGGTGAAGAGGCACTGAAAAACCTCGACGAAGCCGGCATCGTCTATATCGGGGCTGAGGTGAACCCGGGCGATATTCTTGTCGGCAAGGTGACGCCGAAAGGCGAAAGCCCGATGACGCCGGAAGAAAAGCTTTTGCGGGCGATCTTTGGTGAAAAAGCCTCCGATGTTCGCGATACCTCTCTGAAACTGCCACCTGGCGTTGCCGGTACGATTGTGGAGGTGCGTGTGTTCTCGCGCCGCGGCGTGGACAAGGACGAGCGCGCGATGGCGATCGAACGCGAGGAAATCGAGCGCCTTGCGAAGGATCGTGATGATGAGCTTGCGATTCTCGAACGGTCGTTTTCCGCTCGGCTGAAGGATCTGCTAGCGAACCAGACCATTGTGTCTGGTCCGAAACAGGTCAGCGTAGGTTCCCGCGTCACGCAGGCCATCCTGAATGAATTTAGCGCGCGTCAGCTCGCCCAGATTTCGGTCAAGAACGACAAAGTGATGGAAAACGTCGAAGCGCTGCGCAAGCAGTTCTCGGAAAGCGAAAAGCGCCTACAGGATCGCTTCGACAACAAGGTAGAAAAACTTCAGGGCGGCGACGAACTTCCTCCTGGCGTTATGAAGATGGTCAAGGTCTTCGTTGCTGTGAAGCGCAAGCTTCAGCCCGGCGACAAAATGGCTGGACGTCACGGCAACAAGGGTGTGATTTCCAAGATCGCGCCGCTGGAAGACATGCCGCATCTCGAAGACGGCACCATAGTCGATATCGTCCTTAATCCGCTGGGTGTGCCATCACGAATGAACGTGGGGCAGATTCTCGAAACCCACCTGGGCTGGGCCTCTGCTGGCCTAGGCCGGAAGATCGGAAACATGCTCGACAAGGCGGTTCGCGAAGGGAAGATCTCACAGCTGCAAGGCGAATTGAAGGATATCTACGGCAAGGAAACCTTTGATGCCGATATCAATGCCCTGGACGAAAATCAGGTCATTGAACTAGCTGAAAACTTGCGGCCGGGCGTTCCGATGGCAACGCCGGTGTTCGATGGTGCTCATGAAGAAGATATCGTGGAACTTCTAGAACAGGCAGGTCTTGAATCTTCAGGCCAGGTGACCCTGTTCGACGGACGCACCGGCGAACAGTTCGCCCGGTCGGTGACGGTCGGCTACATTTACATGATGAAGCTGCACCATCTTGTTGACGACAAGATTCATGCCCGTTCTATCGGACCGTATAGCCTTGTTACCCAGCAGCCGTTGGGTGGTAAGGCGCAATTCGGCGGTCAGCGTTTCGGCGAGATGGAAGTATGGGCGCTGGAAGCATACGGCGCGGCCTATACGCTACAGGAAATGTTGACAGTGAAATCGGATGATGTGTCCGGCCGGACCAAGGTCTATGAAGCGATCGTCCGCGGCGACGACACCTTCGAAGCCGGCATTCCGGAATCCTTCAACGTGTTGGTCAAAGAACTGAAATCGCTCTGCCTGAACGTGGAACTGAATCAGGAATCCTGATTACTTACTCGACGACCGGACGAGCGAACTGAACTATTACCGGCAGGCCTTATACCGGGTCCGCCACAGATGCCAGGAGACGGCTGATGAATGAATTGATGAACATCTTCGGACAGGTCAGCACTGCCCAGAGTTTCGACCAGATTCAGATTTCCATCGCGAGCCCAGAACGTATTCGTTCTTGGTCCTTCGGTGAAATAAAAAAGCCGGAGACCATCAATTACCGTACTTTCAAGCCGGAGCGGGACGGCCTGTTCTGCGCCCGCATTTTCGGTCCGATCAAGGATTACGAATGCCTTTGTGGCAAGTACAAGCGCATGAAGTATCGCGGTATCATCTGCGAAAAGTGCGGCGTCGAGGTTACGCTTTCCAAGGTTCGTCGTGAACGCATGGGCCATATAGAACTGGCATCGCCGGTTGCGCACATATGGTTCCTGAAATCGCTGCCCAGCCGTATTGCGTTGCTTCTCGACATGACGTTGAAGGATGTCGAACGGGTCCTCTATTTCGAGAACTACATCGTGACGGAACCCGGCCTGTCACCGCTAGAGGAAGGCCAACTGCTTTCGGAAGAAGGCTATATCGATGCCCAGGACGAATATGGCGAAGACGCGTTCGAAGCCATGATCGGCGCGGAAGCGCTGAAGAAGATGCTATCCGAAATCGACCTGGAAGAAGAACGCGAAGAACTTCGGATCGATATGAAGGAAACTGGTTCAGAGGCGAAGCGCAAGAAATACGTCAAACGGCTTAAGCTGGTTGAATCCTTCATCGATTCCGGCGCCCGGCCGGAATGGATGATTCTGGAAGTCATCCCGGTCATTCCGCCGGAACTTCGTCCGCTGGTGCCGCTCGATGGCGGCCGGTTCGCTACGTCGGACTTGAACGATCTATACCGCCGGGTAATCAACCGTAATAACCGGCTCAAGCGCCTGATCGAACTGCGCGCCCCCGATATAATCGTGCGCAACGAAAAGCGTATGCTGCAGGAAGCGGTCGATGCGTTGTTTGACAACGGTCGCCGCGGCCGGACGATCACCGGCGCGAACAAGCGGCCACTGAAATCTCTCAGCGACATGTTGAAAGGCAAGCAGGGCCGTTTCCGGCAGAACCTATTGGGCAAGCGTGTGGATTACTCCGGGCGGTCGGTCATCGTGGTTGGTCCGGAGTTGAAGCTTCACCAGTGTGGCTTGCCGAAGAAGATGGCGCTCGAACTGTTCAAACCGTTCATATACTCCAAGCTCGAACTTTACGGTATGGCTAACACGATTAAGGCCGCCAAGCGCATGGTCGAGAAGGAACGTCCAGAAGTTTGGGATATCCTCGAGGAGGTTATCCGCGAACACCCGGTCATGCTCAACCGCGCGCCGACGCTGCACCGTCTAGGCATTCAGGCGTTCGAACCGGTGCTGGTCGAAGGCAAGGCTATCCAGCTCCATCCGCTGGTCTGCACGGCCTTTAACGCCGACTTTGACGGTGACCAAATGGCGGTGCACGTGCCGCTGTCGCTCGAAGCCCAACTCGAAGCGCGGGTACTGATGATGTCCACCAATAACATCCTCAGCCCGGCGAACGGCAAGCCGATCATCGTGCCGTCCCAGGATATCGTGCTCGGCCTCTACTATCTCAGCCTGGATCGCGATGGAGAGCCGGGCGAAGGCATGGTATTCGGGTCTACGGGCGAAGTAGAACAGGCACTGGATGCCGATATCATCAGCCTGCATTCGAAAATCCAGGTGCGGATGGCTACTGTGGACGAAGGAGGCAGAGACATCTCTCGCCGGATTCAAACCACGCCCGGCCGCATGTTCATAATGCATATCCTGCCGAAAAGCCCTGAAGTTCCCGTCGAGGTTCTGAACAAGGTTCTTACCAAGAAAGACGTTCAGGACGTGATCGATTTGGTCTATCGCCATTGCGGTCAAAAAGAT
>CAJWUK010000137.1 GCA_913047365.1 uncultured Alphaproteobacteria bacterium | reverse complement strand
TACAAGTCGGGCCGCGTTCGGGATATCAGGCTGCAGGCATCGCTCGCGGAAGGTACGCTGACCATGAAATCCATGTCGGCCATGCTACCCGGCAATTCACAATTCTCCGCTACAGCATCGGCGACATCGCCAAAAGGCGTTTTGACTTACGTCGCCAAAACGCGGCTGCAGGCTGGCAGTCTACGTGAGGTTTTAAACTGGCTCGGAGTGGATGTGCAAAGCGTGCCGTCCGATCGGCTTCGCCGCTTTACGCTGGCCGCCGATATATCCGGTAATCCCGGCCAGGTTCAGATATCGAATTTGGCCGGACAACTCGATGCATCGAAATTGAACGGAGGCATAACAATCGCGCTGCGTGATCGGCTAGCGTTCGGGGCGAGGATCAGCATCGATCAGGTTAATGCCGATGCATATTTAGGCACAGCGTCAGCCAGAAATAAGCCTCCAAGTGCTGGCACGGCGTCGGCAAGTACTCCCCCGATTGGGAACACCTCCACACTTGGGTCGGCGAGCAGGCCAGGTCCATTGGCGCCGCTGAATGACTTCGATGCAAACCTGATCTTTCGGATTGGTTCGTTAAGTTACCAAAAGACCCCCATCCGGGACGTCAGGCTTGACGCAAACCTTGTGAATGGCGTTCTCAGTTTGCAGGACGTGAGTATCCGTAACCTGGCAGGGACCAGTGCACAGGTGAGGGGCACCCTGACGGGGCTATCGGGCATACCGGCGTTCAAAGGTACCGTGGCAGCGGCATCGAATGACCTGACCGGCTTGTTTCGCGTCGCTGAGATCAAGTCCCCGGTGCCACCTCGTAAGCTTGGACGGTTTAGATTTACTAGCCAAACCGATGCGACCCTAGACCGAATATCGTTGAAAGCGTCCCTCAAGGTAGCTGAGATCGATGCAAGGCTGTCAGGGCAGATTGTGGGTCCGCCCAACGAACCACGGGTCAATTTGCATCTTAAGAGCCAGCATCCTGAAATGGCGCGGCTAGTGGCGCTGTTCTCTGATGGGCCCCCCGGACCTCAAGCGGGAAAAATAACATTTAACGGCGAACTATCCGGTGGAATGAAAGCTCTTGGTTTCGCGCTGAAGGCCGATCTTGCAGGTGGAAATCTATCTGTATCGGGGCGTGTCGAAAATCCTTCCGAGCAGATGAAATTGGATCTGGGCTTCAATCTTAAGCATCTCGATTTCGTTCGGTTCGCCCGCACTTTTAAGCCCGATTTCAATCCTTCAAAGCGCCAGCTGGGTGAACTTTCATTAGTAGCAAAACTGCAGGGGACGGATCAGAACCTGACAATTCAAAATCTCGCCGGGAACGTCGGTCCTGTGAAAATCAAGGGAACGGGCGCCTATCTCAGTCGCCCGACCCGACCGGATGTGAAACTTTTCCTCAAATCGTCGGCGATACCCTTAAGCGATTTTCTGCAGGCCCCGCAAAAAAGGGCACCTTCCGCGCGCAGTCGGACCAGTGCCAACGCCGGATCGAGATCAACTTCAGCACCGGCGCACGGCGGGAGATGGTCGACTGATCGCATCGATACGTCTGCATTGGGGTTGGTCGACGCAAACATCGATATCAGTGCGGATGCGCTGCTGTATCAGAATTATCGTGTCGATGGTCCGAAGATTCTGGCTGTTCTAAAAAACAAAGTGCTGGATGTTCGCCAGATTTCGGGGCGTATGTACGATGGTACGTTCGAGATGACGGCGAATCTGAATGGTCAAAAGACGCCTTCGGCGGCAGCCAACATAAAAATTGCCAACGCAAATGTGCGCGACGCCTTCTTTTCTGGTGCTGAATACGACATTGAGGCGGGCCGATTGTCACAGGATTTAAGCCTGACGGCGCGTGGAGACAGCCAGCAGGCGATGATCCGGTCGCTGAAAGGCGCGGGAAAACTGACCGTGACAGATGGCATCATCAGGGGTTTCGATTTGAACCAAGTCAGTGAGGCCTTGGGCGATCAGAGTTTTGCCAACCTTGCCGGAATTCTGGGGGTTGTGAGCGCAGCATTCAATCGCGACGGCCGGACGAAATTATCGTTCCTCACAACAAACTTGACGATCAAAAACGGCATCGTTTTGAAAGATTCCAATTTTGTGTCTGATGCAGCTGACGGCCGAGCCACCGGCAGAATAAATTTGCCTAACTGGCAGATGAATATTCCTGCTCGGATCGTCTTGAAGAAAGTAAAGGGGCGCCCGTCACTTGCAATCACAGTGCTGGGTGCGCCAGACAATCCTGATTATCGCTTCCACGTCGAGAGCATTGCCCAAAACCTGCTGCGAAGCGGTATTGGCAACATCCTTCAGAATCTTATCCCCGGAGCAAGAAAAAATTCTGGATCCGGCGGCCAACAGCAGGAGCAACAACAGGCTCCCAAACCTGCAGACATACTGAAGGGGATTTTAAAGGGGCTGGGTCGTTAGCCCGGTGTTTTGGACCGTTTAAGATGGGCTAGAACGAAAAGACGGATGGCGGAAGAAAGATTGGTCTCGCGGCTGTCGTCGATCTTCGCCACCAGCATATTCAGTGATTCTCCGCGTTCGCCCGCAATTCTTACCAGCTCGGCCCAGAACTCATCTTCCAGGGAGATGCTGGTGCGATGCCCAGCAATGGTGACCGAACGCTTTTTCAGCATATCGTTACTCTTAGTTGCACCATCTTGCTTATCTCTTTGCCTTCTTTACACGACGAGTCGCCGCAAGCCGCTGAAGCCCATTCGATCAATGCCTTCGGGTCGTTCAATATCTGTTCTGTTACTTTCCAACACGACATCGGGCCGGGTTTGGATTTTCCTTCACATGTGAACGGATGCGATCCTGCAGATTCAAAAGCAGGCCGGTTTTCGGCGTCCACCTCCAAATATAGGTCGCTATCGGCGATCAGGCCGAACATAAACCCGTCCATGAAAATTCCGAATCCCCCGAACATTGCCCTTCCCATTACAGGCTCAGGGGGCGTCAACCAGGTTGTGATGTCATCGCATACGGAGCGGTCGCTTGGCATTAATTCGTCCTATAGGATTGGTGCTAAACGCAGGGCCTATGGGAGAGAAATATGGCTTCGAAAGTTGAAAGCAAATTAACCGACATGGGGCTAAAGTTGCCCGATGTTGCTTCTCCCAAGGTTGCAAAAATCCTGAACTGGAAGAAAAGCGGAGATCTGCTTTTCGTGTCGGGTCAGGTGCCGCGTATCGACGGAGAGATCTCCTGGGTAGGCAAAATCGGCCGAGAATACACCCTGGAGCAGGGACAGGAGGCGGCCCGGGACAGCGCATTAATGGTTCTCGCCTGCATTAAAGGTGCCTTGGGCGATCTCGATCGCGTAAAGGAAATTGTCCGCATAAAGGGCTATATGAATGTCGACCCGGATTTTACCGATATTTCCGCCTGTCTGAACGGCGCATCGGAATTGTTTATCGAACTTTATGGCGATTCGGGACGGCATTCCCGAACGGCGATAGGCGTTGCGTCTATGCCGTTTGGCGTCGCGATCGAGGTGGAAGGCGTGTTCGAGATCGAAATGTGAGTTTCGAACTTTTTTACCCGTACGATAAAGGATCGAACCCGATTTCGGGATAGAGGCCTGCTTCACGTGCACGCTGACGCATCAGCGCATAGACCAGATCGATCATCGGTGTTTCGATTTTCAACAAGCGGCCGATTTCAACGACCGCCCCAGTGATTGCGTCGACTTCCATCGGACGTCCAGCTTCCAGGTCCTGAAGGATAGAAGTCTTGTGTCCGGCTACCCTGCGGGTTCCTTCCAGTCTGTCCGCGATCTTCGCGCGGAAGGTAACACCCAGTGCCTCGCCTACTGCCTGGACTTCTTTCATAATTTTTACGCCCAACGCCTGAAGATCGTCTCCTTCGACTAGTGGGCCCAACCGGGACATTGTCAGCACCGCCATCGTGCTGAATGATACATTTCCCCACATTTTCACCCAGACATCGCCGCGTATATCTTCCGTTTTAGGTGCTTCAAGCCCGGCCTTTGTCAACAGCATCGAGATTTCATTCACCCGGTCGGATAACGTTCCATCGGGTTCCCCCAAAGCAAACACCCGGTTGCCGACGTTTCGGACCACGCCCGGTTCTTCCACCGTGTTGCTGGACGTAATAACGCAGCCAATGACGCGCTGATTGCCGATCGCGGCGGCAATTTTCCCCCCGGAATCAACGGTTTGCAGCACGTGGCCGTCGAAATTTCCGCTGTGTGCATGGAAATACCAAAAAGGTATCCCGTTCTGGGCGGAGACGACAATGGTGTCGGGGCCTAGCAGCGGCTGCAATGCCTCTGCTGCGGCCGTCAGACCGTGGGCCTTTGCCGCCAGAAACACGACGTCCTGGGTGCCGAGATCCGAAGGGGCGTCTGTCGCCGGGACCGATACCGTGAATTCGTCGTCCGGCGTGATCACCCTCAGGCCGTTTTTTCTGATGGATGAAAGATGATCGCCGCGTGCGACGAGAGAAACGTCGGCCTCGCCACGGGCCACCATTCCTCCCACAAATCCACCGATTGCGCCGGCGCCGAATACGCAGAACTTCATCCGTTTTCTCTTTCTTTCCGGTGTTCTTCGGCCAGTTTAATCCACGGGTCCAGCGACCACCACCGCCGCGCCGCGCCCGACGGGGAAGGCAAGACGAATATTTGGGTCTGTCCGATCCGCACCTGTTGATCACCATAGTCGGCGATCGTCGCACCGATCGTTTCTAGGAGAAAAATGCCGGCCGGCCGTTTACCTGTGAAAGCAAGTAAAGACGGCGTCGAATTTTCTATTTTCTGGACTAGTGAGGCCGAGTCATAGGCATTTGAAGACAGTTCTACGTCCATACCGGCTTCCTGCTTCGCAAGATCGGTCAGTCCAATCCCCAGTGTCGGTAGTTCCTGAAAATGCCGAGGTTCAAACTGGTGGGGTGTAAGACCCACCTCGAAAAGCGTCTGCCAAAACCGGTTTCCGGGATTCGCGTAATAAGCGCCCGACCGGGCAGAGGCCGAACTTGCCGCCGATCCGCAGAATACTGTCGTCAGACCGGGGCGCAGAACGTCAGGAAGAACGGACACTTTATTCGCCCGCCCTGAGTCAGATATTCGCGAAGAAGTCGTTACCCTTATCGTCGACAACAATAAACGCGGGGAAATCCTCGACCTCGATCCGCCAAATCGCTTCCATCCCTAGTTCCGGATACTCCACGCATTCAACCTTTTTGATGCAATCCTGCGCCAGACGAGCGGCAGGCCCACCAATGGACCCAAGATAAAAGCCACCATGCTGTTTGCAGGCGTCCGTCACTTGTTTGGACCGGTTGCCCTTGGCGAGCATCACGTAGCTGCCACCCTTGGCCTGAAATTCTTCGACGTAAGAATCCATACGTCCGGCAGTGGTCGGGCCGAACGATCCGGAAGCGTATCCTTCCGGGGTCTTTGCCGGGCCCGCGTAATAGATTGCGTGATCACGGAAGTGATCCGGCATGGGTTCGCCGGCGTCCAGCCGTGCCTTGATTTTTGCATGCGCCGCGTCGCGGGCGACAATCATCGGTCCGGTCAGCGATAGTCGGGTTTTTACCGGGCAGTCGCTCAGGATTTTTCGGATGTCGTCCATAGGTTTTGTCAGGTCGATTTTCACCACCTCATCGGTCAACTCACCTGCCTCAACATCCGGAAGGTATTTCGCGGGGTTCATTTCTAGTTGTTCCAGGTAAATCCCTTCTTTGGTGATTTTGCCCAATGCCTGACGGTCGGCCGAGCAAGAAACCCCCAGCCCGATCGGCACACTCGCCCCGTGCCGCGGCAGGCGGACCACGCGAACGTCATGACAGAAATATTTGCCGCCAAACTGAGCCCCGATACCCATGTTCCGAGTCAATTCAAGGATTTTCTCTTCCATTTCAAGGTCCCGGAAGGCCTGACCATGTTCATCGCCGTGGGTCGGCAATCCATCCAGGTATCGTGTACTGGCCAGTTTTACTGTTTTAAGGTTCAGTTCCGCCGACGTGCCGCCAATAACGACCGCCAAATGATAAGGCGGGCAGGCGGCTGTGCCGAGGGTACGGATTTTCTCGTCCAGGAACGCGATCATTTTTTCTTCGTTCAGCACGGCCGGAGTTTGCTGATACAGGAACGTTTTGTTGGCGGAACCGCCACCCTTGGCAATGAACAGAAACTTATAAGCATCGCCCCGCGTGGCGTAGACATCGACCTGTGCTGGCAGGTTGTTCCCGGTATTCACTTCCTGGAACATCGAAAGAGGTGCCACATTCGAATAGCGCAGGTTGCGTTCCTGATAGGTTTTCAGAACTCCGTCCGAAATTGCAGCTTCGTCATCTCCCCGAACCCAGACGTTCTGGCCTTTTTTCGCCATGACGATCGCCGTGCCTGTATCCTGACACATAGGCAGAATGCCGCCCGATGCGATATTGGCGTTTCGCAAAAGATCCAGTGCGACGAAGCGGTCATTGTCCGAAGCTTCGTCATCTTCAAGGATATCCCGAAGCTGCTGTAGATGACCCGAACGAAGATAATGGGCAATATCGCCAAATGCTTCCGCGGTCAGTGTTTTAATCCCTTCCGGGTCGACGACCAGCACTTCCTCGCCTTTGAAATCCGCAGTAGAGACGTAATCCGAAGTAAGTTTCCTGTATTCGGTTTTATCTTCGTCGAGTGGAAACATCTCGTGAAACGTCGCATCAGCCATCAGTCGGGCTCCGGGTCTGGTTGGGCGTGGTTCAGGTTTTCTTTTTGCGAAAGGCGTCGAGCGCAACGACCTCGCCGGTATTCTGGTCATCATCTGAAGGTTCGTCAGGCGAAGGGGGCTCGATCAGGTCTTCAGCGGGGTCATCAAGCATATTCGTGTTATCGGTATCGTCCGCCGGACTGGCTTCTTCTATACTCTCCAATTGGAATTGCAGGCCGAAGTTAACGGAGGGGTCGGCAAAGCCGGTTACTGAATCGAACGGGATAAATAGGTGCTCGTTCTTGCCGGAGAAGCTCAGTGTTATCTCGAAGGCGTCCTCTGAAACTTCCAGTCCCCAGAACTGATACTGAAGAACGATCGTCATTTCATCAGGATACTGCGCAACCAAGCGGTCCGCGATTTCGACCCCTTCGTATTCGGTCTGGAAAGTGATGTATAAATGATGTTCGCCCGGAAGCCCGTCTTTTGCGATCCGCTTAAGGACGTCGCGCACGACGGACTTCATCGCGCGCTCCACCAGGGACTGGTAATCCATCAGATCTTCCGACATGGCGGCGGGACTCATATGGCATGCC
>CAJWUK010000136.1 GCA_913047365.1 uncultured Alphaproteobacteria bacterium | reverse complement strand
ATCGCGCCAAGCGAGTGCCCGACAAGATGGCAAACATCGACTTCCAGGGCATCCAAAAACGAATTCAGCCGCGCCGCATAGTCCGTGGCTGCCGGCGATGCGGGAACGACGGGATCCGATCCACCGTATCCCGGCGCGTCCCAGGCGATCACTCGGTAGTCGCCGGAAAATTTTTCTATTTGCGCCGACCAGGAAGCCGAGCCGGAACCGATGCCGTGCAACAGCACCAGGGGGGGCCCATGGCCCGCTTCCAGATAGGTGATTGTGCCGTCGGCGGTATTGGCTGATTTCGGTTCGAACTGGGTCATTTCTCAGGCCTGGCAAGCGTTTATTTCTTGTCGCGCTTGATCGACGCCAATGGATGTTCGGGAGGATAGCTCGGCGTTACCGGCTTGGTTGCACCCAACATGACGCACATCAGTGCTTCTTCCTGGCCTTCGTTGACAAGACCACGGTAGACGCCCGGCGGCACGGAAATAAGATCGCGCTCTTTCAGGACTGTTTCCCACGTCTTGTCGCCATCCTCGACGGTCAGGCGGATGCTACCCCGAAGCATGAAAAAAACCTCTTCCACATCCACGTGGATATGGGGCGGTCCTTCGCAGCCGGGCGGCAGAACCATCGTGGAGAACGTGAAGTGTTCTGATGGAACAGTGTTGTTATCCGAGCTTTTTCCGGCGCCACCCGTTCCCATATAGCGCATCTGAGCGCGCCGGTATTTGGGATCGAAGTCCGCCTGGAACTTCAGCACATCCCAGTCGTATTGCCGGGTCTCGTAACGGGCGACGCGGGTATCCATCCATTCTTCGAAGCTCTGGTCTTCGCCCTGATGCCAGCCGGGCTTGTCTTCTTCGCGCCCATCCGCACCCATTTTCACAACTCGATCTCCGTCCATTTTGCGATCCTCCGCCTAGTTAAAAACAAATCCGCCATTCACCGGAAGCAACTGGCCGGTGATAAAATCCGCTGCATCGGACAGAAGGTACATAACCGCGCCGGTCACATCTTCAGGGTGCTGTTCCCGGTTCATTGCCCGCCCCTCGATATACTGGCGATGCCGATCAGCCGGCACATATTCTGTCGCCTCCACCAGGGTCAGGCCGGGCGCGATCGCGTTGACAGAAATACCATCATTACCCAGCTCACGGGCAAGCGAGCGTGTCATGGAAATGACCGCGCCTTTAGAGGCCACGTAGTGAAGCAAACGCGGCGCGCCCCACATGGCCGTGTCGGACGCCACGTTCACGATCTTGCCATTCCTGGTGTCGCGCAGGGCGGGCAGAAACGCCTTAACGACAAGCCAGGTGCCGCGCACATTGACCGACATCACGCGGTCCCAGGTGTCGATTTCGATTTCTTCGGCTGTCTTACCGCCAATGCCCGTGGCGATCGCTGCGCAGTTCACCAGCCCATCTAATCCGCCCAGCGTTTCCTTCGCAGCGGCGGCAAGGCGCTCTATCGACACGGGATCACCAAGATCAACAGCCTCGAATGAAACATCTCCGCTTACTGACAGGTCGTCGGCCGTCTGGCTCCCGAGATCTTCCAGAATATCGGCGATGACGACCCGGGCGCCAGCGTCCAGCGCAGATGCAGCAAACGCACGGCCAAGACCGCGGGCGCCGCCCGTGATCACCACGCGTTTATCCTGAAGCGAAACCGCGCCCATGCCCCCCCCTGAGACTCTCTATTCCGCGGCCGCTGCCGGCGCACCGGCATTTGCCGCGCCATGAGCCAGTTGGGCCTCTGCCTCTTTTTGCAGAATACGCCTAACCCGGGCGAGACCGGTATCGTGCTGATAGAGGAATTCCTTGTCGCGCGCCCCGGGGTCCATCCCTTCCAGCACGACCCGGTCCTGTTCCAGCACGTCCCAGTGAAGTGTCTCAAGGCGGTTGCGATACATGAACTTCCACACATCGCGTTGCCAGCCCTGCACCTTTCGGGTGCGCCAGAAAAAGACGCGGCAGTTATCCTTGTCGATGGGAGTAACGAAACCCATAATCCCGAAGTTCCCGCCGGGGCCTGCTTCTTGGCGATAGGGCAAGGGCGATACCCGCAACCAGAACGCGCCGGAATCGCCCCATTCGATCCAGTCAAAATTGACGTCCCGCTGGTCGGATTTGCCGAAAACGAAGCCCGTGTCAGTCTCGTCAACCTGCATCTTCGCTTCCTTGTCGCCGGCGGCCATGGAATGGGAAATCGCGTGCAGATATGCGCCGTGCATGGGGTCCATCACATTGTCAACCGCGTACACCCAGTTGCACTTCCAGTGAGCGGTGCAGAGCATGGCTGACCATTCGTCGGACTCAAATTCCTCGGGAAACACGAATTCGTCGGGTTCCTCATGCAGTTCGTCGCCGAACCAGACAAAGATTCCGTCCATATGTTCAAAACACGGATAGGACTTGATCATCTTGGCGCCGATCATCGGACAGTCGGATACGGCCGGCACATCCTTGACCACGCCATCACCGCCGACCTCGACCCCGTGGTACCAACAGGCCAGGCGGTCGCCGAGATTCCATCCCATGGATAGCCGCGCGCCGCGATGGGGGCAGCGGTCCTGGACGCAATGGACGGTGCCGTCCTTGTCCCGCCAGACGACGATCTTTTCGCCGAGACGGGTCAGCCCCTGCGGTTTGTCGGTGATCATCCAGCTTGCCGCAACCGGCCACCAGCGGTTCAGCGGGCCCAGTGCAACGCGCTCTTCTACAGCTTCGGGGGAAATCAATGTGTCTGCCATGTCACTCTCCTCTATTCGGTAAGGTTCGTGGATTGTTTAAAAATCACGTTTTGCAGCTTCGTCTCAGGCCCCCAACTCAGCCATCACGGCGCGAAAGCTGTCGATAGTCCAGGCGCGGTTCTGTTCATCGCGGACGCCGTTCTGGTTCAGCCGGTTAACCAGCTCGTCCAGTTCTGTCACACCGTCGGCGAAAGCGGATTCCATTGCCTGTGCCAATCGCCGTTCGAACGCGGTTTGTTCGTGCAACCGAGTTTGCCAAATTTTGTTTTCGGGTTCCCGAATTCGATTTTCCTGTTCCATGTCCTCTCCAAACACGTTTCCACCACTTCGATGGAATTTCAGTATCATATTTGAGATAATTGTTTCACACTTGAGATTTAAATCTACCGATGGAGGTCCCTGATAGTCAACACCGGCAGGCGCCGCAACATTGAATTTCGATTCGTCGCCGTCACCGATACAATCCACTGATGGCCGCCCCTGTTTCCGCTGGCGATCAGCATATCCTTGCGCGCGAATATGTCCGCGAAGTCACCCGTGCGGCGGGCTCGTCCTTTTACTGGGGCATGCGCATCCTGCCGGAAGAACGCCGGGACGCGATGTTCGCAATATACACTTTCTGCCGCGAAGTCGACGATATCGCCGACGGTCCGGACCGCCCCGATCGAAAACGCGCCGCCCTCGATGGCTGGCGTCAAACCATTGAAAACCTCTATCACGGCAGCACCGCTCCAGGCGACTCGATGGTGGCAAGGGCCCTGCTTTGGGCGATCACTCAGTATTCGCTTCAAAAAAAGGATTTCCTGGAAATCATCGCCGGGATGGAGATGGACACGGACGATGCCGCGTCGCCGCCTGATTGCGATCAATTGCGCCTTTATTGCGACCGCGTCGCAGGTGCCGTGGGGCTATTATCGATTCGGGTGTTCGGAGATTCTTCGGAGGCCGCCCAGCAATTCGCTCTCGCCCTTGGAACAGCGCTTCAGCTCACCAACATCCTGCGCGATTTGAATGACGATGCGGAGATGGGCCGGCTGTACCTGCCGACCGAACAACTCAGCGCCCATGCGGTGACTTCGGGTTCGCCACAGGACGTGCTGGCTCACCCGAAACTCCCGAATATCTGCGCTGCCATTGCCGAACAGGCGAAGCGGAAATATATAGAAGCCGAAGACCTCCTGCCCCGGTGCGATGCAAAGGCGCTGCGTCCCGCGATCGTTATGATGATGAGCTACCGTCGTGTACTCGATAGGCTGATCCTGAGGGGCTGGCGAAATCTGGATGACGATGCACGGCTTTCCATGCCCGAAAAGTTATGGATTACCTTGCGTTACGGGTTTTTGTGACCGAATATTATGTCATTGTGCACCGCCACAATCAGGCACCCTGTCTCGAAACTCGCTATATTTTCGTCAGGTTCAATTTTGTTTGCAGTTTTATCTCTATCACGTATCTGAAAGCGGAAGACATTACAGGGTGGCTTTAGTGGAAGGCTCGACGTCGCGGAAGGCGGATGGAGGCGCAGGGAGCGGTAAAATCGCGCCCTCGGATTTCGATGCGCGCCTTGATGCTGAAATCACAGATGCCGCCATGTCCCTGAAAGCCGGACAACAAGCCGACGGCCACTGGGTCTTCGACCTCGAAGCCGACGCAACTATCCCGGCTGAACACATCCTGCTGAACCACTTCCTCGGCGAACCGGAACCGGAGCTGGAATCCAAATTTGCGCTCTATTTGCGACGCCTGCAGTCTGACAGGCACGGCGGCTGGCCGCTGTTTCACGATGGCGACCTAGACATCAGCGCAAGCGTGAAAGCCTATTATGCGTTGAAACTAGCAGGCGATGATCCCGGGGCAGACCATATGGCACGCGCGCGCGATGCCATATTGACCGCCGGCGGCGCGGCACGCGCGAATGTCTTCACCCGCATTACGCTTGCCCTTTTCGGGCAGGTGCCGTGGCGGGCGGTCCCGGTGATGCCGGTCGGCATCATGCTGCTGCCGAAATGGTCGCCCTTTAATATTCTCAAGGTATCCTATTGGTCGCGGACGGTTATCGCGCCGCTCCTTGTACTGATGTCGAGAAAACCGAGGGCGACCAACCCGAAGGCGATCGACATTGAAGAGCTTTTCACCACACCGCCGCATCAGGAACGCCGGTACCTGGTCAATCACACCGGCGCCAGACTGGGATACGCGTTCCTGGCGCTGGACAAGATTCTTCGCGTTGTCGAACCGCTGTTTCCCTACCGAAAGCGGGCGGAGCAGGCAGCTGTCGATTTCGTCACCAAGCGCCTTAACGGAGAAGACGGCCTAGGCGGCATTTTTCCGGCCATGGCCAATGCCGTGATGGCGTTCCATACCCTCGGATACGCCCACGATCATGCCGATTACGTCATTGCCCGCGACTCGATTAGAAAGCTAGTCATCGAAGACGGCGACGAAGCCTGGTGCCAGCCCTGTCTATCGCCGGTGTGGGATACGGGCCTCGCCATGATGGCGCTCATGGAAACCGGAGAGGCAGCCCATGACCCGGCGATAGAAAAGGCCTCGGCCTGGCTGCGGGAGGCGCAGATCACCGACGCCCGGGGCGACTGGGCGGCTGTGAAACCGGACGTGACGCCGGGCGGCTGGCCATTCCAGTACCAGAACGATTTTTACCCGGATGTAGACGATACGGCTGTGGTCGCTATGGCGTTGGACCGCACCAGAAGCGATAAAAACAAGGATGCGCTGAAACGCGCAGCTGACTGGATCGTCGGCATGCAGTCGAAAAACGGTGGCTGGGGGTCGTTCGATGCCGATAACACCCATTACTATCTTAACCACATTCCCTTCGCCGACCACGGCGCGCTGCTGGACCCACCGACGGCCGACGTATCCGCACGGTGTCTGTCGTTCCTCGCTCAGGCCGGTTACAGCCTTGAAAATCCTGTGATTAGTTCGGGAATCGACTTTCTTTACGAGGAACAGGAAGAAGACGGTTCCTGGTTCGGCCGATGGGGAACCAACTACGTCTACGGCACCTGGTCGGTGCTATCCGCTTTAAACGTTGTTGGCATTCCGGCCAACGACCCTGTTGTTCAAAAAGGCGTGGCATGGTTGCTGGAACGCCAACGCGAAGATGGTGGCTGGGGCGAAGACGGCGCCACTTATTGGGAAGAACACCGGTCACTGGCAAAAACCAGCACGGCAAGCCAAACTTCCTGGGCACTATTGGCATTGATGGCAGCAGGTGAAACGGACTCCCTCGCCGTGCGACGCGGGCTCCAATATCTGATGGATGCCCCCCATGAAAACGGCAAGTGGACGGAAAAGTTTTATAACGCCGTCGGCTTCCCCAAGGTGTTTTACCTGCTCTATCACGGTTATCCGGCCTACTTCCCATTGTGGGCGCTGGCACGGTATCGCCGCCTGCGGGAAAGCAACACCCCCGCTACAAGCTGGGGAATGTAAATCCCGCGTTAGCGTACTCAGCGATGCCGCCACAAAAATGCGATAACTATGAAGCCGAAACCGACCACCGCCGAACCGAAAGGTTCGGGAAGGTCGACCTGGTCAGGTCGCTGCTGGTGTCGCCGATCTATCGCCGCGGGTGCGCAAAAGAATGATCAGCATGATACCGACATTCAAGATGTTCCAGCCGATCCCGTGGATGAACGCTGCCTGATAGGAACCGGTGGCATCGTAAATCCACCCCGACGACCAACCGCCGAACGCCATACCGACAATGGTCATCATGATCAGGATTCCCACCCGTTCCGCCGCGACCCTTGCCGGCATATACTCGCGAACGATGATGGCATAGCTCGGAACGATACCGCCCTGGGCGAGACCGAACATCAGCGAAATCACATAAAGCGACATCAATCCGTCGAACGGCAGGTAAAAGACCAGGGCAATCCCCTGCAGGACCGAGCCGATCAGTAAGGTACGGACCCCACCGATATAGTCCGCAATAAACCCTGAAAAAATGCGCGTAATTGCCCCGGCCGCCAGCATCAGTGACAGCATTTCAGCGCCCCGTGCTGCGCCGTATCCAAGATCCGCGCAATAGGCGACAATATGAACTTGGGGCATCGACATCGCCACGCAACAGGCCACGCCTGCTATCGACAGCAGAACCATCAGGGCCATCATCGAGAGACCGATCTGTTTCCGTTCCGTGTGCGCCAACCCCGCGGCGCTGAGGGCGGCGGCCGTCGCATCGGGGTCTTCCTTCGGCGGTTCTCGGCGCAGGGTGAGCGACAAGGGCACCATAGTGACAACGATAACGACCGCGATGATGACATAGGTGGTTCGCCATCCGTAGCCCGCCATCAGCCAAGTGATAACCAAGGGCCAGAACGTCCCGCCGATGTAATTGCCGCAGGCGCACAATGCCACCGCCACGCCTCGGCGGCGGCGGAACCAGTGAGACACATCGGCGATCAACGGACCAAAACTGGCCGCTGTGCCGATGCCGACAAAAAAACCCTGCAAAAGCGCAAATAGCCAGATATTGGTTGCGGCGGCGGCCCCAGCATACCCAATCGCC
>CAJWUK010000135.1 GCA_913047365.1 uncultured Alphaproteobacteria bacterium | reverse complement strand
GTGTCTAAAACTGCTGGTAAATTCCTGAATTATAAAACCGTACCGTTTTTATCTGTTTTTGTCGGTGAATCGCTTGACAGGTTGCAGAGACGCACTACTTTCCAATAGTACTGATTTAGTGCGATTTCCTGCAAAGGCATGAAAATCAATGATTAAACTAAGCCGCATGGCGGATTATGGGGTAATCCTAATGGTGCAGCTTGCACGCGCGCCAGGCGATGTGACGACAGCAGCCGATTTGTCAGAGACAACGGCGTTGCCCGGTCCCACGGTCAGCAAGCTGTTAAAACAGCTTTCCCGGGCCGAGCTGCTCGAATCCCATCGTGGAACCAAGGGCGGCTACACCATGGCTTTGCCTGCGGAGGCCATTTCCGTGGCAGATATCGTATGTGCGCTTGAAGGCCCGATTGCCCTAACGGAATGCATGACCGCTGACGGCGCCATTTGCGAGATCGAGGCTCTTTGCCCCACCAGGACGAACTGGCGGCAGATCAACGACGCACTTTTCGAAGCACTTGATCGGGTGACACTGCATGATATGGCGAAGCCTGTCTTCCAGCCACGGCTGGATGTGCCAGCGGCCCCTGCTGAAGCGGTTGTTTAAGGGACCGAAGAAATGACACCTCCCGCAGAAACAGCACCAGTCATCGAAGAGGCTGCCAAAAGCGAGTACAAATACGGCTTTGTTACGGAAATAGATTCCGAATTCGCTCCAAAAGGCCTGAATGAAGATATCGTCCGTTTCATTTCCGCAAAGAAAGAGGAGCCCGAATGGTTGCTCGAATGGCGGCTCACGGCTTATCGCCATTGGCTGACAATGAAGGAACCGAAATGGGCATTCGTTGATTATCCCGAAATCGATTTTCAGGACGCCTATTATTACGCCGCGCCAAAACGGGATGAAGACAAACCGCAAAGCTTGGACGAAGTCGATCCGAAACTCCTTGAAACGTATGAGAAGTTAGGAATTCCGCTTGCGGAACAGGCAGTTCTCGCCGGTGTCGCCGTTGATGCCGTATTTGACAGTGTTTCCGTTGCGACAACGTTCAAGGAAAAACTGACCGAGGCAGGTGTCGTTTTCTGCCCGATTTCGGAAGCCGTGCAGACGCATCCAGAACTGGTGCAGAAATATCTCGGCACCGTGGTGCCCTACACCGATAATTTCTATGCGACCCTGAATTCTGCCGTATTCAGTGACGGGACATTTGTTTATGTGCCGAAGGGTGTGCGGTGCCCCATGGAGCTCAGCACTTATTTCCGTATCAATGCCGCGAATACCGGTCAGTTCGAACGGACCCTGATCGTTGCCGATGAAGGCAGCTATGTAAGCTATCTGGAAGGCTGCACGGCGCCCATGCGCGACGAAAACCAGCTTCATGCCGCGGTGGTCGAACTGATCGCCATGGAGGGAGCTGAGATAAAGTATTCGACGGTGCAGAACTGGTATCCGGGTGACGAGGACGGTAAGGGTGGAATATACAATTTCGTTACCAAGCGCGGAATCTGTAAAGGCGCGAATTCCAAGATCTCGTGGACCCAAGTTGAAACCGGATCCGCTGTCACGTGGAAATATCCGAGCTGCGTGCTCGAAGGTGAAAATTCCGTCGGCGAATTCTATTCGGTAGCGATCACCAACAACCGGCAGCAGGCGGATACCGGCACCAAAATGGTGCATGTCGGGAAAAACACCAAAAGCACAATCATCTCGAAGGGTATTTCCGCCGGCAAGGGTCAGAACACCTACCGGGGGCTCGTAAAGGCGCTGGCAGGTGCGGAAGGCGCGCGGAACTTCACCCAGTGTGATTCACTGCTTATCGGAGACGAATGCGGCGCGCATACTGTGCCTTATATTGAGGTGGGGAACCCGCTTTCGCAGGTCGAGCACGAAGCGACGACCTCGAAGATCAGTGAAGATCAGCTTTTTTATTGCCAGCAGCGCGGCCTCGACCCGGAAGAGGCGGTGTCGTTGATCGTCAATGGCTTCTGCAAGGAAGTCCTGAAAGAGCTACCGATGGAGTTCGCCGTGGAAGCCCAGAAGCTGCTGGGTGTAACGCTCGAAGGCAGCGTGGGATAAGGATCGAAAATGAGTTTTCTGTCAGTCAAAAATTTGCACGTATCCGTCGACGGGAAGGAAATACTTCGCGGGATCGACCTCGAATTGGGCGAGGGTGAAGTGCATGCGGTCATGGGGCCCAACGGATCGGGAAAAAGCACGCTTTCCTATGTGCTGTCCGGCCGGGAAGGGTACGACGTCACCGATGGCGAGGTTCTCTTTCGGGGCGAGAATCTGTTGGAGATGGAACCCCACGAACGGGCCGCCGCCGGTGTTTACCTGGCGTTTCAGTATCCCGTCGAAATTCCGGGTGTTTCCAACCTCACTTTTCTTAAAACTGCGGTAAACGCTGTGCGGGCTAGGCGTGGCCAGGAAGACCTCGATGCTATTAATTTCCTGAAATATGCCCGGGAAAAGGGCGAAATTCTGGAAATGAAGGATGAACTACTGAAACGCCCGGTGAATGTCGGTTTTTCGGGCGGCGAGAAAAAGCGCAACGAAATTTTCCAGATGGCCATGCTAGAACCGTCTCTGGCCATTCTGGACGAAACAGACTCAGGTCTCGATATCGATGCGCTCCGTATCGTGTCGGAGGGCGTGAACAAGCTGCGCACTCCGGATCGGTCAATGATCGTGATTACCCATTATCAGCGGCTGCTTGACCATATCGTACCCGACTTCGTGCACGTTCTGGCAAAAGGTAAGTTTGTTGCTAATGGCGGCAAGGAACTGGCGCTGGAACTCGAAAAAGAAGGGTATGCGAAGTTTGGCATCGAAGACGAAGCCGGTTCAGAGGCGGCGTAGCGCGGTAAACGATTGATGGCTAAGAGCGACAACACCGCCGAAATTCTAAAAAGTTTCGAACAGGCCCGAGAAAGTCTGCCGGGCATATGGCTTGCGGAGACCCGCACCGATGCGATTAGCCGTTTCGGGGAAGCGGGTTTTCCGACACCCAGAGACGAATCCTGGAAATATACAAACCTTCGCCCAATCACTCGGTCGATGTTCTATCCGTTTGCTGCAGTCACGCCATCCAATGGCGCGGAATGGAGCCACCTGTTTGTTTCCGGCGCAGACCGGATTGTCATCCGGAACGGCGCCTACGACGCGAACTTGTCTTCTGTCGGTGATCTCCCGAACGGGGTGGTTCTCCGACCACTTTCGGTAGCGCTGGAAACGGGGCAGGTTCAGCTTGAGGGTGCACTCGCGCGCATCGCCGCAGTCGATGATGCACCTCTGGTCGCGCTGAACACAGCATTTATCCGCGATGGCCTGGCTCTCATTCTGCCGAAAGGCGTCAAGCTCGACCGTCCCGTGCAGGTGCTGCATGTGGTCGAATGCAGTGAAGTCCAATTAGCTCTCCATCCCCGATCGTTGATCGTTGCAGGCGACAATTCATCGGCGACGGTTATCGAAACTTTTGCAGGTACCGATGACGCCGCTTACTGGACGAATGCCGTTACCGAAACCCGGCTAGGCAAAAATGCTTCAATCCGGCTGGTAAAACGTCAATCGGAAACCATTGGTGCCTATCACACCGCATTATGTCAGGTATCGCTGGACCGCGACGCCCGGTTTTTCTCCGTAGCGCTCGCAGCTGGTGCGGCACTGTCGCGAAACGAGACAAAGGTTTCTTTCAATGGGGCGGGGGCGGATTGCACTTTGGCGGGCGGTGCCTTGCTTCGGAGACGCCAGCACGCCGATAATACGACGGAAGCCGATCATCGCGTGGCCTACACCACTAGCAATCAGGTTTTTCGAAATGTGCTGGATGATCAATCGCGTTCGGTTTTCCAGGGCGGTGTGATAGTCCAGCAGGACGCTCAGAAGACCGATTCCAGCCAATCCAACCGGAACCTACTGCTGTCTCCCGGTGCACATGCAGATGCAAAACCGGAACTGCGCATATTCGCGGATGATGTTAAATGCGCCCACGGCGCGACAGTGGGCGATCTGGATCGTGAGGCGCTGTTTTATCTGCAAAGCCGGGGAATTCCAGTGGGACGGGCAAAGGCGCTGCTAATCGAGGCATTTATCGGTGAAGTTCTGGAAAAACTGCCTGAAGGCGTGCTGCGCGACCATGTGGGGGACGCCGTTTCCGGCTGGATGGACGCGGGAGAAGGCGCATGAACGTCATCAACGGCGGTTATCCCATCGACGAAATCCGAAAGGATTTTCCAATCCTGTCCGAACAGGTGCATGGTAAACCGCTGGTGTATCTAGATAACGGCGCCAGCGCGCATAAGCCATCGACGGTCATCGAGCAGATCAAACGTACTTACGAAACTGGCTACGCGAATGTCCATCGCGGGGTTCATCACCTGAGCCAGATTGCGACGGATGCGATGGAAAACGCCCGTCGTAAAACTCAGGATTTACTGAACGCGGCGGATGAAAAAGAAATCATCTTCGTCCGGGGCGCGACAGAGGGCATCAACCTAGTGGCGTCAAGCTGGGGCAGGGCAAACCTGAAAGAGGGTGATGAAATCATCCTGTCGGTGTTGGAACACCATTCCAACATCGTACCCTGGCAGATCGTCGCGGAGCAGACCGGGGCGATTGTCAAGGTCGTTCCCATCGGCGATGACGGCACGTTTTTGATGGAGGACTATAAAAAGCTGCTGTCTGACAGAACGAAGATGGTGGCCGTGACCCATGTGTCGAATGCACTTGGCACCGTGGTGCCGGTGACTGACGTCATCCGCCTCGCCCATGAACAGGGTGCGGTGGTTCTGCTGGATGGTTGTCAGGCTGTACCGCACATCTCGGTAGACGTGCAGGCGCTAGACGTCGATTTCTATGTCTTTTCAGGGCACAAGCTTTACGGCCCCAGCGGCATCGGCATTCTCTACGGGAAAGAGGCGTTGCTCGAATTGATGCCGCCCTATCAGGGCGGGGGCGAGATGATCGACCGTGTAACGTTCGAAAAAACCACCTATGCCGAACTGCCGTTCAAGTTTGAAGCCGGTACGCCCCATATTGCGGGGATTATAGCGTTGGGATCGGCGATCGATTACGTAACCGGGATCGGTTTCGACGCCATCACAGCGCACGAACACGACTTGCTGGAATATGCGACCGAACGCCTGCAATCGATGAACACTATCGATATACTCGGCACAGCGCCCGAAAAAGCGGCAATCCTGTCATTCAATATTGAAGATGTGCATCCGCATGATGTGGGAACCATTCTAGATCACAGCGGCATTGCCGTCCGGACAGGGCATCACTGCGCCCAGCCGGTGATGGATCGCTTTGATGTTGCTGCTACGGTGCGGGCATCATTCGGGCTGTATAATACGCATGACGAAGTAGACGCGCTGATCGAAGGCGTACGCAAGGTTCAGGAGATTTTCGCGTGAGCACAGACCTTCGCGACCTGTATCAAGAGATTATCTTGGATCACAGCCGGAAACCTCATAATTCAGGCCATTTGGACGAAGCTACTTGCGAAGCCCAGGGAAACAACCCGCTTTGCGGCGACCGGATATCGGTTTACGTGAAACTGGACGGGGATCGCATTCAGGATGCGATGTTTGAAGCGCGCGGTTGCGCGATTTCGGTCGCGTCGGCATCGATGATGACTGACATGATCAAGGGAATGACGGTGGATGACGCGAAAGCCGCCCACGCCAGATTTCTGGAATTAATTACGGATGATGACCCTCCCCAATTGGCCGACGATGACCAGTTGGCGGCTCTTATAGGGGTGCGGGATTTTCCGACACGGATCAAATGCGCGACTTTACCCTGGCAAACATTTAGCGCCGCTCTTGACGGTGGCGCGGATGAAGTAACAACTGAGTAACGTGATAGATCATGGATGAGACAAAACAAACGTTGCCCCAGAGTGAACAACGGGAATCAGTGGCAAACACCCCGGAGGAAGTGCTGAAGAACGACGTCATCGCCGCGATCCGCGAATGTTACGACCCCGAAATACCGGTAAATATTTACGACCTGGGTCTGATTTATGATGTGCATGTCAAAGAAAGCGATAAGGTCGACCTGTTGATGACCCTGACGTCACCCCATTGTCCGGTCGCCGAGATCCTACCTGCGCAGGTAAAATCGCGGGTAGAAATGGTGGACGGCGTGGGTGAAGTCGATCTGGAATTGACTTGGGATCCGCCGTGGGAACCGGAAATGATGTCCGAAGCGGCCAAACTTGAACTGGGCTTTATGTAGGCGCACGGAAGCGCCCCTGAACAAACGAACCGGACGAGGATGTTCAAATGAATACTTCAGTAATGTCTTTGACAGACGCGGCGGCAGACCGCGTTAAGCATCTTATGGCGAACCGGTCGGAGCCGGCGAACGGCTTGCGGATAGGTATTCGTACAGGCGGCTGTTCAGGCATGGCCTATGAAATGGAATTTGCTCAAGACAAGGAGCCTCTGGACGAGGTTGTGGAGCAGAAGGGGGTGAAGCTGTTTGTGGACTCAAAGGCGCTGATGTTTCTGATCGGCACAGAAATGGATTACGTGGAGGATAAACTTCAGTCTGGCTTTGTGTTCAACAATCCGAATGAAAAGGGGCGCTGCGGTTGCGGGGAATCTTTTCACGTCTGATCGACACCGGTTCATATTAGCTAGCTAAAAGACGGCGGTATCCCCGCCGTCTTTGTTTTGAAAGTGATATTCCCATGGTCAAGGTTTATGCAATTGACGGCGTGACACCGGCGGTTGATCCGTCGGCTTTCGTGCACCCGTCCGCCGTTCTGATTGGCGATGTCGTGATCGGGCCGGATTGTTACATCGGCCCGTGCGCATCGATCCGCGCAGATTTCGGACGGTTTGTCATGGGCAAAGGCAGCAATTTCCAGGACAACTGTACCGCACACTGTTTTTCAGGCGGCGATGTGATTATCGGCGAAAATTGCAATGTGGGACACGGCGCCGTCCTGCACGGATCGGTCCTGCATGATAGGGTTCTGGTTGGCATGAATGCGGTGGTAATGGATGGCGCCGAAATTCACGATCATGCGCTGGTCGCGGCGCTTGCCTTCGTGCCTGCGGCGATGGAAATCCCTGAAAACGTGATCGCGGCGGGCGCCCCGGCCAAAGTACTGCGAGATCTGACCGACCAGGAAAAGCAATGGATGAAAGACGGCAACCGCGATTATCTGAACCTGACCACGCGGTGCCACGAAAGTCTGGAAGAAACAGAGGCGCTAACTGCGATCGACGGCGAGGAACCTCGTCTCAAAATCGAGGGGTCGAAACCGCTCTACCAGAGCCGGGAAGAAGGTTAAAAATCAGGTAAAGGCGTTAAACGCAATCAATGTAAAGGTATCCGCGACGCCGTCGAGAAGCTGCAATTCCTGGGTAACGAAGTGTCCGATATCCTTATCGTCGTCCAGGGCGCATTTCATCATCAGGTCGTGCTGGCCCGAGATGGAATAAACCTCAGAGACGGCTTCCACATTGTCGACAGCGGCAGCGGCAACATCATACGCGCGGCCCAGTTCGCATTTCACCATCACGAATAT
>CAJWUK010000134.1 GCA_913047365.1 uncultured Alphaproteobacteria bacterium | reverse complement strand
TCGACCACATGCCCGGTCAGGGCGAAACAACAGCTTAAATAAGTGGGCCCGGCCCGCTTTTTTTGTTGCCGTTTCGTCAGTGAATTTTAATAGGGCGCGTGGCCGGTAAACGGCTGTTACGGCAGCCGTATATGCAAGGGAAAGAACGGACCGAAACGCCGGAATGAACCAGGTTACCATGATCGGCACAATGATCGAGCCCGTCCTCGACGGCATGGGTTACGATCTTGTGCGCGTCCAGCTCGGCGGCGGACAGGATCCGTGTCTGCAGATCATGGTCGAACGCACCGACCGGGCCGAAATGACCGTCGACGATTGTGCTACCATCAGCCGGCAGATTTCCAAGCTACTGGACGAAGAAGACCCGATTTCCGATGCCTACACGCTGGAAGTCAGCTCCCCCGGTATCGACCGGCCGCTTGTGGGGCTTGGCGATTACGACCGGTTCGCAGGCTTTGATGCCCGGGTGGAAAGCCGGGAAGCGGTTCTGGGACGCAAACGGTTCAAGGGCGTCCTCGGCGGCACCGATGGAAACGAGATTCTGATAGAAGTCGATGGGGAAACCTATGCGGTTCCATTTCACAATATTCACCGCGCCAAGCTGTTGTTGACCGACGAACTGATCGCGGCAAGCCAAAAGGCGCACACCTGAAAACATGACGAGAGCAAAACAAGGCCAACGGAAGAACGATCATGGTTGATATGGAGAACATTCCGGTTGCGGGATACGACCGGCTGGAGCTGTTGCAGATCGCGGATGCGGTTGCGCGCGAAAAATCGATCGAGGCGGAAGAGGTCTTGATAGCGATGGAAATGGCAATCCAGAAAGCCGCCCGCTCCAAATACGGACAGGAACACGATGTCCGCGCTGAAATCGATCGTAAAAGCGGTGATATAAAGCTGGCCCGGTATCTGGAAGTGGTTGAGGAGATCGAGAACGAGGTCACCCAGATCACACCTAAGGAAGCGCAGACCATGAAGGAAGGCGCGGCTATCGGTGAATTCCTCGTCGATCCTCTGCCGCCTATCGAATTCGGCCGCATCGCCGCGCAGACCGCGAAACAGGTGATCGTGCAAAAGGTGCGTGAAGCCGAACGAAAGCGTCAATACGAGGAATACAAGGACCGGGTGACGGAAATCGTCAACGGCATCGTCAAGCGGACGGAATTCGGCAACATAACTGTCGATCTCGGCCGCGCCGAAGGCGTTATCCGCCGCGACGAATCGATTCCGCGGGAATCGCTGCGACCGGGCGACCGGGTGCGCTCCTATATATACGACGTCCGGGAGGAACTGCGCGGGCCGCAGATTTTCCTATCGCGCAGCCATCCCCAGTTCATGGCAAAGTTGTTCGCCCAAGAAGTGCCGGAAATCTATGACGGCATCATCGAAATAAAGTCGGTTGCCCGTGATCCCGGCAGCCGCGCGAAAATCGCTGTGTTGTCGAACGATTCCAGCATCGATCCAGTCGGTGCTTGCGTCGGAATGCGGGGCAGCCGAGTTCAGGCGGTCGTCGGCGAATTGCAGGGCGAAAAGATCGATATCATCCAGTGGTCGCCCGATCCTGCGACATTCATCGTGAACGGTTTGGCGCCGGCGGAGGTGACCAAGGTCGTCCTCGATGAGGAACAGCAAAAGATCGAAGTCGTCGTGCCCGACGACCAGCTCAGCCTCGCCATCGGCCGCCGCGGCCAGAATGTCCGTCTAGCATCGCAGCTGAGCCAGTGGGACATTATGATCCTGACCGAGGACGAAGAATCCGAACGGCGTCAGGAAGAATTCAACTCCAGGTCTCAGATGTTTATCGACGGGCTGGATGTCGATGATGTTCTGGCGCATCTGCTGGTCACCGAAGGCTTCTCCAGCGTCGAAGAAATTGCCTTCGTGCCGTTGGAAGATCTGCTGAATATCGAAGGGTTTGACGATGACATCGCCGAAGAACTTCGCAACCGCGCGAATGCGTTCCTTGCCGAAGAAGAGGAGCGGCTGACCGAAGAACGCCGAAAGATAGGTGTCGAAGATGACGTCGCGGCAATTGCCGGGTTGTCACCGCAGATGCTGGTAACGCTGGGCGAGGCCGGCATCAAAAGCCTCGACGATCTTGGCGATCTTGCGTCCGACGAGCTGATCGATCCCGGCAACCGTGAGGGCGAAGGCCGGGGCGTTCTGGCTGATTACGGGCTAGATGAAGAACAGGCGAATACCATTATCATGGCCGCACGCGCCCACTGGTTCGACGACGAACTTGAACCAGCGGCGGACACCACCGACGCTGCCGATCCCGAAGGGGCGCCGGTGGAAGAGCCGCAGGAAAGCTGAGACAGGGGGGCTGGCATCTACGTGACCGCAGCAACGGTAAATAAGGCGCCCGAACGGCGTTGTATCCAGACGTGGCAATCGGCACCGCGCGACAGGCTTATCCGCTTTGTGGTGTCGCCTGAGGGCGCAGTAGTACCCGATCTGGAAGAGAAACTGCCGGGTCGTGGATTGTGGTTGACCGCGTCCGGGGATATAGTCCGCCGGGCCTGCGCCGAGAACAGATTCTCGAAGGCGGCCCGTCGGAATGTGTCGGTTCCGGATGATTTGCCTGCCCGTATAATTGCATTGTTCGATCGGCGTTGCTTGGATCTTATCGGCCTTGCGCGGCGCTCCGGCGTTGCGGTGTCGGGGTTCCAAAAGGTTCGCGAAGCCCTGGCGTCAGGACGTGCCGCGCTGCTTATCGAAGCGTCGGACGGCGCCGATGATGGGCGGAAAAAACTAAGCCGGATCGCGGCGGGAACCGATACTTTCTCGCTTTGGACGGCCCATCAGCTCGGTGCGCCTTTTGGCCGGGATCGGGCTGTTCATGTCGCCATTTTGGCATCCGGCCTGGCCGAAAGTTTGCGTCGAGATGCAATCCGGCGAGCCGGGCTGGAAAACGAAGACACCGGAAACGGCGTCGCGCTGGAGTTGCAGGAAAGCTGACGGAATATGACTGAAGAAACAGAAAAGACCGACGGCAAGAAAAAGAAGCTCACGCTTTCGCGTCCGGGCAAGCTTGAGTTGAACAAAACTGTCGATGCCGGTCAGGTGCGTCAGAGTTTCAGCCATGGCCGGTCCAAGTCGGTTGCCGTCGAAGTCCGGCGCAAGCGCACGTTCAAGCAGGCCGATGACGGTGGTATGGCCGAGGTTCAAGAGGTGAAGATCGGTGAAGAAGTGCCCGCGCCGGCGGAACCCGTCGCGCCTGAACCCGAGGTCAAGAAAGAAACCGCCCCGCCGCGTACCTTGACCGATCAGGAACGCGCCGCCCGCATGCGTGCGCTGGAAGGCGCCCGCCAGACCGAAACAGAAATCGCGGAAAACCAGGCCGAGCGTGAGGCGTTGGAAGCGCGCCGTCGTGAGGAAGAACAGCGCCAGCGCGAAATTGAAAATGAACGCCGCCGCGAAGAAGAAGCCCGCCGCCGCGAGGAAGAAGAAGCCCGCCATCGTATGGAAGAAGAGGCTGCGCGCAGCGCCGCCGAACAGGCGGCCCGACTGGAGGCTGCCGAGGCAGTCGACGCCGCGAAGCCTAAAAGCAAGGGCAAGGCTGAACAGCGTCCCGAAGAAACGGAACAGGAAGAAAAACGCCGGGCCGACGCTCGCAAGCCGACGCCCCGCCGTGGCGACCAGCGCCGCCGTGCCGGTAAGCTGACCATTTCACAGGCGCTGAACGATGAAGAGCGCGTGCGCAGTCTGGCCTCCGTTCGCCGTCAGCGCGAACGGGTCAAGCGTGCCGCCTCTCAACCGAAGGAATCGGTCAAGGTATTCCGCGAAGTCACGATCCCCGACACGATTACCGTTCAGGAACTGGCCAACCGCATGACCGAACGGTCGGGCGACGTGGTTAAGGCGCTGATGAACAACGATATTATGGCCACTATCACACAGACGATCGATGCGGATACAGCAGAGTTGATCGTCGAGGAATTTGGCCATACCGCCAGGCGGGTATCCGAGGCTGATGTAGAAATCGGCCTGAAAGGCGAAGAAGATCAAGAAGGCAACATGAAGTCCCGCCCGCCGGTGGTGACGATCATGGGCCATGTCGATCACGGCAAGACTTCACTGTTGGATGCGCTGCGAGAAACCGACGTGGTATCGGGGGAAGCCGGCGGCATCACCCAGCATATCGGCGCCTATCAGATCGAAATTCCCAGCGGCGACCGGGTTACGTTTCTTGATACTCCCGGTCACGAAGCTTTCACCGCCATGCGGTCTCGCGGCGCCAATGTCACTGACATCGTCGTCCTGGTCGTTGCCGCAGACGACGGCATCATGCCGCAAACGATCGAAGCCATCGATCATTCCAAGGCTGCCGAGGTGCCGATCATTGTCGCGATCAACAAGATGGACCGGCCCAACGCCGATGCGACCCGGGTGCGGAACGAATTGCTTTCGCACGAACTGGTCGATGAATCCATGGGTGGCGACATCCTGTCCGTGGAAGTATCCGCCGTCGAAAAGACCAATCTCGACACGCTGCTCGAAGCCATCGTGCTTCAATCGGAACTTCTGGAAATTAGCGCAAATCCGGACCGCAGCGCCGAAGGCGTGGTCGTAGAAGCCAAGATCGAAACCGGCCGGGGTTCTGTCGCCACGGTTCTGGTGCAGCGCGGCACGCTGAATGTCGGGGATATCGTCGTCGCCGGTTCCCAATGGGGCAAGGTTCGGGCGTTGTTGGATGACGCGGGTGAACGCGTTGATGCTGCGCTGCCGTCTACGCCGGTTGAAATTCTGGGTCTGAATGGCACGCCGAACGCCGGCGATGAATTTGCAGTGGTCGAAAACGAAGCGCGCGCCCGTGAAATTACCGAATTCCGCAAACGCCGCGACCGGGATGCCAAGGTGCAGGCCGGCGCCCGAGGCACGCTGGACGAAATGTTCAGCCAGATTCAGGCCGGTGAGGTCAAGGAAGTGCCGATCGTGGTCAAGGCGGACGTCCAGGGTTCTTTAGAAGCGATTATGCAAAGTGCCCAGAACCTTAGCACGGATGAAGTCTCGGTTAGTGTTCTCCACACCGGTGTCGGCGGCATCAATGAGTCCGACGTGGCGCTGGCCCAGGCATCGAATGCGATGTTGGTCGGCTTCAACGTCCGTGCGAACGCGCAGGCCCGCAAATTGGCTGAGGGCGAAGGGGTGGACATTCGCTACTACGCGATCATTTACGATCTGATCGACGATTTGAAATCGATGCTGACCGGCATGCTGGCGCCGCAGATTAGGGAAACTTTCCTCGGCAATGCTGCCATTAAGGAGGTCTTCAACATCTCCAAGGTGGGCCGGGTTGCTGGCTGCGAGGTTACCGAAGGCGTCGTCCGCCGGGGCGCGAGCGTGCGTTTGCTGCGCGACGATGTCGTTATTCACGAGGGCAAGCTGTCCACCTTGAAACGCTTTAAGGACGAGGTCCGCGAAGTCACCCAGGGCTTTGAATGCGGCATGGCCTTCGAAAACTACCAGGACATCCGGGCCGACGACGTCATCGAATGCTTCGAGGTGGAGGAGATCGCCCGTACCCTGGATGACTAGGGTCGGTTCGATGTCGCGGAAGCGATAACAAATTATCGGAAGGAATTAATGAAGCGCGGCGAGTCCAGATCCCGCAGCCAGCGGCAATTGCGTGTCGGCGAGGTGATCCGTCATGCTCTGTCGCAATTGCTGGAACGTGGCGAGGCCCACGATCCGGGTCTGGATGGCGTGTCGATCACGGTCACCGAGGTCCGCATAAGCCCCGATCTGCGTAATGCGACCGCCTTCGTGATGCCATTGGGTGGTTTCGATACAACCAAAGTGCTTGAGAGCCTTTCCCGCGCCGCGCCGTTTTTTCGCCGGCGCATGGCTCAATCGGTTCAGTTGCGGCGGTTGCCCGCTCTGTCCTTCGAACTGGACGGCAGTTTTGATAACGCCCAGCACATTGATACGCTCCTTCGTACCCCGGCGGTCAGCTCGGATGTCGATGCGTCGCGGGATACCGAGGGCCCCGGCAGAGACGATGGCCCGTAAACGAAAGGGCCGCCCCGTCAGCGGCTGGGTTGTCATGGACAAGCCCGCCGGGCTGACATCGACCCGGGCAGTTGGGCGCGTGCGCCGGATACTAGATGCCCAGAAGGCCGGACACGCGGGGACGCTGGATCCCCTTGCCACTGGGATCTTGCCGATCGCCCTGGGCGAAGCGACTAAAACCGTGCCCTATGTTATGGACGGGGAGAAAACCTACCGGTTTTCGGCGGTTTTTGGCGAAGAGCGCAATACCGACGATCTCGAAGGCCGCGTTACTGCTACCAGCGACCATAGGCCCACCGATGCCGAAATCCTTGGAATTTTGCCGAATTTCACCGGGCGTATCAGGCAGGTGCCGCCGATGTATTCCGCCATCAAGATCCGGGGCGAACGTTCCTACAAGCTGGCCCGGGCCGGGGAGGGGGAGACCCCGCCTCCGCGCGAGGTCGACATATCATCGTTCGAGATCGTGGCCCGGCCCGGTGGAGACCGGGCCGTATTCGACGTAACCTGCGGCAAAGGCACGTATATTCGCAGTCTGGCCCGCGATCTGGGCCGGGCGCTTGGTTCAGCTGCCCATGTGGCCGACCTGCGCCGGACCCGGTGCGGGCCGTTCGATGAAAACCATGCGATTTCGCTGGATAAACTAGGGGAAACCGTGCTATGTGCCCCCTCGCAAGATTGCTTGCTGCCCGTCACGACCGCGCTGGACGACATCCCGGCACTGGCCATGACGGAAACTCAGGCCGGTAACCTGCGTCACGGACGCACGGTCCGGGCGCGAAGCAGCGGCACTTTCTTCGTCGATGCGAACCAGTTGGACGCTGTACGTGACGGGGATGTGCTGTGTGCCATGAAAGGGGAAACCCCCGTCGCGCTCGCCTGTCTCGAAGGAGAGGACATCCGACCGATACGGGTTTTCAACCTCGAAAGCGCTCACTTTGAGGGCGTGGAAACGGAGTAGACGATGTCGATTACGCAAGAGCGCAAGGCGGAACTCATTGGAGAGTATTCCACCGGCGAACAAGATACGGGCTCGCCCGAGGTTCAGGTCGCTATTCTTTCCGAACGTATAGTAAACCTGACCGAACATCTGAAAGAGCACAAAAAAGATTTCCACTCGCGTCGCGGCCTGCTGATGATGGTCGGCCAGCGTCGGCGCCTGCTGGACTATCTCAAGCGCAAGGATCAATCGCGCTATGAGACTTTGATTGGCCGTCTGGGACTCCGGCGCTGATCATCTACCCGGTTTCGTAACCGTGTTTTGTCCAGCCCATGCTTTCGGGCCGTCGATTGCGCCTACACGAAATCCGGTTCATATGTTGCGGCCATGGGGGCCGCGCGGAAAGTCCGGCAAGGGTTCGAACGCCCGCCGGCCGTGCCAGCCAAGTACGGCGCGAAAACCCGGCCAGGTCGCATAGGGCGGCGGGCCCGAGGAAGGAATGGAAGATATGTTCACAGTTCATCGTAAGGAAATTGAATGGGGTGGGCGCACGCTGTCCATCGAAACGGGCAAGATCGCCCGGCAGGCCGACGGCGCCGTCATGGTGACCTACGGCGAAACCAAGG
>CAJWUK010000133.1 GCA_913047365.1 uncultured Alphaproteobacteria bacterium | reverse complement strand
GGGATAAAGGAAAACGTCGGAAAGCACTGGTCGACGGGCTGAAATCGGGCGAGACCAAAATTGTTATCGGTACCCACGCAATTTTTCAGGACGATGTCGCCTTCAAGGATCTGGCGCTTGTCGTGGTCGACGAACAGCACCGTTTTGGTGTCCACCAGCGGCTCGCCCTCGCGGGAAAAGGCGCTGCAGCCGATATTCTCGTCATGACCGCGACCCCGATCCCCCGGACGCTGATGATGACGGCTTATGGAGATCTGGAAACGTCGCGGCTGACCGAAAAACCCGCCGGCAGAAAGCCGATCGAAACACGGGCACTGCCTATTGCGCGGATCGAGCAGGTCGTGGACAGATTAAATCACGCAACAGCCGATCGTGCCCGGGTCTATTGGGTCTGTCCGCTTGTTGAGGATTCCGATGTCATCGACATCGCGGCGGCGACTGAGCGCCATGCAGCCCTTTCACAAAGGTTCGGCGATCGCGTGGGCCTGGTGCACGGGCGCCTTAAAGCGGCGGAAAAAGATGCGGTGATGGAACGCTTTGCGGCGGGAGATCTTGACATACTGGTGGCAACAACCGTGATCGAAGTCGGCGTCGATGTTCCTGAAGCGACCATCATGGTGATCGAGCAGGCGGAACGGTTCGGGTTGGCCCAGCTTCACCAGTTAAGAGGCAGGGTTGGCCGCAGCGACAAGGCGTCTTCATGCATCCTGTTGTACGGCGAACCGCTGACTGATACCGCGACGGCACGCCTGAAGGTCATGCGCGAAACAAATGACGGATTTGTAATTGCAGAAGAGGATTTACGGCTTCGGGGCGCGGGCGAGGTGCTCGGTACACGTCAGAGCGGTTTACCACAGTTTCGTATAGCCGATCTCGCAGTTCATGCAGACCTGATTGCAGCCGCGCGGGATGATGCCCAGCTTGTCCTCTCCCGCGACCCAGAGTTGACATCAGATCGCGGTCAGGCGTTGCGGACCCTGCTTTATCTTTTCGAGAGGGATGCCGTTGTGAAGACAGCGCTTTCCGGCTGACTTATTCGTCAGCGGCCCGATTGTCCTCGTAGGGAATCGTTTTGGCATTGGCATCCGCGGGTGCGACACGCCTGGTTTCCCGTTCGGCCGCTGACCTTCGATCAGGAGGGGTTACAATACCGCCCGACACCACCATCTTGATGCCTTCTTCGACCGTCATATCCAGGATCACGAGTTCTTTCTTCGGAATGAACAGAAGGTAGCCGGAGGTTGGATTTGGCGTTGTCGGCAGGAACACATTCACGACATCGTCGGATGTAAGGTTCTGGACTTCACCCTGCGTCTGGCCCGTTATGAAACCGAGTGCCCAGCTTCCCCGGCGGGGATATTCAAACAAAACAACCTGCCGGAAGGCGTTTGATTGCTGTTTCAGGATGGTTTCAATGATCTGTTTGACGGCGCCGTAGACGCTTCGGACGACCGGCATTCTGGCCAAAGCCCGTTCGGTCACACGGGTCCACAGGCGACCCAGAAGACCCGCCGTAGCCCAGCCGATAAAAGTCAGCAGAATAAAAACGATAACCAGGCCCAGTCCTGGAACCGCGAAGGGTAGATAGGTCTCAGGATTATAGGTCACCGGGATCAGAGGTGTGACCTTGGAATCGACCCACCGGATCAACAGCCAGGATATGTAAAACGTGATCCCGATCGGCGCGGTAACCAGGACGCCTGCCAGAAAATATCCGCGAAGGTGACTGCGAAATCTTCCCTTCCTGCGGTCGGACAAACGGGTCTTTGCGGCGTCTCGCCTTTGCTGATTTGTCTCGTTCTCGTTCATGATTTCAACATGGTCCCTAAAACAGGTTTCGACAAGAAGCGAAGTATGATTTTGGAAACCTTTTCAACGATTTGCGTCTAACTGCGACGAATATCACCACGAAATATCGCTGAAAGACGGAATAAATTTCGTTTCAACGTGTTATAGGTGCAATGTAGGGCATCTGCTCTGCAGAACGCTTAAGAACAAGGATGAACCTGATGAAAAGATTTTTGACACTGGCAGCCGCACTTTTGCTCATCGCCGCACCCCTTGGAAACGTTCAGGCGGCGGGTTCTGGCAACGACAGCAGCGCCTCCAAGCCGAGTGTGGATGATACCTATCGAAAGGCGGTTCGGGCAGTCGATGCCAAAAAATACCGAAAGGCAATCAACCTGTTGAACGACGTCATCGACCAGCAGCCGCGCCATCCCGATGCCCTGAATTATCTCGGGTACAGTCACCGTAAATCCGGCGACTATGCCCGGGCCGTCACCTACTACCAGAAGGCGATTTCCCTGGATGCCGACCACCGGGGCGCCAACGAATATCTGGGGCAGGCCTACGTCGAACTCGGAAACATTCCAGCGGCTGAAAAACAGCTGGCTGCTCTCAAACGGATTTGCGGCACTGATTGCAGTGAGTATTTGTCCCTGAAGAAGTCGCTTGATGCAGCGGTCGCGAAACGCGCAAAACAGGGCTAAGCATATATCTATCCTGGTGCGGGGCAGAACGGAATGGTTCGTAAGGTACGGCTGACGACGGGCCTTATTCTGTTTGTTTTTGTGGCCAGTCACATGGCCAATCACGCTCTCGGAATTCACTCTCTCTCGGCGATGGAAGCGGGAAGGGAGAATTTCCTGCTGATCTGGCGAAACCCCATCGGCTCAGCCGCCATGATGGGATCGCTGTTCATTCATCTGTTGCTCGCTACCTGGGCTCTTTACGACAGACGCTCACTAAAAATGTCGGTGGGTGAAGCCCTGCAACTGTCTCTGGGTTTTGCGATCCCGTTACTTCTAGCCCTTCATTTCGTCGGGTCGCGGGGTGTCCACCAGATGTTCGGGACGAATGATACCTACGCCTTCATCCTCCTCGCACAGTGGAAATTTTCTGAAAACGGGGTCCTGATCCAGACTGCAGGCCTTTTCGCAGCCTGGATACACGGCTGCATCGGTCTTTATTTCTGGCTCAGACTGAAACCCTGGTTCGCAAAATTCTCCCCTGTCCTGTTGTCTATTTCTGTGCTGCTGCCTGTTTGTGCCTGGCTTGGATATTATGCAGGCGCCAAGGAGGCGCTGGTCTTGTTTGAAGATCCGGTATGGCGCTCTGAATTCCAAAGGACGGTCAAACCGCCCAATTCGGCTGGCGTAAACCAAATTCTGGATATCGCCTTCTGGGTCAGAATGACCGTGTTAGGCCTGATCGGTGTCGCGCTGTTCGGCAGACTTGGTCGCTGTATCGTCGAACGTCGGCGCGGTTTCTTCCGTATCGACTATCCGGGGGATAAATCGGCAAAAGCAGCGCCTGGGATCAGCATCCTAGAAGCGAGCCGGCTGAACGATATTCCGCACGCCTCTGTTTGTGGCGGCCGGGGGCGGTGTTCGACATGCCGTGTGCGGATTGTGGAGGGTGCGGACAATCTTCCCGATCCGTCATCCGAAGAAACGAAGGTCCTGGATAGGGTAGGGGCACCGCCAGGAGTACGCCTTGCCTGCCAGGCTATTCCTTCGGGGAATGTATCGGTTACCCCACTGTTGCCCCCCAACGCGACGGTTCGCGACGCGCGGCGCCGAAGTCCCGATCTGGCCGGGCAGGAACGGGAAATCGCCATTCTGTTCGCCGACCTGCGGTCGTTCACGCGGTTTTCCGAGAAAAAACTGCCTTATGATGTCGTCTTCGTCCTAAACCGATACTTCGCCCATATGGGCGAAGCAGTTGAAGAAGCCGGCGGTCACCTGGACAAATTTATCGGCGACGGCGTGATGGCGCTGTTCGGTACCAAAACAGATGTCGCCTCCGGCGCCCGTCAGGCGCTGGAAGCGGCAAGCAATATGTCAAAGAAGCTGGCTGAGCTAAACGCTCAGCTTGGCGACGAACTGGATGAACCTCTGCGTATCGGTATCGGCGTTCATGCGGGCCCCGCGATTATCGGGGAAATGGGATACGGCACGGCTTCCGGCCTCACGGCGATTGGGGATAGTGTGAATACGGCCAGCCGTCTGGAAGCCATGACCAAGGAATTCGGCGCTCAACTGATTTTTTCCGAAGACGTGGCCAAACATGTATCGTCAAACGCGGCGAGTATGGAGAAGCACACGGCTGAGGTACCCGGTCGCAACGAAAAGATTGGGATATTTGTTGTGAAGAACGCCGAAAGCTTAAAAGCAGAGACCTAAAAGCGTAGGCTAACTGAGTTTCCTAGAACTGGTCCAAAAGCTGAGCCAGAGAAACGATTTGTCAGGTCAATTGCCTGGGGAAGCTTGGCTTTATAACTCACTATTTCTATTACCTAGTGATATTCAACTAACCTCACCGTTTTTGACTGCCCGGCTTTTTCAGTCACATACTTCACCGCTTGCTACGGGTATCCGGTACGGGGCAATTCTCACGGCAAAGAAAAAATAAACCAAATAAAATGGATTAAATATTGCCAATAAGAAATTGAATTAAATAGTTTTTTCCTTTTAGTCGTTGAGAGCCGGCGTCTCATCCTGATTGGCAAGGTCGAATACCTGAACCAGCACTTCTGGGGATTGTGCCCCGGATACGGCGTATTTGCGATTGACGATAAAGCAGGGGACGCCGTTCACACCCAGTCTCCGGGCCAATTCGTCTTCGGCGAGGATGCTTTCCACATCCGTATCTGTTTCGAGGAAATTTCGGGTTTTATCGCTGTCCAACCCCACTTCCGCGCTGATATCGGTCAGAACCGATATATCCCCGATATCTTTACCTTCCAGGAAATAGGCATCGAAGACGGCACTCACGACCGGTGTCTGAAGATCAAACTCCGCCGCATATCTGATCAGTCTGTGAGAATTGACGGTGTTAGGGGTCTTTCCAATAGCGCTGAAATTGAAATCTATGCCCTCTTCGGCGCCGGCGCGCGCAAGGCTGCCATGGACCGTTTTTGCCCGCTCCAGACCGCCGAATTTTTCTGCCACGTAGGCACGGCGGTCCATACCCTCGGTCGGCATGTCGGGGTTCAGTTGGAAGGCGCGCCAGCCAACCTGCAGATCTTGCTGAGGACGGATCGATAGCGCACGATCAAAACGTTTCTTGCCGATGTAGCACCAGGGGCAAACGGTATCGACGATGATGTCTATCTTCACGAAGAAATCGGGCCCTCAAATGTAATCGTGGTTTCAGTCTGCCGTAAAATAATGCACGCTGAAAAGGGAATCGCTATCGGTCCAGCTTGCCACGGGCACGTAACCCGCTCGCCGACATAGGTCCCGGAATTCATCAACCCGATATTTGCAGGAAATTTCCGTGTTTATGTATTCGCCGACGGAAAATTTGAATGATTTGCCTCCAACCGAAACGGTTTGAGCAACGGAACTTACAAGATGCATTTCAATGCGGCCTTCATCTTCCAGATAGACCGCGTTGTGGGTGAAGGCGGACAGATCAAAATTGGCACCCAGCTCCCGGTTTACCCGGGTTAGCAGATTGAGATTGAACTCCGTCGTCAGCCCGGCTGCATCATTATAAGCGGCATGGAGGACAGATGGATCTTTCTTTAGATCGACGCCGATCAAAAGACCGCTTCCGGTACCCAGCGTTTCGAGGATTCCCCTGAGAAATATTTCTGCTTCGTCAGGCGAAAAGTTTCCGATTGTGGAACCCGGAAAAAACGCCACGTTTCGGGCGTCCTGCCGCCGCGGGGCCGGAACCCGGAATTCCGAAGTATAGTCTGCGCAAACAGCGGCGACATCCAGATCAGGATAGTCTTTTGCCAGCGTTTCCGCGCTTTTCAGCAAAAATTCTTTCGAGATATCGACCGCCGTGTATTGAGCAAGGTCGGGCAGGGCGTTCAACAAAGTGCGTATTTTTACACTCGCACCGCTGCCGAGTTCGACCAGATGGGCGCCACGGCCGATAAGCTCCGCAATTTCTCCCAGCCGGTCTTGAAGAATGCCGATCTCCGTCCGGGTCGGGTAATATTCCTCGAGGTCGCAAATCTGGTCGAAAAGGCGCGACCCACGTTCGTCATAGAAAAACTTGCATGGTAACTCCTTCTGGTCGCATGAAAGCCCGTTAAGTACCGCTTCCAGAAAATCCTCGGTTTCAGGATTGAGGTCTATAAAAGATACCAGCGATGCGGGCTCCGCATCGGCTTCATGTTCGGTCCTGACCGTCATTTTGGTTCCCACGTACGTGAAGGAAACTTATGCGGCTTCCAAAGACATACGATCCCTGTAAGGGGCTTTATTCGTTAAAAACAACCTATGTCGGCGCCGTAATGATGGCAACACTGGGGGGAGAGACAGTCGTGTCTTCTGCCTTACGACAAATGCTTGTCTGTAAGGTATCCAAGAAATGCCCCCGCGTCATTTCGGTAACTCTGCTTTTTCTCCGAGGACCATTTCGCCAGCGTGCGATAAGGCATCGCCATGCGGGGGTTTTTATCAAGATGAGATTGATTTTGAAGCAAGAATGCCCAGTACAGGTAATTGAAAGGGCATGCTTTTGGCCCAGTCTTCTTCCTTACATCGTAGGCACAACCTTTGCAGAAATCAGACATGCGATTAATATATGCGCCTGAAGAAGCGTAAGGTTTGGATGCCATCTTGCCGCCGTCGGCGAATACGGCCATTCCCAACGTATTCGGCATCTCGACCCACTCAACAGCGTCGGCGTAAACAGCGAGATACCAGCGTTCGATCTCCCTCGGGGCTATGCCCGCAAGCAACGCGAAGTTTCCAGTTATCATCAGCCGCTGAATATGGTGAGAGTATGCGGTATCGCGGGTACTTTTAATTGCTTCGCTTAGGCACCGCATATCAGTCTCACCGGTCCAGTAGAATTCCGGGAGGGGCCGGTTCGCGCCTAAAGCATTAGCGTCTGCATAATTTGGCATCAACGTCCAGTAGACCCCACGGACATATTCCCGCCAGCCCAATATCTGACGAATAAACCCTTCGGCTGCGTTGATCGGCACCGCGCCTGCGCGCCAGGCATCTTCAACTGCAGAGCAAACTTCACGCGGAGACAGCAGGCCGAGATTGAGGGATGGCGCAAGCAGAGAATGGTAAAGAAAGCTCTCACCCGCCTTCATGGCGTCTTGGTAATCGCCGAACCACGGCAGGGCGTTGTCTATGAAATCCCGCAACGCCTCCAGCGCGTCGGCGCGGGTCACCGGCCAACTGAATTTATCAACAGCGCCAAAATGATTGCCGAAGCGATGCGCCACGAGCGCTATGACCTCACGTGTCTTATTATCGGGCGCGAAGCGAAGCCGCTCCGGAATTGAGGCGTCGGCTGGCAAGCTTTTACGATTTTCCGCATCATAATTCCAAGCGCCGCCCTCTGGCTGATCACCGTCCATCAGAATCTGATGTTCTCGACGCATTTCGCGGTAGAAATTCTCCATCCGCCAGCTGCGTCGGCCACTGGCCCAGTCAGCGAACCTCTTATGGCTCGCGAAAAAGCGACGATCAGAACGTATTTCGACGGGAATGCCGGTAAGAGTTTCCCAGCTTTCGGCAATCGCCTTTACACGCCATTCCGAAGGTTCGGTCACAACAATACGGCTTGGGCTATGCCGCACCACCGCGCGTTGGATCTCGGTTGTGAAGCTGCCCGTATTGTCAGGGTCGTCCAAGTCTACATAGTCGACTGTCAGACCGCGCTGGCGAAGCGACTCAGCGAAATGGCGCATAGCCGACAGCACCAGTACTATTTTTTGTTTGTGATGC
>CAJWUK010000132.1 GCA_913047365.1 uncultured Alphaproteobacteria bacterium | reverse complement strand
GAGTTGATGTTCCTCCAAATTCAAACCGCGCCCTTCGTATTCGTCATGAGCGTGCTGACGTTCTTCGCGGCGCTGATCTTTCTGATACTAGCATGGTGCTATGTCCGCGGTGCGCGGCCGAAATCCGGCGACGAGGTGGGCTAGAGCATGGAAGCCGCCCTTGTAGGATTTGCCGCGCTGTTCGTCCTGCTGTTTTTGCAGGTGCCGATTTCGTTCGGCATGGCGATCGTCGGCACCATTGGCTTTGGATACTATATCGGTTTCGAGCCCGCGTTCCGCAGCATCGGGAATACGGCAGTTGATACCGTTCTCGTTTACGATTTTTCGGTACTGCCTCTATTCATCCTGATGGGCAATTTCGTTGCACGTTCAGGTATTTCCCACGATTTATATGAAGCCTCGAATGCCTGGCTTGGACATTTTCGAGGTGGGCTTGCCATGGCAACAGTTGTTGCCTGTGGCGGTTTCAGTGCTGTCTGCGGTTCCAGCCTTGCGACCGTGGCCACGATGTCAAAGGTCGCAATCCCGTCAATGCAGAAATATGGCTACGACGAACGACTAGCCACTGGTTCAGTGGCGGCGGGCGGCACGCTCGGGATTCTAATTCCACCCAGTGTGGCGCTCGTATTCTATGGCATCATGACCGAAACCGATATCGGCGCACTCTTTGCAGCCGGCGTTATTCCAGGCCTGCTGGGCGTTTTTCTATACGCCGCCGCTGTCGCGGTAATGATCCGCATCAACCCGGAACTGGGCCCACGCGGTGAAAAACTTCCTCTGCGTGAGCGGTTTCAAGCGCTTCGCGGTATATGGGGCATGCTGTTGTTGTTCATCATCGTGATGGGCGGAATTTACGGAGGCATTTTCACGCCGACGGAAGCCGCCGGCATCGGCGCTTTCGGCGCTTTTTTTATCGCGCTGTTACGACGGCGACTGACGGTAAAAATTACCCTTGATGCGCTGGCAGAAACAGGGCGGACCACGGCCATGCTGCTGGCTCTTCTGATCGGATCCTTATTGTTTGCGAATTTCATCAACGTCGCCCGGGTGCCCAACGATATCGCCGACTGGTTCACCAGTATCGATGTGGCTCCGATCATGGTGGTGGTGATATGCATCGCCATCTACATCGTCTTGGGCTGTATCCTCGAAAGCATTTCCATGATGCTACTTACGGTTCCTGTGTTCTATCCGGTGATGCATGCGCTTGGCTTCGACCTGATCTGGTTCGGGATCGTTGTTGTCGTTGTGATCGAAATCAGCCTGATCACGCCGCCCATTGGTTTGAATGTGTTCGTTCTAAAATCAATGCTGCCGGATATTGAGTTGACAAAGATATTCCGTGGGGTACTGCCGTTTATAGCCGCCGATATAGTGCGCGTTTCCCTGATTGTGGCCATTCCGGCGCTGTCCCTTTTCCTGCCGGGCCTTATGGAATGACCCGATGATATCCAAACGAATGCGCACCGATCATATCGGCAGTTTCTTAAGGCCGCAGTCATTGATCGAGGCATTTGTATCGCGGGGTAAAAACGAGATTGACGATGCCGCATTGGAGAAAGTGCAGGATGCCGCCATCCGGGATGTCGTCGCCAAGCAAGAGGCGGTCGGTCTGGAAGTAATTTCGGACGGCGAATACCGACGACTGAACTGGCAGGTAAGCTTTTCGGACGTTGAAGGATGGGATCTCTGGGAAGGATCCTGGAGGCTGTTTCTCCAAAACCCCGGGCACGACGCGAAGGAGGATGAAAAACCGAAAACACGCGGCGCCGATGCCGTGGAGGTTTTTAAGGTTCCAGCCACCGCCAAACTCCGGCTATCGAAAAACTTTCCTTTAAAGGAATACAATTCTCTCAAATCAGCAACCAAGAACCCGGCCAAGGCAATGATTATGGGTCCGGACAGGGTCGCCCAGATGTGCGACATACCGAATTCAGGTCCATCCTATGAAACGGCGGACGCATTCCTGAAGGATGTCACGAAAATCCAGAACGAAATGGTCGGTGAGCTGGTTGATGCGGGCTGCGAATACATCCAGATCGATGAACCCAGCTATACGGGCTACGTCGACAAGGCAACTCTGGAACGGATCGCAGCCCGTGGCGAAGATCCAATGAAAAATCTTGCCCGAGCGGTCGATGCAACCAATGGAGCGATCGTTGGCCATGAAGGGAAGGCCTGCTTCGGAGTTCATATCTGCCGTGGTAACCGGGCATCCATGTGGCACCGCGAAGGCACTTATGAAGGTATTGCCGAATACCTCTTCGCAAACCTGAAATTCGACAGACTGCTGCTGGAATACGACAGCGAACGGGCAGGGGGCTTTGAGCCGTTACGATATGTCCCGAAGGGTGGCCCGACCGTAGTTCTAGGCCTGATCACGACGAAAACCGGCGAAGTCGAAATGGTGGACGACCTGCTGGCCCGTATAGACAATGCCCAGCGATTTATTGATGTCGACCAGCTTGCCATCAGCCCGCAATGCGGCTTTGCGTCGGGTATCGGCGGGAATATTCTTTCCGAAGACGCACAGTGGCGGAAACTCGAAATCATGCAGGAAACCGCCGCGCGGGCCTGGAACTAGGAAATCAAAAGAAATTTACGCGGAGAATGAAAATGTCTAACGACCGACCGCAGGTCGCCATAATCGGCGGAGGCATCGGCGGCCTGTTTGCGGCGAATGCTCTGATCGCGCAGGGGCTGGACGTATCCGTCTACGAACAGGCTCCTGAACTGGGCGAAATCGGCGCCGGTTTCTACGTGACACCCAATAGCGTTCGGCAATTAGAACGGGTCGGTCTGGGAGCAGCGGTAGAAAAATGGGGCGCACTCGTTGGCGAAAATTCTCAATACCTTCGCCACGACGGGACCCCCATCGCACCTGTGCAGGTTGAAGATGCCTCCGGTTGGAATGCGACCTACGGCATGCATCGGGCAGATTTCGTCGATCTTCTGGCTGCCGGTTTGCCTGATGACGTTATCCATTGCGGATATCGTGGAATAGGTTTTGAACAGGATGACGAGAAAGCCAGGATATGGTTCGACAACGGCGTAAAGATCGAAGCCGATATTGTGGTCGCGGCCGACGGCATTCATTCGGAACTGCGCCCAAACGTCTACCCCCCGTCAACTCCGGTCTTCCACGGAACTATCAGCTATAGGGGGCTTGTTTCCCGCGACAGGTTACCAGACTGGCCGATGGACCGCTGGCTGATGTGGGCAGGACCGTCTAAACACTTCCTTATCTTTCCCGTCCGTCACGGGGAGATGATTAACTATGTGGGCTTCGTGCCAACGGACGAAGAAATGAAAGAATCCTGGTCCGCGCCCGGTGATCCTAACGTCTTACGCGCCGAATTCGAGGGTTGGGATCCGCGTATCGAAGCCGTGTTGTCGGAGGTCGATCACACCTTTCGATGGGCGCTCTATGACCGTGAACCGCTGCCAACTTGGACTAACGGGCGTTTGACACTTCTTGGGGATGCGGCGCATCCAATGTTGCCACATCTTGGTCAGGGTGCGAACCAGGCCATGGAAGACGGGATGGCGTTAGCGATCATTCTGGCGAACGTGGAAAAGGCATCTGCGCCGGCCGCGCTGCTAGCTTATGAAAAGCTTCGGCGTGAGCGAGTTGCCGAGATTGTTCTCGGTGCACGGCAAAACGGACTGCGCGTGGATTCGATGTCGGCCTATACCGACCTCGACCGACGGGATGCGGAATTGGCAGCCCATGCCGAATTCCGCAAACATCTTTATGCCTATGACGTGGTTCCTGACGCAGAGGCCGCAGCTACAGCCGTTTAGAACTCGCGCAGGCAGAGCCGTGGAATGACAACGCTATATCCTTTTGAGCGTAATCGTCCCTAGATCGCAATCTTTGTTCGCCTCAACAACACGCATTTCGTTTTCATAGCCATTCGCCGAGATTTCGACGCGATACGGACCGCCTGTTTCCAAATTTCGGACATAGAAATCGCCGAAGCTATCTGTAAGCGCGTCGTACGTTTCATCGCCTTCGAGCTGGCACACAGTCACCGCCACCCCGGGCAAGACCTCATCGCGGTCGGCGTCGACAACGCCTCCCGCAATCCAGGGTTTTGGCAGGTCACGCCATAAGGCGCGCGGCGCAGCCTTTTTCTCGGGCTTGAGTATCTCGCTACGCTCATCCTGAAGTGCGCCTTCGTCTCCAAACAGGATCGCTTCGTGCGGACAGGCCTCGACACAGCGAGGCAGCAGGCCTTCATCGACGCGGTGCGCACAACCTGTACATTTCTGCGCAATGTTGGCGTCTTCGTTGAAAAAGATTACATCGTAAGGACAGGCAGGTCCGCATTCCCCGCAACCGGTACATGCCTTCGGATCGATCCAGACAAGCCCGTCATCCCGCGTCTTGATCGCATCGTCCGGGCAGGCAGGAATACACGGAGCGTCCGCGCAATGCTGGCAGAAGGTCGGCATGTACGAAACGCTAAGGCGCGGCAGCTTGCCCCGTTCCAACGCTTTCACATCAACCCAGAATTGGCCGGTTTCCGGTTGCGGCGCCGACCATGGCGCGAAGCTGTTTTCGACATGTTCATCCTTGCAGGAAATGGCGCAAAGGTTACAACCGGTGCAGGCGCCAACGTCGATGAGAAATTCTCTTTTTTCCATCTCAGTCGTCTCCCTCAGCAGAGGTAACGATATCGCCCAGCGTACCCGGATTGATATCCGCCGGGTCTATTTTTTCGACCTGCACCAGGAAACCGGTAACGTTCATCTCAGGGATTTTGATTTCACCGTCGCCGTACTTCTCCTGCGGCGTGGGCGAAATCAGGTTAATCGAACCGCCGCGATCAACCTGCTCGTTCTTGAGCGCGACGATATCCATCTTAGCGCCGTGATCGACGGAGATCGCACCGGCGATAATCCGTTCGGTGACGAATGCGCCAACAAGTACAGTACCCCGTTCGTTATAGACTTTCAGAACATCGCCGTTTTCGATATTTCTTGCCGCGGCGTCTGTTGGGTTGATCCAGCATGCTTCGTAGGGATAGCCATCCGAGCCCTGAACTTTCTGTAATTCCTGGATCCAGGGGATATCGTCGCCCTGAACGTGGAACCGGTAGCGCGCATGGTTCGACATCACGATGAGGGGATAATCAAGGGCTTTCGGCCGGTCGGGGGATTCTTCGTGCAAAACCCATTTGGCGACGGGCGGGCGTTCTTCATTGTCCGGGTCGTGCTCAGAAATAAGGGATGACACAAACTCAATTTTACCGGATGGCGTTTCCAGACCTTCACCTTTTTCCCAGAATTGAGACATCCCGCCACCCCGCTCCGAAAAACCCTGTTCCTTTTTGATATCAACCCATTCGTCCCATGTTGGGCTGTCGTAAATGACGTATTTTCTTTCCTTAAACTCGTCCCAATTGATGCCGTGTTTACTGAAGGCGATCGTGCCCTCGTAGGCCTTTTTCAGCCAGTCCTCGGCCGGGGGAAACGCCTCATCGAGCCCCAGCTTCAGGCCGATCTGACGATGAATTTCGAAATCGCTAAGCGACTCTCCTACAGGATCTATTGCCTGATCCTGATAGAACATGCCCAGGATGTCGCTACGTTGCACGATGACCAGATCGTTGTGCTCGTATGTTGTCTGGGCCGGCAAGATGATGTCGGAAAAACCGAGATCGTTCTCGAGCCACGGGTGAACGCCCACCACGCACTCAATCTGCGGACTACGCAGCGCGTTGAGCCATTTCCAGCCATTGCCCCAGCTTCCCGGTTGGCTGCCGTTTTCGTTCCACACCATTCGAATGCCGGGGTGATCCGGCGACGGCGGGAACTGGTATGTTTTGAACTGGTCTTCGGTCTTCGCCAGCGCAGAGGTAGTGCTTTTCCATTCGATCCGATCGTTGAGGATCGCTTCGGCGGCCAGGGTACGCGGTACGAAGGACGGCGATACCGGTGCGTGGCCGATGGCGTATTCGATCATTGGGTTCAATGCCAGGCCCTTGAAATCGACTTCCGGATAGCGCGGCACCTGCGCAAGATCTTTCTTGTAAAATGACGGCGCTCCGATGCGCAGAAACTGGCGACCGGGCGAACCGATACCCTGCATGGCAAGCACGTAGGCCTCCATCCGCGATGCGAGATGCGACAGGGTTCCCCGCACTTTGGGCCCACCGAAATAGACCGAGAGGGTCGTTTTCCTTTTCGCCCATTCGCGGGCAAGAGCCTTGATGGTTGCCGACGGGATGCCGGTCATTTTCTCGCCCCAGGCGGGCGTTTTCTCGATCCCGTCGTCTTCGCCCATAACGTGGGCCCGGAATGTCTCGAAGCCGATGGTGTGGCTCGCGACATAAGCCTTATCGTAGGTGCCCTCGGCAATCCAAGTATGGGCGACTGCAAGATACAGTGCCGCATCGGTATTGGGCTTGATCGGGATCCACTTGTCGGCGTGAACGGCGGAGGCGTAGTTTAGATCAGGCGAGATCGAGATGATTTTTATGCCGGCCTTTTTCAGCCACTTCGGCATCTCCAGGGCAATCCCTCCGGACATACCAAGCCCCGTTGCCTCAGGGTCGCAGCCGGAAAAGATGACGACTTCGGCGTTTTCCAACACATCGTCCCAAACCGCGTCCTGGTAGGGCTCTCCCAGGCTGCCATTAAAACCCCAGACATGTTTGGCACCCCAGTAATACCCTTCCCAGCTATCTGGATTGCGCACCTGCTGCGTCCACCAACCCCAGTCGAGGTGTTTCTGGATCATGTCGAACAGGTAGTGGCCCCAGAAATGCAGGGACTGCATGTAACCTGAATGACCGTGCCCGTCCGCCTGCACGAATACCGGCTCCATCGAGCCGTAGGTTTCGTGAATCCGTTTAAGCTCGCCGGCGATAATATCGGTGGCCTCGTCCCAACCTATCCGTTTGTAACCGCTGATTCCTCGCATCGAGGCGTTGGGGTTTTCCGGGCTCCAGTCCTCGCGCACCATCGGGTAGCGCACCCGATTTTCGGAATGCACCCGCTGCTTATGCGCAATAGCCAGCGGCATCTGTACTTCCTTGCGGGGGCGGGTATACGTACCCCGGTTCGTCGTTTTTATCTCGTAAAGTCGGGTATCTTCGGGAATATGAAACGGCAGCGACCGTACGATCCGGTCCCCCGATATGTGTGTCTCAAGCGGAAAATTCGATCGGGCAAGACCGCTGGCGGGATGAGAGACATATACGATTTTTTCTGCCTGTTTTTCGGCCATTAGCGTTCCTCAACGATCTGTGCCCTCTGCAGCGGTTCTTTATCGCGCCTGTCGCAGAGAGTTCCAAAATTTTGGACTTGAACTCTATCGGGGATGAAACACTTACGCCATGCCTGTCGCTAATACCCTTGCGGGGGTATATGGCGCCGCGTTCAAATAGCCCGAATGGCATTATCGGAAATAAGGGTGGCGGAGGAGGGGAGATTGAATTCCCGAGACGTTTGTACGGTTGCTGGTTTTCAAGACCAGTGAATAGGGCATTAACCCATTGTTTATATTGGTTTAATCGTCACTGTTGGTCAGTATGTTGGTCAGTCATGGCGGAGAGGGTGGGATTCGAACCCACGGTACGCTTGCACGTACGCTGGTTTTCAAGACCAGTCCTTTAAACCACTCAGGCACCTCTCCGGCAGCGCAGAACATACCGATCTTTTCCGAGGATGGAAGGTACTAGGTGCGTGTTTTCTTCGGGGTAGGGCGGTGATAGTCGCATCCTGAGAGAGGTTTTTTTCATTGGGTTAACACAGTCCTCT
>CAJWUK010000131.1 GCA_913047365.1 uncultured Alphaproteobacteria bacterium | reverse complement strand
GATAGACCGCAGGATTGCTTGCATCGCCGGTAACTGCATGGCAAAAAGCCTCCGCGCCGAACAGGCGCTTTTTTTTTTAGTTTTATCAGCGCCGACTGGCAGGACCGGAGCGCCATTTGCCCCAGAAAGTTAGAAAAGCAGTCTTTCCCGTGGGCGGGTTGGGAACACGATTCCTTCCCGCAACCAAAGCCATGCCTAAAGAAATGCTGCCGGTGGTTGACAAACCGCTGATTCAATACGCCGTGGAAGAGGCATTGGCGGCCGGAATCGAGGAAATCATATTCGTTACCGGCCGGGGCAAAGCGGCGATTGAGGATTTTTTCGATCACAGTTTTGAACTGCGCCAGGTTCTTGGAGAACGCGGCAAGGATGCGGAATTGCGTGCCATTGATATCCCGGTGCTGGAACCGGGACGCATTACCTACACCCGCCAGCAGCACCCCATGGGTCTTGGCCACGCCGTCTGGTGCGCCCGGGAACTGGTGGGAAACGAGCCCTTCGCGATATTGCTTGCTGATGATCTAGTGATGGCTGATGAACCCTGCCTAAAACAGATGGTTTCGGTCTATGAAGAGACGGGCGGAAATGTGGTTGCCGTCGTTGATGTGCCTCATGAACACACCAATCGCTATGGCATCCTGGATGTCGCCTCTGATCAAGGACGGCTGGCCGAAGTCAGAGGCATGGTCGAAAAACCTGATCCTGAGGATGCGCCGTCGACCCTAAGTATTATCGGCCGATATATCCTGCTCCCGGAGATTTTCGATTATCTGAGCGAGAAAAAGGTCGGCTCGGGCGGCGAGATTCAGATAACGGATTCCATGGCACGCATGATCGGTAGTGCACCGTTCCATGGCCTCCGTTTTCAGGGGCGCCGGTTCGATTGCGGTGACAAGATAGGTTTTTTTGAAGCCAATGTCGCATTTGCGCTGGCGCGATCGGATCTGAAAGACCAGATACAGGGCGTAGTGAACCAGTATGCCGCGAGTACAGTAGAATGAGACGGAGAAAACCATGCGTATCGCAATGATCGGCACCGGATATGTCGGCCTGGTTTCCGGTGCCTGTTTCTCCGAATTTGGCACCGAAGTCGCCTGCGTCGACAAGGATAAGTCGAAGATCGAACGCCTACTAGCGGGCGATATTCCGATCTATGAACCGGGACTGGATACTCTCGTCGAAAAGAACGTCGCGGCCGAGCGGCTTTCATTTACGACGGACCTCGAAGCCGCAGTTAAGGGCGCGGATGCGGTGTTCATTGCCGTCGGCACACCAAGCCGCCGGGGCGACGGCCACGCCGATCTTTCCTATGTTTTCGCCGCCGCCGCCGAAATTGCTTACGCCATCGATGGGTATACCGTCGTCGTCACCAAGTCCACGGTTCCGGTCAGTACCGGCCGGAGGGTTCACCAGATCATCAGCGAAAATCGTGACCCCGATGAGTTCGACGTCGCTTCCAACCCGGAATTCCTACGTGAAGGATCTGCCATTGAGGATTTTATGCGGCCCGACCGGGTGGTTATCGGGACGGATTCCGAACGTGCCGCGGAAGTTCTGCGCCAGCTTTATCGTCCCCTGTATCTGCTGGAAACGCCCATCATCTTCACCAGCATCGAGACGGCGGAACTAATAAAATATGCCGCCAACACGTTCCTAGCGGCAAAGATCACTTTCATCAACGAAATCGCCAATTTATGTGAAAAAGTTGGCGCGGATGTGCAGGAAGTCGCCCGGGGTATCGGTCTGGATGGCCGTATCGGCGGCAAGTTCCTGCATGCTGGACCTGGTTATGGCGGATCCTGCTTTCCAAAGGACACGCTGGCGTTGATACAGACAGCACGCGACTACGAAGCGCCGCTTCAGATCATTGAAGCCGTTGTCGAGGTAAACGACCAGCGGAAACGCCAGATGGCCGAAAAGGTGATCGAGGCCTGCGGCGGGTCCGTCGATGGCAAAAGGATCGCCGTTCTCGGTCTGACGTTTAAACCCAACACCGACGACATGCGCGATAGCCCAAGCCTTGCCATCGTCGCTGCTCTGATTGAGGCAGGTGCGGTCGTCCACACATTTGATCCGAAGGGAATGACGGAAGCGAAGGAAATGCTTCCCGGTGCGTATTTCTGTGACGATGCCTATGAAACGATGGAAGGTGCCGACGCGCTGGCGATAGTCACTGAATGGAACGAATTCCGGTTGCTCGACCTGGAACGGGCCAAATCACTATTGAACAAGCCGTTGATGATTGATCTGCGTAATATCTATAAACCCGATGAAATCATCAAAGCTGGGTTCGACTATTACAGCGTGGGCCGGGAACCGGTGCTGGCCGCAGGAAAAGAATGAGTCGCGGCGAAGCCCACCGCTTCGACCCCACAATCCTGCGTGAATACGATATCCGCGGGATTGTCGAAGAGACACTTTCAACCGACGATGCCTATGCGATTGGCCGTGCGTTCGGCACTGAAATTTCCCTAAACGGCGGTGCCACAGCCTGTGTCGGATACGATGGACGGCTTAGCTCGCCTGAAATGGAACAGGCCGTCGTCGATGGTCTGAAGGACAGCGGTATCGATGCCGTTCGCGTTGGGCTGGGCCCCACGCCGATGCTGTATTTCGCAGTAAATATCGTTGGTGCTGATGGCGGCATCATGGTGTCGGGCTCGCACAATCCGCCGGAATACAATGGATTCAAAATGATGCACGGAACCAAGCCGTTCTATGGTGACGCCATCCAGAACCTCGGAAAAATTGCGGCAGCTGCGGATTATGCGGACGGCAGCGGGCAGGACCGACAGGAACCCATGCTCGACCGCTACGTCTCAAGGGTCGGTCAGGATTATACCGGTGGCAAGGAACTGAAGGTCGCCTGGGATGCCGGCAACGGCTCTGCGGGTGAGGCGATGGTTCGCCTCGCAAAAGCCCTGCCGGGCGAGCACCTGCTTCTGAACGAAAAGATCGACGGAACCTTCCCTGTACACCATCCCGATCCGACAGTGGTCGAAAACCTAGAGCAGCTTCGCGATGTTGTCCTGAAGGAAGGGTGCGATCTTGGGATCGCGTTCGACGGGGACGGCGACCGCATAGGTGTTATTGATGGTGAAGGTGAGATTCTATGGGGCGATCAGCTTATGGTGGTGTGGTCGGCCGATATTCTAGCCGACAACCCGGGGGCGACGATCATCGCGGATGTGAAGGCCAGCCAGGTTTTGTTCGACCAGATCGCCGAGATGGGAGGTAATCCCCTAATGTGGCGGACCGGCCATTCACTGATAAAGGCGAAAATGGCGGAAACCGGCGCATTGCTGTCCGGCGAGATGAGCGGACATATCTTTTTCGCCGACCGCTATTTCGGGTATGACGACGCACTCTATGCGGCGGTGAGGCTTTTGTCGTGTCTGTCCCAAAGTGATGAAAGCCTAGCGGATATCCGAAAGTCACTGCCGCAGCCGATCAATACACCGGAACTTCGGTTTCCGTGCTCCGAAGAACGCAAGTTCGAGGTCGTGGAAGAAGTGCGCGACCGTCTGGCTGAAGCTGGAGCCAACGTTTCCGATATTGACGGCGTTCGCGTGCTGACCGACGACGGCTGGTGGCTGCTGCGCGCGTCGAACACCCAAGACGTACTAGTCGTCCGTTGTGAGGCCGAAACGCCCGCGGGCCTGGAAAGGTTGAAAACAGCGTTGATAAAACAGGCGCGTGCGAGCGGTATCGAACCCCCCGATTTCTAGGACGAATTCGGGCCGATCAGTAAATCATGAGCTCGGCCCCATCCAGATAACCATGCAATCGATCTTGCGGCGTTTCAGGGCGCGGCAGGAATTTCGAGCTTTCGATTCCGACGCTACCAGAAGCCGTGCTTTGTAGATCTTTAGGCCCCGGCGAACGGTGCTGCGCTGGCGGACGATGCTGAACCGGTTGCGCAACAGGCTGGGGACCGCGCGCGCAGCGCGGGTGATCGCCAGATGGGCAGGTCCGTATCGATTGTAGGCGCCGACCTGAATGGCCCAGCTTTGCAGGTTGCGCGGCGTGGTGACCACCTTGCGGGGCGATGTCCTTGCCGCCCTCGCTTTTACCTTCCCACTATTTCTGTATTTGGGCCGTTTAGCGGGGCGCGAGATCTTCCGGGGGTTACCAGATGCGACAGCGCTCTTTCTGTGTTTGTCGGAAGAGGCGACGAAAATGTTCAGGGAGTTGAATCCCCGGTCGAGCAGTTTCGCCATGTGACGGTCGCGCGAGCGTGCTGATTTTCCACCGAAGACCACCGCGATCAAACGAGTCTTTCCGCGTCTGGCTGACGCCACCAAATTGAACCCGGAGGCCCGGATGTATCCTGTCTTGATGCCATCCATACCGTGATAGCGTTTCATCAGGCGGTTATGAGATTTGTGGGTCCTACCCCGATACGTAAACGTCTGGCGCGAAAAATGATGGTACATATCCGCATGCTGACTCAGGACGGCTCGTGCGAGGATGGCCATGTCTTCGGCCGTGCTTAGCTGACCACGGTTTGGCAGCCCCGAAGCGTTTTTAAAAGTCGTATTCTTCATTCCGAGCCGGCGAGCGCGTGAGGTCATCAATCGTGCAAATTTCCTTTCCGTTCCACCAATTGCCTCACCTAGGACGGTTGCGACGTCATTGGCGGATTTTGTGACTAATGCCTTAATTGCATTTTCAACCGTAATGAATTCTCCGCGGCGCAACCCCAGCTTGGAAGGGGACCGTCCGGCTGCCACTCTCGATACCGGTAGTTTTTCCTTTACGCGCAACGTCTCGTCTTTAATGGCTTCGAACGTCATGAACAGCGTCATAATCTTGGTCAGCGAAGCCGGGTAATTTTTGGTGCGGGCATTCACGGAATGGAGGATCCGTCCGGTATTCGCTTCGACCACAATCGAAGCGTATTTGGCGGACACCAAGGCCGGTTGGGCGGTCAATCCGAAGGTGACTAAAGTCAGGACAACTAACAGCCGAAACAAGTTACATCCCCGTTACCTGTCGGTTCACACTTTCTGGTTCTGGCTGACCCGCCCGGCGACTTCCTAGCGAGGTTGGCGTCGGTTGCCGTGATCTGGTGGAATTCCGGCTGATTTGACCGCCGGACTTTATTATCCCATATCCTTTTCAACCTAATCAAATCATGAACTGCTGTCCAACATGAACTATCGACTTGAAGCTTTTGTTAACACAATTTGAACGCGGCTTCGTACTGGACGAGGCTTTTGTATGGCGGCGCGCAGGCTGGTTGGAAAGTAGGATATGAAAAAAAACTGCGATTTTCCTTTTTCTGGGTTCGTTAGTGATGGTGGGTTGCCGCTACGGCGGACCGCCGGACGGCCCCGTCGCGAGGCGCCTGAGCTGGTTCAACTATGTCGGAGCGGAAAATCTGAGAGATGCCTGCCGTCCCGGCACCGCAAACGGGATTCGTTTCGTCTATAATGGCATCTACGACGAACAGATCAGATCGTATGACGTTAGCGAGCTGTCCGGCACGCGCGGAGCCGCATTTGTGGTATTTGCGCGCGGCGACGGAGACCTTACCCAGGGTATACGGATAACGAATCTGCTGAAACCGTGGCGGGGAGAACGGTTAAATTCCGTCATCAGCCCCCAGTCGCTCGGCGACCTGCGGGCGGCGTTTAAGTCGGACCGGTTTACCGACTTTAAACCGATCGGACTTCGGTTGTCGTCCCGGGAACTTTATTGGGTCGTCGCAGGTTGCCTGGACGGACGCCTTCACGCGAATAACTGGATGTATCCGTCTCAACGCTTCAAATCATTGAAATTTAACAGAATTTTGTTGGAAAACGACAAGACGGCGGTCGCCTTCAACAAGGCGGTACCGGTTGATCCACACGATCATGGTCCCGAAAAACATGAAGGTGGTCGCAATCCGAATAACGGAGAATTCGAAATTCAACTTGGTAGCAACGGAACCATCGGAGCGCGGCGACAATTTTAACGTTTCATTAAACATGAATGGGCGGAATCAGAACTGGCTTTGATCCGCGTTCACCGATCCCATATTATTAAGGCGATGACTGATCTAACTGCACATATTCGGAATAAGGCTTGGCCGCCAATGCGGCTGGACGGCAAGGATGAAGATATGCCGGGTGGCAACGACCACGATGGCGGATCTAATACCGGTGTCGTCGTCCAGACCAAGCCCAAAACCAAAAAGCCGGCAATGTACAAGGTGATCATGCTGAACGACGACTTTACGCCGATGGAGTTCGTCGTTTTGGTGCTTGAACGCTTCTTCAACAAAAACCAAGAAGAAGCCACTCGCATTATGCTCCACGTCCACCAAAAGGGCGTCGGCGTGTGCGGCGTCTTTACCTACGAAGTTGCCGAAACCAAGGTCCAGCAGGTGATGGACCTGGCCAAGCAGCACCAGCACCCGTTGCAATGCACTTTGGAAAAGGCCTGACAGTATGCTTTCTCGCAATCTCGAAAAAAGCCTGCATCGCGCGCTCTCCCATGCGAACGAGCGCAATCACGAATACGCGACGCTGGAACACCTTCTTATGGCGCTGACCGAAGATCAGGACGCTATCGCCGTTCTGAAAGCCTGCGGCGTCGATATCGACAAGCTTGGCGAAGATCTAAAAACCTATCTGGACGACGAACTGTCGAACCTTGTGGTCGAAGGCCACGAGGATCCAAAACCGACCGCCAGCTTCCAGCGGGTGGTCCAGCGGGCGGCGATTCACGTTCAGTCGTCTGGCCGCCAGGAGGTAACCGGCGCCAATGTCCTTGTCGCCATGTTCTCCGAACGCGAAAGCCACGCGGTCTATTACCTGCAAGAACAGGACATGTCCCGGTTCGATGCAGTGAATTACATTAGCCATGGCATCGCCAAGGTGCCTGGCAGGTCCGAAAACCGCCAGGTACGTGGATCCGAAGAAGACGGCGACGAAGGCGAAGAGGGCGGCAAGTCCGCCGGCGAGGCGCTCGATACCTATTGCGTCAACCTAAACGAGAAGGCGGCGAACGGAAAAATCGATCCGCTGATCGGGCGCGAAGCCGAAATCGAACGCACCATCCAGGTTCTCTGTCGCCGCACCAAAAACAACCCGCTTTATGTAGGCGATTCCGGCGTCGGCAAAACGGCGATTGCCGAAGGCCTCGCTAAGCGCATTCACGACGGCGATGTGCCAGATGTTCTGCAGGAAGCAACAATTTTCGCGCTCGATATGGGCGCGTTGCTGGCGGGCACTCGGTATCGTGGCGATTTCGAGGAACGGCTGAAAGCCGTGGTCACCGAACTGGAGAACCACGAAGGCGCGGTTCTGTTTATCGACGAAATCCACACTGTCATCGGCGCGGGAGCCACGAGCGGCGGATCCATGGATGCCTCCAACCTGCTAAAACCCGCGTTGCAGGGCGGCACGCTGAAATGCATCGGGTCTACCACCTACAAGGAATATCGGTCCTATTTTGAAAAGGATCGTGCTCTGGTTCGCCGGTTTCAGAAGATCGACGTGCCGGAACCCAGCGTCGAGGACGCGGTGAAGATTCTCCGTGGCCTGAAACCCTATTATGAAAAGCATCATCGCGTGCGCTACACCGCAGCGGCGATTCGCACCGCGGTGGAACTAGCGGCAAAACACATCAACGACCGCAAGCTACCCGACAAGGCAATCGACGTGATCGACGAGGTGGGCGCGGCACAGATGTTGTTGCCAGAAAGCCGGCGCAAGAAACTGATTACCGTGAAGGACGTGGAGGCCGTGGTAGCCAAGATCGCGCGCATTCCCCCCAAAAGCGTATCGCGGTCGGACAAGGA
>CAJWUK010000130.1 GCA_913047365.1 uncultured Alphaproteobacteria bacterium | reverse complement strand
CTCGGCAGTCGCGGCGGTTGCGTTGAGCGGTGTTCTCGCAATCCCTGCCGCGCAGGCAGCTGAAGTTACACTTAAAGGTATATCGGGATGGCCAAAGAGCTTTCCGATGGTTGCAAAAGATTATCTACCCTTCATTGAAGAGGCGAATAAACGCGGTAAAGGGCATTTCAAGATCAAATGGACTGGTGGCTCCGAGCTAGGAAAGCCGGCAGCACAAGCGAAGGGTTTTAAGTCCGGCGTTTACGATCTCATGTATACGGCGGCTAGCTATTTGCAGGGCTCAATTCCAGAGGTCGATGCGCTCTCCGCACAACAAATTAAACCATGGGATGCTCGAAAAAGTGGCGGAATGGCGATCCTAAATAAAGCTGTGAGCAAACGCTTAAACGGGATCATACTGTCACACACCGCTTCAAGTGTTCAGTTCCAGTTGTACCTTAGGAAGAAGCCCGAAATTGGACCTGATGGGGTGGTCTCACTCAAGGGCTTCAAAATGCGTTCCGTGCCAATTTATGACGGTTTTCTCAAAGCTCTCGGCGCCACAACCATGACGGTACACGTACCGGAAATATACGAAGCCCTTCAAAGGGGCGTGGTCGATGGCTTCCCCTTCCCAAATCTTTGGACCCGTAAATTCAAATGGCAAAAATTCGTAACCCATACGGTCCACCCATCTTTCTATCAGATCGAAGCCTGCACCTTTGTTAGTAACAAAGCTCTTTCCAAATTGAGCCCTGAAGGCAAAAAGATTTTGCTTAAAGTTGGGGAAGATTGGGAAAGAATTTCCGCAGGCATATGGGGCCCTCTCGTCGCGAAAGAGAGAGAGATTTATAAAAAGGGCGGCGCTAAAGAAGTTGTAATGTCCGGCGCTGCAGCGAAGAAATATATCGCGTTGGCAAATGGAACCCCCATTAAGCGGCTAAAAAACCTTAAGTCGCCCGAAGCTAAAGAACTGAGCAGAATTTTCCACGGCCAGTAAGCTTAGTTAAACATTACCCCCCAACCTTTATAGGTTGGGGGGCATTATTGCGCGTTACCGATATGACCTTAATAACTAGTGCTTACAATAGGCTTATTTTTGGCTTGGCTGTAATAGGAGGTGTCCTCCTTGCGGTTATATTCGTTGGGATAATCTGTGACGTTACTATTCGGACGTTAGGTTTCAATTCCCTTCAGTGGTACAGCGCTGTCGCGGAATACAGTCTTTTTTTCTGTACTATGTTTGGTGCACCTTACCTGGTCCGACATAAAGGTCACGTTGTGGTCGAGTCTCTAAGGCTCGCGATGCCGCCAAAATTACGGAAAATTATTGAAAAAATCGTATATCTCGCGTGCATCCTTCTGTCCCTTCTTTTCGTTTACTACGGTGCGCTTGAAACAATAGAAGCAATTAAAACGGGAGAGCAGGACCTTCGCTCTGTTGATATGCCCAAATGGCTGCTTATGGCACCATTCCCGATTGGGTTCTCTCTGGTGGCAATTGAGTTTTCACGGTATTTGCTTGGTTTCGACACCTACTACTCAAATAAAGCCACCTCCGGGGAATCCCTGTAATGGAAATACTTACTGAGTGGTATTCCATTGCCGGCTTTCTGGTCGGGCTGATCATTGCATTGATGCTGCTTGGCCTTCCGGTAGCATTTGCATTTCTAACTACGAATATAATTGGCGCTGCCATTTTCATGGGCGACGGCACCCTGACTGGTGGCTTGGATGCGATGCCACTCATAGTTTCTAATGCTGTAGACTCTGTGGCAATTTTCGCACTTATTCCGGTACCGCTTTTCATAATTATGGGTGAATTATTTTTCCATACCGGGTTGGCAGTCCGCGTCTTTGACGCTTTGGACCGATGCTTCGGTCGTCTCCCTGGACGACTTTCTTACATCACAGTTGCTGGCGGAACAATTTTCGCGACCTTGTCAGGGTCTACCATGGCCAACACTGCGATGATGGGCTCGCTTATGGTCCCCGAGATGACGAAGCGGGGATACAAGGGCCATATGTCCATGGGTCCGATTTTAGGAACGGGTGGCTTGGCAATGATCATTCCGCCTTCAGCCCTTGCAGTTCTGCTTGCAAGCCTTGCGGAGATCGATATCGGCGGGCTCCTAATTGCGGGAGTGATCCCGGGCCTTATTCTCGCGATCCTTTATTCAATACTTATTTACGGACAGGTGAAAATTGACCCCGAGGCGGCCCCTGAATATTCCGTTGAACCTTCGCCCCTAAAGGAAATCATCTGGTCGCTCATCGTTAACGTCTTACCGATGGGCTTTATCGTATTTTGTGTGATCGGTTTGATAATTTTAGGTGTGGCTACTCCAACTGAGGCTGCCGGGTTTGGCGCCTTCGGAGTTGTGGTATTAGGGGTACTCTTTCGGGTCATGACCTGGGATGTCCTAGTCAAGTCGTTCGCCGGGTCCCTCCGAGTGACCGCGATGGTCCTTCTTATAATCCTTGCATCAACAACGTTTAGTCAGCTTTTGGCGTTTACCGGAGCAAGTGCAGGTCTGATTGAATGGGCGACAAAGGTTGATTTGGCTCCTCTCGTCGTTCTTCTGATCATGTTCGGGGTGCTTCTAATCCTCGGAATGTTCATGGATCAGGTTTCGATGATGCTTTTAACCGTGCCGATCTTTTTTCCTCTTGCAGAGTCCTTTCAATTTGATCTGGTGTGGTTTGGGCTAATAATGTTGTTAGCGCTCGAAATAAGTCTCACGACCCCACCATTTGGTTTGCTGTTATTCGTAATGGTGGCCGTTGCACCTAAAGGAACCACCCTCTGGCAGGTCGCAAAAGCAGCCGCCCCTTACATCGGTTGCGCACTAATAGTACTCGTACTTCTTATAATATTTCCCGAGTTGGCGCTTTACCTGCCAAGTCTCATGAATAGTTAGCTCGTAAAACCCCAAGCTTAATGTCTAATTCGCCTGCCTCTGGAAATCCTATTGGCCAATCACCTGCGCGCCTAATGGCGCGCCGGGCCGTCGCCGGACAGGGCCGCCATGTCGACGATCTGGTTCTGCCGCGCATGGTCGATGTCGCCTTCGTACGCAGCCCGTTTGCCCATGCAGATATCGGCAACATCGATACCTCAGCTGCGGAAGCATTGCCCGGAGTGATCGCCGTCGTCACCGGTCAGGAAATCAGCAACCGCATGACACCTTGGCTGGGCGTGATGGAAAACATGCCGGTGCTGAAATCGGCACCGCAATACGCACTGGCGGTCGAACGTGCGGTCTGGCAGGGCGAACCCGCCGTCGCCGTGATCGCCGAAACCCGCGCCATAGCAGAAGACGCCGCCGAACTGGTACTCGTGGACTGGAATGAAAAGCCGCCGGTCGCCGACATGCTGACCGCGCTGGATGAGGACACACCGGTTCTGCATCCCGATCTCGGCGACAACAAGATGTTCGAACGTGTAGCAGAAAAGGGAAACATCAAGGCTGGCTTCAACCAAGCCGCACATATCGTTGAAGGCACCTACGATTTCGCCCGGCACACAGGTGTGACGCTGGAACCGCGCGCCATTATTTCTGATTATGATGCCTCGGAACGGCGGCTGACTGTCCATTACGGTGGCCAGGCACCACATATGATCCGCATTCTGATGTCGAAGCATCTGGATATCCCGGAACGGGACATCCACGTCATCGCACATGATTGCGGCGGATCCTATGGCATCAAGAGCCATCTGTACGGCGATGAGTTCGCGACCGCCGTGCTGTCGATCATGCTGGGGCGTCCTGTACGCTATCGCGCCGATCGGATGGAGGCCTTTGTGTCCGATATTCACGCCCGCCATCATCGCCTGACAGGGCGTATGGGGATCGACGCGGACGGAAAGATCGTCGCCTTTGAATTCGATGATATAACTGCCGCCGGCGCCTATTCCGCCTATCCGCGCACCAGCATTGTGGAAGCTAACCAGGTGCTTAACATCGCTGGCGGTCCCTACGCGATAGAGAATTTTCACGCGAAGACCACGGTTGTCTTCCAGAATAAAGTCCCGACCTCCCAATACCGGGCGGTGGGTCACCCTATGGGCATCGTGATATGCGACAGCCTGCTGGAAAAGGCCGCAAACGCAGCCGGGATCGACCGGCTGGACATCCGCCGGCGCAACCTGGTGCCGGACGACGCCTACCCCGTCACCACACCGGCGGGTATTCCGCTGCAGGATTTGTCTCATCAGGCATGTCTCGAAAAGCTGGCGGAAACCATGGGCCTCGACGTGCTGAAAGCTGACCAGGAAGCGGCGCGCGAACGCGGCGTGTATCGGGGCATCGGATTTGCGTCCTTTATCAAGGGTACCAACCCCGGCGCGCTGATATACGGTCCTGCAGGTGTGCCGATTTCGGCGCAGGACGGGACGACCATCCGGCTGGAACCCGAAGGCGGTGTCACGTGTCTTACCGGGGTGACCGAGCAGGGCCAGGGAACGGAAACCGCGCTGGCGCAGGTGGTAGCAGGCGCCATCGGTTTGAAATTCGACGAAGTCCGTGTCGTCACCAACGATACCGACGCCGTGCCGTTCGGCGGCGGCACATATGGATCGCGCGGGGCGGGTATCGGCGGCGAAGCGACGTGGAAAGCGGCGAAAACTCTTCGCGGGCAGATTCTCGAATTGGCGGGCGTGCTGTTACAGACCGACGCCGACAAGCTAGATATCCGGAACAGCGAAATCGTGGATGCCGAAACCGGCAACAGCCGCATTACCATCGCGGAACTAAGCAAAGTCGCGTTCCTGCGGTCGTTCCAGTTACCGGACGATTACCACCCCGTGCTAGTGGCAACCGAAAGGTTCCGCGTGCGCGATTACATCTTCACCAATGCCGCGCACGGCACCTATGTGCAGGTCGACCCCGATACCGGTCTGGTCCGTGTGCTGAATTACTGGGTCGTCGAAGATTGCGGCCTGGTCATCAATCCGCAGCTTGTAGCCGAACAGCAGCGGGGCTCCGTCATCCACGGTATCGGCGACGCGCTCTACGAGCATACGATATATGACGAGGCCGGCCAGCTTCAAAACGCCACGATGGCTGATTATCTGGTGCCAATGTCAGCGGAAATGCCGGATGTGGTGATCGATCATGTGGTGACGCCGACGGGCAAGACCGAACTGGGAGCCAAGGGCGCCGGGGAAAGTGGCATGGCGGGCGTTCCACAGGCCATGCTGAGCGCGGTAAACGACGCGATCTCTATACTCGGAGGAAAAGTTTCCGCCGTACCAATCACGCCGGAAGACGTGCTGCAGGGGCTGAACAAACTTTGAGGTGATGCCCTAGGCGAATTTCAAATCCGCCGCTTTCCTCGCTTGGATTATACCCCGGGGGGACATGGTCTGGTCCACGACGGTCGGGTTATCCCCGGTCAAACTGGTCCTGCGTCTGCCACACCCAGACGGACAGCCCGCACAGCAACAGAACTCCGGTGCCGCCAACGATGTAGAACGCGTTTTCCAGGCCCACGGCCTCAGCCACCGCGCCCATGATTACGGGGACAAGCGCACTACCGAACCTGTTGAACGTTATGCGCAGCGCCGCCACCCGACCCTGGAGGTCCCGCGCGACCGCGCGGGACGCGATGGACATCATCAGGGGCAGGTTTAGCCCCTGCCCGATGCCGCGCACGCTTATCGCGATAGCCAGAAGCACCGCCTCGTCGAACAGGGGCGTCACCGCGATCCCTACGATGGCGCATCCGATCATCAGGATTAGCAGCCAGTAATCGGCGATGCGGCGGGTCAGCGGCCCGATGGTCAGCGCCGACAAGGCGGACACCCCGTTGCTGATCCCGATCAACACGCCGATAAACCCGGCGGTATAGCCGACCTCCTTCAGCCAGACGCCGTAGAACGACGACTGCACGCCGGATCCGGTCTGTCGCATGAAGGTGGCGGCGATCACCAGGGCAACCGCAGGCAGCACCAGCAAACGGAAGGTTTCATGGTAATCCGATAGCCGGGGCATGACTGCAGCAGCACTTTTGCGCACGCTGCGTCGCCCGACCTCTGCCTCGCTCTGCGGCACATGGCGGGGCAGGAATACCGCACCTGCGGTACCGCACAACGCCCATAGGCCGAAGAACAGGAACCCACCCCCTGGACCGAATGATTCATAGGCCAGGCCGATCAAGATCGGCCCAAAAAACCCGCCTGCTCGCGCAAACGCCACCATTCGCCCCGCGTATTTGGGTTCCCCCTTCATCAGTGTACCGACGGCGCTTTGCACGCCGATCCAGTTGGTGGTCTCGCAGAACCCGATCACAATCTGAAACATGATGGTCGCCCAGATAAAGGGCGCATGGGGCACACTAATCGTGCAAAGACCGCCGATCAGCCCCAGGGTCAAGATAACGCTACGCGGCCCGAACCGATCTAGCAGCGCGCCACCGTGGATCGACATGGTCACCGGCAGCAACTGGCGGCTGGCGACGATTACGCCCACCATCAGTAGCGACGCTTCCAGTTCGATCGCCGCCCAGAGCGGGATCACGACGTGGCTCATCGCGAACAGATTGCCGACGAAAAAGGCGGTGCCGTAGACCGGCGCCTGCACGCGCCAGGAAAGTTCCGTTTCCGAACTCATTCGCGGTGGCCGGGCATTGGCGGAAAGAAACCGTTCATCTGCGAAGGTTTATCCGATAAACCTGTGAAACACACACAGACGGCGGAAGAGTTTCATGGTCGACAACAGAGAGGGGCAGGTTCTGTCCCACATAAAAGTGCTGGATCTGACGCGGGCGAGGGCCGGCCCCACTGCCGTACGCCAGCTTGCCGACTGGGGCGCGGAGGTCGTTAAGATCGAAACGCCCGGCGATGGTAATGGGGATTTGGGGCAGCGTCACGGCGCGGATTTCCAGAACCTGCACCGAAATAAGGAATCCCTTACGCTTGATCTAAAATCCGACGCCGGGCGGGAAATCTTCTACCGCCTGGCGAAAGAGACCGATGTCGTCGTCGAAAATATGCGGCCCGGTGTCAAACACCGCCTCAAGGTCGATTACGACACGCTGAAAGAAATAAATCCGCGCGTCGTCTATGCCAGCATTTCGGGCTTCGGCCAGGACGGCCCCTACGCCGAGCGCCCGTGCTTGGACCAAATTGCCCAGGGCATGGGCGGGCACATGATGGTAACCGGGGAACCCGGCACCGGCCCTATGCGCTCTGGCGCAGCCATCAGCGACATGATGGCGGGCGTGCTGTGCGCCAATGGCATCTCGCTCGCCCTGCTGGAACGGGAACGGTCCGGCGAGGGCCAATGGGTGCAGACATCGCTTCTGGAAGCTATGATCTTCCTGCTCGATTTCCAGGCCGCACGGTGGCTGGTTGACGAAGAAGTGCCCCCGCAGGGCGGAAATCATCACCCGACCATCGCGCCGATGGGCGCGTTCCGCACGACGGACGGCTATATCAACATCGCGCCGATGCCCTATCACTGGGAAACGTTCTGCAGAACGGCGGGGCTTGACGCCCTGCTCGACGACCCCCGTTTCGAAAGCTTCGATGCCCGGTATGAAAATCGTCCGGCCCTGATCGAGGAGATCGAAAAAGTAACCTCGACACAACCGAGCGTGTACTGGATCGAAGCACTCAACGACGCCCGGATTCCCTGCGGGCCGATCTATGCGATGGATCAGGTCTTCGCCGATCCGCAAATCAGGCATTCCGGCATCGCCAAGAAGGTGACGTCGACAGGCCGGGGGGAGATCGAAATCGTCGGCCAACCGTTGCATCTGAGCCGAACACCCAACCGACACGATGCCGCTATTGCAACCGGCGCGCCGGAGTTCGGCGAAAACACCATCGACGTGCTGCAACGCTATGGCTATTCGGACGACGACATCGCCGCGCTGCAGAAAGA
>CAJWUK010000129.1 GCA_913047365.1 uncultured Alphaproteobacteria bacterium | reverse complement strand
ATCCAGCGCATAACCGGATCCGCGAACCGTTCGAATCAAATCCGGCTTTCCATCTATGTTAATTGCTCGGCGAAGACGACGGACATGGACGTCCACGGTTCGGATTTCGACATAAATGTTTTGCCCCCAAGCTTTATCCAAAAGTTGCTCGCGGGAATATACACGACCCGGATTCTCCATTAGCACACGTAACAAACGGTATTCGGTTGGACCCAAATGAACGCTCCGCCCCCCACGATTTACCTTGTGCGACACCAGGTCCATTTCCAGGTCCTCGTAGGCGAGCGTCTCCCCACCCATGTCTGGCGCGGAACGGCGCAACAGGGCGCGAACCCGGGAAACTAGTTCAGCAGGTGAAAATGGCTTAACCACATAGTCGTCGGCACCGGCGTCCAGACCGCGGATTTTATCGGTCTCCTCTCCCCGGGCAGTGAGCATAATCACCGGCGTAGCACGCTTGTCATTCATCCGTCGAATTTGGCGAACAACTTCGATACCAGACATGTTTGGCATCATCCAGTCGAGAATAACCAAGTCAAAATCCCGTTCGCGTATAGCCATCAGACCGCCATCGCCATCCATCTCAACCGCAACATCAAAATCCGCCGCTTCGAGGTTGTAGCGGACCAGTTCGATCAGGGATGGATCGTCTTCGACAAGGAGGATGGCTGGTTTCATCGCGCCGCACTAAACCTCAGACATCGGCGGTTGGGTCGGTCATGTAAACGGACCCATCACCCTTGGGCCGGGGCTCCTCGGGCATTTGGCCGTGGACCAAAAAATGCACGTTCTCAGCAATATTGGTGGCGTGATCGCCGATACGCTCGATGTTCTTGGCAGCAAACATAAGATGCGTAGACGCGGTAATATTTTTTGGGTTTTCCATCATGTAGGTAAGCAATTCCCGAAACAGGCTAGTGTAAAGGCTGTCCAACTCCTCATCTCGAAGCCTGACCTCGTCGGCTTTGTCCGCATCTCGAGTGACATAGGCGTCCAGAACATCAGTCATCATGTTTTGCGCCATGCCGGCCATCCGCTTGATAGTCTTCGCGGCACCGAGGTCGGGACACTGCGACAGGGCCTGAGTGCGTTTGGCGATGTTTTTGGCGAAATCACCGATGCGCTCGATCACAGCGGCGGTCTTTAATGCCACAATGACCGCACGAAGATCGTCCGCCATGGGTTGGCGTAGCGCGAGGATGCGTACCGCATGATCATCAATTTCAATCTCCAGGGCATCAATTTTTTTGTCCGCTTTTTTAATCACTAGGGCGCTCTCCGTATCGCGCCGGACCATCGCATCAACTGCGCCAGCCAAATTAGCTTCCGCCATACCCCCCATTTCCGCGATCATACTATCCAGTTGCTTCAGTTCGTCATCGAAAGATTTAACGGTGTGTTCGTGCTGCATTGGGCTTCCCTCCTCAACCGAAGCGCCCGGTTATGTAGTCCTGAGTCCGCTGGTCCGACGGTTTAGTAAAGATCTGCTCTGTATCGCCCGATTCCACCAGATTGCCGAGGTGGAAAAACGCGGTGCGCTGCGACACCCGTGCCGCTTGCTGCATGGAATGGGTTACAATGACGATGGTGTAGTTCTCTCGAAGTTCGTCCATTAACTCTTCGATTCGAGCTGTGGCGATGGGGTCGAGGGCTGAGCACGGCTCGTCCATCAGAATCACGTCGGGCTCCACCGCAATAGCTCGCGCGATGCACAAGCGTTGTTGCTGGCCACCAGATAGTCCGGTGCCCGGCGCATCGAGGCGGTCTTTCACCTCGTCCCACAATCCCGCCTTGGTCAGACTGCCTTCAACGACATCGTCCAGGTCCGCCTTGCTATCCGCTAGACCATGCAACCGGGGGCCGTAGGCGGTGTTGTCGTAGATGGACTTAGGAAACGGATTCGCCTTTTGGAAAACCATGCCGACACGGGCCCGCAGGTGAACCGGGTCAAGAGCCTTGTCGTAAACATCGTCGCCATCCAATTCGATGATGCCGGTAACACAACATCCATCGATAGTATCATTCATACGGTTTAGGCAACGAAGGTACGTGGACTTACCGCAGCCGGACGGCCCAATCAGCGCGGTCACCTGATTGCGGAAAATATCTAGATCAATCCCGAATAGGGCTTGGGTCTCACCGTAGAAAACCTCCACGTTCCGGGTGCGGAAGGTGAGATGAGGCAGATTCATTGACACCACCGTGTCGTCAGTTAAACCGCCATCTTCATCCATGTGGGCCTCGTTCGTCGTTTTAGTTTCCGCGGTCATCATGCTACCACCGCCTCTCAAATTTCTTGCGCAGCCAGACGGCCGTCAAATTCATCATAATCAGGAATCCCAGCAACACCATAATAGCCGCCGAGGTGCGCTCGACGAAGGCGCGTTCCGGGCTATCCGCCCACAAATAGATCTGCACCGGCAGCACAGTCGCCGGATCGGTGAAGCCGCCCGGAATGTCGACTATAAAGGCGACCATTCCGATCATGAGGAGTGGCGCCGTCTCGCCCAAGGCCTGCGCCATGCCAATGATGGTGCCGGTCAACACGCCGGGCATAGCCAGCGGCAGCACATGGTGAAACACCACCTGACTGCGCGAGGCCCCTAGACCCAATGCCGCTTCGCGAATGGACGGGGGCACTGACTTTATGGCTGCGCGGCCGGCGATAATAATGGTCGGCAACGTCATCAGCGCCAGCACCACACCACCGACCAGCGGGGCCGAGCGCGGCATGCCGATAAAGTTCAGGAAGACCGCCAACCCAAGCAAACCAAAAACGATAGACGGCACGGCGGCGAGGTTGTTGATATTTATCTCGATCACCTGCGTCAGCTTGTTCTTGGGCGCGAACTCCTCCAGATAAATCGCCGCAGCTACGCCAATGGGGAAAGCCAGGGCTAGAGTCACGAGCAAAGTAAAGAACGACCCTGCCGCCGCGCCCCACACGCCCGCCAGTTCCGGCTCGCGAGAGTCACCAGCGCTGAAGAAAGTAGTGTTAAAGCGCTTCTCAAGGCGGCCGTCAGCGACTAGAGCCTCGATCCAGGCCATTTCCTTATTCGAGATGCGCCGTTCGTTTTCGGCAACGTCACCCCGAATGTAACCCTTAATGAACATGTCCACGTCATCGTCCGCCGTGACCCAGACATCGGTTGTCGTGCCGACCAAGTCCGGGTTTTCGCGAACAATGGCCCGCAACTCGTAGGCGGCGCCGGAGCTGGCGAGCTTGTAGAGTGCTCTCTTGTCACGTCGTTTCTTCACGTCGGGGAACAGGCCGCGCAGGCTTTTCTTCGCCATTCCTTGATAGTTAGCCTTCGCCCAGACCTTAGGATCGCCCGAATTTTTCGGATCGATGTCTCCGGCGTCGAAGTAGATGGGCAACTTGACATAGGTCTGCTGGAAAGCGGTGTAGCCCTTGGATACGACGGTGAAGAACAAGAGGCCTAAGCAGGCCAGCGCGAACGCCACCGCCCCCATACCGTAAAGGCGGAACCGACGTTCCGCAGCATGGCGACGCCTCAACGACGCGGCGACCTTAGCAGATTTCGTAGATCTATCAGTCATATCGTTCTCTATATTTATTCACGACATACAACGCGATCACGTTTAGCACCAACGTGGTGCAGAATAGCAACAGGCCAAGCGCGAAGGCCGCCAGGGTCTTGGCGCTGTCAAATTCCTGATCACCGATCAACAGTGTGACAATCTGCACAGTCACCGTCGTGACTGCCTGAAAGGGATTTGCCGTTAGATTGGCGGCTAGCCCAGCAGCCATGACGACAATCATCGTTTCGCCAATAGCCCTGGACATCGCCAGCAGAAGGCCACCGACAATTCCTGGCAGAGCCGCGGGAATAACCACCTTACGGATGGTTTCCGATTTTGTCGCGCCTAGTCCGAATGAGCCGTCACGGAGCGAACGTGGCACCGCCGTGATCACGTCATCGGATAGGCTCGAGACGAAGGGGATGATCATAATACCCATGACTATGCCCGCAGCCAGCGCCGATTCGGAAGAGATCAGGAACCCGCCGGCCGCGCCCCACTCACGAAACAGAGGCGCTACTGTCAATGCCGCGAAGAAGCCGTAGACTACTGTCGGAATACCGGCGAGGATCTCTAGCATCGGCTTTGCCACTGCGCGCAAGCGCACCGGAGCATACTCCGCCATGTAAATGGCAGCCATGAGACCGACGGGGGCGGCGATGCACATGGCAATTAAGGAAATAAGCAAGGTCCCCGCGAACAATGGCACCGCACCGAAACGGCCTGAACTGGCAACCTGGTCGTCACGAAGCGCAGTCTGTGGGCTCCACTCTAAGCCGAAAAAAAACTCGATGGGCGAGACCATCTGGAAAAAACGCAGCGATTCGAACAGCAAAGACATCACGATACCGAAAGTGGTCAGCACGGCGATGATTGAGCAGCCGATCATAACGAAGTGGACAAATTGCTCTACCCAAGCGCGTGCCCTAAACGCCGGCTTCAAGTTTACCCATCCAAGGACCACGCCGGCACCGGAAAGCGCTAACATACCTGCGGCGAGTGCTACAAAACTTAGATCGCGCAAACCCAAATAATAGTCAGCGGCGGCTTGCAAATCGGGATCCACGGCGCGGCTTATAATGTTGCCATTGGCCAGGTTGCGGATGTCGTTGAGCAGCAGGTCTAACTTTGCCGGATCGTCTAGCCGAACGCCTGGCGAAATTGCTGCGATCGTAAACCATTCAATGATTTGCTGTTCAAAGACAGCCCACACCACGAAGCCGCCCAAAGCCGGCGTAGCGCAACATAGGGCTAAATAGAATCCGTAGTATTCGGGAAGCGAATGCAGCGTTCGCGCTCGACCATTGGACAGGACGAGAGCCTGGCGGCGCCCAGAGTGAAACGCCCAGGCCGACAGGCCTAACAAGATCACCATCAGCAATAAGACGGTCACGTCATCGGCCTTTCCCATACATCAATTAAAAATTCGGCAGCAGCAAAACCCGCTGCTGCCGAATGCCGAAGTTTGTTTTCTGTCTTTGGTTACATAGACAGGTTGTTGAATGCCGCCGCGTCGGTCTTGAACTTGTTGCGCTCGGCTTCGGGCATCGGGATCAGGCCCTTGTCGGTCAAGTAGCCCTCTTCACCCCACGCCTTGTCAGCAGTGAACTCTGCTAGGTATTCCTTAATGCCTGGCACGAAACCCACATGGGCATTCTTCACGTAGAAGTATAGCGGACGCGATACTGGGTAGGCGCCCTCGGCGATGTTCTCGAAAGTGGGCTTCTTGCCCTCAATCAGGGATCCCTGGACCTTGTCGCTATTTTGGTCCAGGAAGGAATAACCGAACACGCCGAAAGCGTTCGGGTTGGCCTCCAGCTTTCGAACGATCAGCACGTCGTTTTCACCGGCTTCCACGTAAGCACCGTCCTCTCGGATAGAGTGACAGACGGCTTTGTAAGATTTTTTGTTCTTTTTCTTCATCGCCTTGATAGCGGGAAATTTCTTACAGCCCCCCTCCAACGCGAGTTCGGCAAAGGCGTCACGAGTGCCCGAGGTCGGCGGAGGACCGAGAACTTCTATCTTCACATTGGGCAGGTTCGCATCAACGTCTCTCCAGGTCTTATTGGGGTTCGCTATTAGCTTGCCGTCCGGCCCTGGCACATCCTTGGCCAACGCCAGAAATATCTGCTTACGAGTGATCGTCATCACCGCGGATGCCTTGGAGTTGGCCATCACGATGCCGTCGTAACCCACCTTTATCTCCGTGACCGAGGTGACGCCGTTCTTGTGGCACTTTTCCACTTCGGACTTCTTTATACGTCGCGATGCATTGGTAATATCTGGGTGTTCAACCCCAACACCAGAGCAAAACAGCTTGAGGCCGCCGCCGGAACCAGTAGATTCCACGACCGGTGTCTTAAAGCCCGTCGATTTTCCAAATTGCTCGGCAACGGTGGTGGCGAAGGGGTAAACGGTGCTTGATCCGACGATACGGATCTGGTCGCGAGCGATCGCGTGATCTCCAAAGGTAAATGCGGCCAAAGTGGCAAGCATGAGAGTTCTTTTGTGCATGAATTTCTTCCTGACTGTCATGACGCTCAGCCTTCCAAGCATCTTTTCAAAACCAACAACCCTATGTTGCTGACACCGTCCCTTCTAATCGCGCAGCGTAACAAGAGTATGACAGTCGTATTACAGTTTTGTGACAGCGCGCCGGACGAGACTTAAGCCTCAAGGACCGGAAGTGTAACGGTGAACGTACTACCTATATTCTCTTCGCTATCGATCGCGAGCCAGCCACGATGACGGCCGATGATGTGCTTAACAATGGCAAGGCCAAGGCCGGTTCCACCAAGCTCGCGCGACCGCGCCTTATCGACGCGATAGAAGCGTTCAGTCAGCCTTGACAGATGCTCCTCCGAAATACCATCCCCCTGATCCTTAATGCTGACGGAAACCCCGGGAGCTGCGGTACCCGGCACACGATCTACCACCGATATCTCGATGTTAATGTCGCTTTTCGGACGGCCGTATTTAACAGCATTATCAATCAAGTTCTGAAACACCTGCGTCAATTGATCTTCATCTCCAACCACGTCCGGCAGATTAGCGGACATATTTAGCGAGACAGTCATGCCCTTTTCATTAGCTCGAACACCCATTGCATCAACGACCTGCCGCAGCAAGGAAGAGAGCGACACTTGATCGCGGGGCTGGATATGCTCATCCACTTCGACCTTAGACAAAGATAACAGGTCATCGATGAGCCGGGCCATACGCTCGGCCTCACTATGCATAATGCCAAGAAACTTCTCTTGGGCCTCTCTATCATCTTTTGCGGGTCCGCGAAGCGTTTCGACGAAACCAATCAAAGAGGCAAGCGGCGAACGCAGCTCGTGCGACACGTTAGCTACGAAGTCGGCGCGCATGCCCTCCGTCTGTTTTTCTCGGGTGGTATCATGCAGTGTGATGACAGCCCTAAACGCTCCTGCATCTGGTACTGGTGTGGCGCAAATTTCGAAGATCTGATTGGCGCCTGTGTAAAGGCTTAACTCTGCCGGCTTAGGATGCTTACCATTCAATGCGGCCTCCGCTACGGTAATGGCGGAAGGCTGGCGGAGCGCCAAGGCCATATCATTACCCTCAACAGACCTCCCAAATAAATCCAGTGCGGCTCTATTAGCGGAAATAATTGTCCGATCTCGATCCAAAACCAATACCGGATCTGGCAGGTTATCGAAAATACTCCAAGGAATAGGTGGGTGTTCTGTCATAAGCTAGGTCTAGTAAGACATAACCGTTCAGATGTCACGTTTCAGCCATGTAGCAGGTACGCGTCTCACTGCTAGTAGCCAGAGCCAGCATGTCAAAAAAGCGTCGCCAAATTGCAAGCAAATGACATTCATAAATCGACACTGGGAATTTAGCCGTACATGCTGTTGGATATTTCTCCACAAAAAGTTGGCCTACCCTCGCACTACATGCAAGAAACGACAACGTGCAAAAATATAAATACGCTTCTGAGGCGTGGGGCGCAGCCTTACACCTAATATTTGTTCAGTTACAGGCCATGGATGGGTTTTTACAAGAAACGGTGGGCTCTATCACACGAGCAAAACTCTGCCCTTTAGCGGGATTTTATAACACGGCGGGCCTTCTTCGCCGGCCCCGAACCGCTAGCTTGGCTGACCAAATCGACATCGGTTACAATGTAAAGGGGGAACCTGTCAGGCAAACGCCTGACGGTCAGAAAATAAACCCCTAATTAATTGGCACCCAAATGGCACCCAGGCACAAAAAAAAGGCCCCCAATGAGGGGGCCGCGGCGGGCGTAAGTCGTTGATTTTATTGATGAACTATGATGGTTGCGGGGGTAGGATTTGAACCTACGACCTTCAGGTTATGAGCATGA